>REBP01000184.1 GCA_007692665.1 Gemmatimonadales bacterium | reverse complement strand
TCTGCCCATGCAGGGTCGGGAACTGGTAGTAGCCGGAGGCCGTGTCCTGGGATGCGAGGGGCGCCGCCGGAAGCGCGAGAAGGGTTCCGGCCAGGAGCAGGGCGGAAAGGGCGGAGCGGGCGATTGTCTTCATGGGGTGGGGGATCGGATGGGATGCATGCGCTGCGTGGGATGCGGGAGCCTCATCCTGTGCGAGGGCCTCACGGGGCACGGGCACAGCGCCGGTCGTGGGGGAGCACCGCAGGACAGGGATCCCGAGGGGTCTGCCATCATACCTCGGCATGCAGAGGCTGTCACCCGGGCGGCTCGCGCAGGTGGCGGGGTGTCAGAAAACCTGCCTCTCGGTTGTCTGTCAAACGGGACTGCTTCCCTTCGGCAGTGTGCCTGGGTGACCCTCGGTGTCGAACCGCTGCACCTGAATGGCGTCTTCGAGCTCCGCTGCCATACGCGCTGCATGCGGGTGGACTGACGAAGGCCGTCCCCTACCCCGGCACCACCACCGCCTTCGTGACCCGGAGCGCCTCCACGTCGCGGAGGGCCTCCTCGGTCCGGTCCAGCGTGTAGCGCCCGCCGACCACGGCCTCGAAGGGGAGGGCGTCTCCGTGGCGGCCGAGCATGCGGAGGGCGCCCACCAGGTGGCGGAAGTCCGTGCCCCACTGACCTCTCAGCTCCACGTGCTTCCGGTTCATCTGGAGATGGGGGTTGAGCTGGACAGGGCCGGCGTCGGTGTAGTGCCCCGCCACCACGTACGTGCCGCCGTCCCGGAGGAGGTCGAGCCCCTCGGGGAGGGCCGCCGGGTTCCCTGACGCCTCGAGCACGACATCGACGCCGCGGCCGCCGGTGAGCCGCAGGATCCCGTCGCGGCGCGTGGCCATGTCGGTATCGGCCAGGTCGAAGGTGGTGTCCACGCCGAACCTCCCGGCAAGTTGCAGCCGGGCCTCCGGCGCCCCGATGAGGATCACCAGGCCGGCTCCCCGGAGCTGGGCGAAGGCCGCCGCGGCGAGCCCCACCGGCCCTGCTCCCTGCACCAGGACCACGTCGCCCATGGCGAGCCCGCTCCGCTCCACCGAGGCGAAGCCGGTGAAGAGGCCGCATCCCCCGCCAATGAAGCGCTCGGCAGTGACCCCTGCAGGCAGCTTCAGGATCCGGACACCGGCCTTCAGCAGGATCATCTCGCTCCACCCGCCCATGAGGCCGTCGGCGGCGGCGCAGGTGATGCCGTACACGCGCCTCGACGGGCACCGGTTCGGCTGGCGCGCCACCGTGCAGTGGTAGCAGGCGTGGCAGGTGCCGAGGACGTCGAGGAAGGTCACCAGGTCCCCGGGAGCCATGGGCTCGCCCATGGCGTCCTCGGTCACTCCATTCGACTCGGCCACCCGCCCGACGCTCACGTGCCCCGGGATGATGGGGTAGGGGACGCCGGTGAGCCGCCCGTGCCAGAGGTGCACGTCGGTGCCGCAGACCTCGCTGGCCACGGTCTCGAGGAGGACCTCGCCGGGGGCGAGATCGGGGCGCGGAAACGTGTCCACCCGGAGGGGCTCCCCGGGTCCGGTCATGACGGCGGCGCGAATGGTCATGTGAGCTCAGCAGGTCCGGCTGCAGGGTCGAAGCGGGGCGCCCCGGAGAACCCGCGGCGCGCCCCATGCAGGGGTGCCGGGAGGCGAGACGTTTGCCCCCCGACACCGAAACCCCGCAGTTCGCCTCAGGGAAGGACTGCGTCGATTCGGACGTCCACGAACCCGATGGTGCCGCGATCCCGCGCGTGAATCGTGAGAGTGTTGACCCCGCCCGAATTAACAGCCGTCGCCGGAACAGGAAAGGAATAGGCGTCCGGCATGGTGCAGTTCTCGTGGGTGAGCCATCCGTCGGAGCCCAGCTCCCCGTTGTTCGTCTGCCCGATCTGGAATCCGGGGGTCACGTCCACCCCGTTGACGAAGACCCGGATGTCATTGTCGATGGCCGCCCATACCGTGGCTCCCGTGGCATGGGCCGGGAGGGTGAATTCCTTCGTGAGCGTGATCACGCTGGGGGTGCTGTTGCTGCCGAGGGGCCAGACGTTCGAGGTGCCGGACGGTCTCAGCAGGTTGAGGTCCGGACACGTCCCGCTGTTCCAGGAAGTCGTCGTGAACGGCGATGGCCCGGACCCCGAGTTCGCCCCGGTGCTCCACTCCCAGGTGCTCCCGTAGGCGATCGGCGTCGACTCGATCACCACGGCACCGAAATCGCTGAACGACTCCAGGGTGGTATTCAGACCCCCGTGCAGCGCGCTGAGGGGCTGAGGACCGAACAGGAAGGCGACGCTCGACTTCAGGTCGGCCCGAAGGCGCCCCATGAACGAAGCCGGCCGCTGCGTGCTCGCGACACCGAATCCGGCGCAGCGGGGGTCCCCCACGTTGGTAGCGAGGATCTCGGTCTGCTGCGCACTCGTCAGGCGGAAGATCTTCAGTTTCGCCATCGCGGGGCCATGGACGTGCAGGTTGGGATTCTGACAGACCACCAGCGCGGCCTTTTCGAGAAGCGTCAGATCGTTCCCGTCGATGTCCGTGACCTTGACGCGCAGGAAGAAGGGGATCTGGTCGGTCTCGTTGATCGTGGTCCCGTCAATGGGGTTGCCCAGATGCTTGAGCACGAGCAGCGCGTTTTCGGTCACGGCACCTGGGGGCAGGATCACGAGGCCGGCGACGTTCCCGTCGGTGTCTTCCACGACGGCCGTGGTCTCGGTCTCCGGCGAAGCTTCCTGGACATCACAGTCCAGGATGGTCGTCCCGTCCACATCGCACTCGCTCTCGATGGCCGCCGCAATCAGGGCCCCCTCCTCGATCCGGAAGCGGATCGGAATCGAGCGCTGCGTGCCGACAAATGTCAGCTCCGTCTGGCCGCGCGCCTTGAAGGCGTTCTGCATGAACCTCACTTCGGCATGTCCGAACTCGTAGGCGCCGACGTGAACCGAGACTCGATACGGCCAGTCCAGCACCACCCCGGTATCGCGGCCGCTCCACACCACCGCGTAGGACTCGCCCGTGACGGTGATGTCGCTCCCCTGAAAGGTGATCAGATCCCTTGTGCAGGTTCCCAGCCCGGCGTCGTACACCTCGCAAATCACGACCCTGGGCGAACGGGTCAGGTCGGCTTTCCCGGACACGAGGGGATCGGCCGTGAGGGGCGGAAGGAAGTAGAAGCCGGCGCTCCCCCCGGCCGTGGCGTCCTGCAGGGTTGCCGAAGGGCCGGTGGGAAGGAGGGGGGCGGCAAGGGGGGAGTCTCCAAGGTTGTCGCATCCAGTCAACGCGACGCACAGGAGGACAGACGGCCAGAGACGGTTCATGGACACTCCGAGTACGGAATGATGGTCCGACACGGAGTGTGTCTGGATCAGCGCTCCGCCGGGACTCGGAGCACGGTGGATGGGGGGGCATGAAGCGTGCCCCGTTCGCACCTGAGGAAAGTGACGGTTCCGCGCCGAATCACTCAACGGAACTGATGGATGCGCGCACCGTGCGGGAAGCGATATGTTGCTGTGATACAACAGTTTACGGCGATCCCCCGACCAGCATCCTGAACTCCTGGTTGTCCTGCAGCGGCCGCCACCACCAGTGGGCGCTCCACTGCCACCCGGCCCGGTGCGATGGGCTTGCCGTCAGGTAGGTACGAACCAGGGAGAGCGCCTCGTCCTTCTGATTCATCTGGAGGCGAAAGACGGCCTCGATGCCCAGCAACTCCCCCGTCGGGTCCACGTCGGGGGTGGGCCGTGCCGCCAGGAGGACCGCATTGGCACTGTCGGGCAGGCCGGCACGAGCGATCACCCCGCCGACCACCAGTCGCCCCTGCCGATCCCGGAAGTCCCGACTTCGTTCAGGCGCAAGCGCCACGTAATCCGAGTGGAGCGCCCATGCCAGGTCCACGTCGGGCTCCATGGCCCGTGAAGCCAGGAGCCAGAGACGGCACTCCACGAAGCGATGGTGATCGGGGAATCGTCGGCGACCCTCTTCGCAGTAGCGCACCGCATCCTGAAACTGCTCCAGATCGTAGGACGTGGCGTAGAGCCGCCAGAGCAGATCGTCCGCCGCACGCAGGAACGCATCCTCTTCGTAGGCCCGGCTGGCCGCAAGCTTGGCGTTCACGAGGTCGGGCTTCTGCGAATGGATGATGCTGAGGACGTTCCAGGCGTTCGCGAGCGAAGCATCCCGGCGAACAGCGGCCTGAAGGTCGGCCTCGGCCGCGTCGAGAAGCGACACTGCATTCCCCCCGCCAAGTCCGAGGGCCCAGCGCAGGTAGTTGAGCGTGCCCCGCACTTCGAGTGCCGCCGCGAACCGCTCGTCGAGCGCCAGCGCCTCGTTGGCGAAGGCCAGCCCCCGCTCGGAATACGCACCCGCCTCGCGGGGCTCTCCGGACGAAAGCTGAGCCAGCCGGAGCTGAATTCGAGCGCGCGTGGCCGAGGGCCTGGGCCAGGACGGGTCGCGCTCCCCAGCCTCTGCCAGAAACCCGTCGGCCCGGTCCAGCGCCTCTGCCAGAGCCTCCATGTTTCCAGCGCGGGCATGGGCCTCGGCCTCGCGCCGTTCCCGCTCCGCGCGCTGCAGGAGCGCCCAGGCAACGGGGTCGCTGGTCTCGTCCGACTGCCGGCGCAGCTCGACTTCCTGCCCCAGCCATTCGCGGAGAAGGGCGGATGCCTCCTGCGAGACTCCGGCGTTGAGGTCCAGGAGCGCCTCCTCGGACTCCTCGAAGCGTCCGCGACGGAACTCGGCCCCGCTGACGCCGTCCGCGATCGAGAGGTTCACGCGGACACCGCCTCCCGAACGCTCCACGGTGCCCGAGACCAGGGTGCCCGCACCGAGGAGCCGGGCGATGCTGTCCAGCGGGAGGCTCGAGTCCTGGAACTGGGCCACTCCGTTCTCGCTGACCAGATCGAGTGCCCCCACCGTGCCCAGGTTCCGAATGAGGGACTCGGTCAGGCCGCCGGCCACGTGGCCGAGGCTCCCGTCGCGACTCCGGTCCGCAAACGGGAGCACGGCAACCCGGTACGGATCCAGGCCCGCCGCCCGGAGTGCATCGGCGGTCGGCAGGGCGTTTTCGCCGGCCGTGCCCCGTACCAGTAGCGCGGAGCCGGACAGGGCTACCGTGGCCAGGAGACCCAGCATCACCACCTCGGTCCGGGTGACACGCTGGCTGCCCTTCTCGCCGTGGTACCAGCCGAGCACGGCCGAGGCCGCGAGGCCGACCACGTACCACAGAAGGGTCATGGTGTAGACGATGGGCGGGGCCACTTCCCGATCCACGAGCTGATCGGCGACCTGGAGCACGATCCAGCCTACCGCCGCATACGATGCGACGATGGGTCCGAGTCGACGTTCCCTCAACTCTCTGAACAACACCGATTGATCCTCGATCGAGGGAAGTCGGGAACTCCGCCCGGATCGGAACCGGGTCAACCCAACCGCTCAATAATTCATCGGCAGAAGCCCGATGTCAAAGCGGCCGCGCGCGGGCCGCCTTGACCCCTGGGCTGATTCGCCGCGACGTCCTCGGCGGCTCCGCCCGGGTCTCGACCCGATGCCGGCGGCGCGCATCGTCGGGAGAGGCTCAGCAGGCCCGGCCCCCGACGCCCCGGGGGTGCCGGAAGGCGAAGCCCTCGCCCATGCCTGGCGCATCCACCCAGTCCACGGCGAGGCCGTCCAGGGACCAGGCGCTCACGGGATCCATGAAGATGCGAATGCCCTGGCCCGCGAGGATCACGTCGTCGTCGCGGGGCTCGGTCTCGAGGACCAGGTTGAACTGCATGGGGGCGGAGCACCCGGCGCCGGTGCGGGCCGAGATCCGAAGTCCGCCCTCGTCGAGGAGATCCTCCTCTTCGAGCATTTCGCGGATGCGCGCCAGCGCGGCGCCGCTCAGCTGGAGCTGCGGCGGGGGGATGACGGGCTCGGCGTCGGGGTCGTCGACGCCGGCGTCGACGGTGGCGTCGACGGTGGGCTCGACGGCCGTCTCGACGGCGGTCTCGAGTCCCTCGACGTCAGGGGGGACCAGGTCGTTGCTGGGCATGGCAGGAATTCCGGGGGCGGGGGTCGGGACCGGGGACGGGCGTCGGCGGCGTGCAGGTCCTCGACGGCGTCGTTTCGGGGAGGGTCGTGGTCATTCGGGGGGCTGAAGTCGACCCTCGGTACGTACCGTACCCCCCTTCGCGGTTGAAATGGTGATGTGGACGTGCAGGTCGCGCGGGGCGGAGGCGTTCCCGGTGGCGGCCCCGTCCGCATCCCCGCTCCTCACGACGATCCAGCGCAGCGTCCGGCTCTGTTCGCTGACGCTGTTGGTGTGGGGGTTGCTCCCGGCCAGGTGCCCGAAACGGATGCGGCCGTTTCCGGACTCGGGGCGGCCTCCCCCGACCTCGAGGACCGCCAGCGGAGCGGGGACCACGGGGTCCCGGACCTCGCCGTCCGGCTGAACGTTCCCCTCGGCGCCGCGCCGGGTCAGGTGGGTGGCGAGCCATCCGGTGTTGGTGACGGTAACCTCGACGGCGACGCGGGTGTCGTCCAGCACCTCGAAACGGGGTTCGGACACCGTGACGAGGGGGGACCGGGCGGCCATCTCGAGGATCCAGGGGAGTTGGGTGCGGAGTTCCTCCTCCAGCAGTTCGTACGGGGGGTTCTGCGACCAGTACTTCGTGTGCCATCCGCCGATCTCCACCGGGCCGAGCTGGGGGTGGTCGAACGGGGTCCAGTCGGTGAAGTAGGCGCCGCCGAAGCGCTCGTCGTTGGCGCGGTGCCAGTCGGCTTCCGTGATCCTGCCGTCGCCGGTGGCGTCGGGGACCCAGGATGCAGGGCCGGGCCAGTACTCCGGGACCCATCCGACGATGCCGCTGGCGAAGTAGGCGAACGAGATGAACGTGCCGTAGCGGTGGTCCACGGGGTCGGTGGCGCTCGGGATGACCGGCCTTCCGGTGTCTTCCGTGTACCAGGCGCCCAGGTCCTCGATGAGAGCGAGGTCCACGGTGTCGAAGGTGGCCGGGTTGGATGCCGAGGGGAGCCGGTAGATGAAGCCGCCCGACGTGTGGCCGTGGATGATCTGCGTGATGTTCGGGTGGTCGTTCACGAAGTTGGCGAGGGCCCAGGTCTCGGGCTCCGACAGGGGGAAATTGTACGACCCTGGCTGTCGGTAAAGCGGCGCCCAGTTGTAGGGGAAGTTGCGGTTCATGTCGCTTCCGCCGATCCCGTCGGAGGCGATGCGGCCGTCGCCGTTCCCGTCGATGCCTTCCCGTTCCACCCGGTAGAAGGGGCCGGTGTCGTCCTCGGTGCGGGGGCGCATGATGCGGGGGTCGTCGGCGTCGGCCACCCGGTTGCCGTCGGGGTCGGGGATCCGCATCTGGAGGATGCGACCGTCGCCGTCGAGATCCATGGGCGGGTCCGAATCGGGGATCCCGTCGCCGTTCTCGTCCACCGGACGGGGGGTGCTCCGCATCCACTGGTCCTCGCGAAGCACCAGGTCCGAGCCGGCGGGGTTCACCTTCGGGTGCAGGTAGAAGGCGCGGGTATCGAGAAGCTCGGTGACGCGGGGGTCGGTGCCGTGCCCGGTGAGGAGGTGGTCCATGGTGTAGAGGACGACCTCGGAGGCCGTGAGTTCCTGGGCATGGATTCCGCCGTCCAGGTAGATCGCCGGCTTCTCGGCAGCCGGGCCGGTCTCCCGGTTCGTGATCTCCATGACGACCAGGGGGTGGCCGTGGATGCTCGAACCGATGGTGTCGAGCCGGGTCAGCTGGGGGTAGCGGGCGTGGTACGACTCGAGGATCGCGATGGTCTGCGCATGGGTGTGATAACGGTTCCAGGTTGGCGTCGCCGGATCGAAAGGGGCCTCGATGGAGGCCTGCCCCGGAAGGCCGGTTGGCGCGGCGGCGGGGATTGGAACGGTGGTGCCGCCGCGGCCCTGCGGGGATGCGGAGCTCTCGGCGGGCGGGGTGCATCCGGCAAGGGCGAGGAGCGTGACCGTCGCCAGCATGATCAACGGCGGGGTGATCGTCAGCGGCGTGACCGCTGGCGGCGTGACCGCCGGAGGGAGGCAGCGTCTCCGGTGCCGGGCGGCGATCTGGGAATCATGGAGGTGGGGACAGGCCATGGTGGCGGCTCCTTGCCGGGAAAACAGGGCTCCTGATTCGCCCCAGCCTACGGGCCGGAGGGCCCGGGGGGCAAGGACGACGGACGCGGGGCGGCACGGTGATCCTCCGGAGGGGTAGCGAAACCGGGCGGGGTCGCGATGTTCCATGGGGTGCTCCTCGGAAGGGATCGTCTGCAGGGAAGCTCAGGGCGGGACCTCTCTGGGGATCCTCCGCATCGGCCAGGGCGCCTGCCCGCCCGTTCCCGTGATCGCAAGCCATCTTCACACCTGCACCAAGTGCCGTGCTGCCGCGAAGCCGAACCTCAGGCGAATCGTCGACCGCTGACGCTGCCGCTGCCGCTGTCGCTGTCGGTACCGGAACTGACCTCGTGTCCCGGTCCGGCGCCGTGGGGGAGTCCGTGAACCTGTCCCCGGTCGCGGGTCCGGTGGATGCACGGGACGGGCTCCTGCCACGCGTGCTCGGCCGTCACGGCGCTGGGCAGAAGGCCGGCCCCCTGCTTCTCATCGTTGCCGGGATGCACGGGAACGAGCCTGGGGGAATCCTCGCCGTGGAGCGGGTTTTCGACTCCCTGGGCTCCATGCAGGCCCCGATCAGGGGTGAGGTCGTCGCGCTTTCCGGGAACCGCCCGGCTCTCGCTGCGGGCGTTCGATATGTCACCGAGGATCTGAACCGGCTCTGGACGGCCGGGAGAGTCGCCCGGCTGAGGGCCGTGGAGACTCCTCCTGCCGGGGGGGAAGATCGCGAGCAGTGGGAGCTCCTCCGCGCGCTCGACGAACTCCTCCAGGACCGGCCTGACGTGGTGCTTCTTGACCTCCATTCCACGTCCGGACCGGGGGCGCCGTTCTCCTGCATCAGCGATACCCTGAGGGCCCGCGCGCTCGCGCTGGCCATGCCCCTTCCCCTGATCCTCGGCATCGAGGAGGCCATCAGTGGCACGCTCCTGGACTACATGGAGCGAGAAGGGAAGGCCATGCTTCTGGTGGAGGGGGGGCAGCACGATCATCCGGGAACGTCGGGAAACCTGGAGGCCGCCATCTGGCTGACGATGAAGGAACTCGGGATGCTGCCGGAAGGGAGCGTGCATGGGGAGGGCGGAGCGGACCTGCCTGGGTTCCGCCTCCGTCTGAATCGCGCGACGCGTGGTCTGCCGCGGGTGCTTGAGGTCGTGCATCGGCACGAGATCCGCAGTGAAGACAAGTTCCTCATGGACCCGGGGCATGCGAATTTCGACCGGGTGACGCGTGGGACGCCACTGGCTGCCTCCGCTTCCGGGCCGGTGCTGGCACCGCTGCCGGGTCTCCTGCTCATGCCCCTCTACCAGCCCCAGGGTACGGACGGTTTCCTGGTGGGCCGCCCCATCCGTCGCTCCTGGTTGCGGCTCTCGACATGGCTGCGGGCCCTCGGGGTCGACCGTGTCCTCCGGCGGTTGCCCGGCGTGAAGCCGGATCCGGTCCTTGCGGAGCGCGTGGAGGTCGATCCGTCGGTGGCCAGGTGGGGCACCGTGCAGCTGTTCCACCTGGCCGGATTCAGGCTCCTCCCTTCCCCCGATGAAAAGCTGCGATTCTCGCGGCGCCCGGAACCGAGGCGCCGCCGCCAGTAGCGCGGATGCAGCCAGGCTCGCCTGCCGCAGTCCTGCCGGCCTGCCCTAGGTCGGCCCTGTCCCGGGCGAAGGGGGATTGATATCAGAAACAGAATCCGGGTTCATGGCGCTCACGCGTCCCCGGGCTTCCAGGCTCAGGGCGTGCGCCCGGAAACGGCCCGAGTGGTGGGTGCCGCCGAGGGGATCGTGGAAGACGGGGTTCCCGGTGCCGCGGTAGACCATGCGCCAGCCGCCCTCGTGAACGAGGCGGTGATGGTGTCGGCAGAGGAGGATGCAGTTCTCGAGCGAGGTCTCGCCCCCGGCACTCCAGTGGATGACGTGATGCGCCTCGGCAAACCGGCACCCGCAGCCGGGGAAGCGGCAGCCGGCATCCCGGGCATCCAGTGCGCGGCGGAGCGCGGGGCTGACGACGCGCTTCATGTGACCGATGTCGACGATGCGGCGCCCGAGGCCGGCATCGCCGCGGCCATCGGCATCGCCGTCGCCCTCCGCAGCGGGCGCCAGGAAGAGCGGCACGACCGAGGCATCGCAGGAGAGGCGCCGGGACGTTTCCGCGGTAACGCGCACGCCGTCGTGGAGCTCGGAGCGGTCGCCTTCGGCACCGGTCCCCGGGTGACCCGAAGGCGCCGGCCCTCCCCGGAGCACGTCCAGGTCCACGTGCAGGACCACCTGGGTGCGGGCCGCGCGGGATCCGGAGATGGGCACGGGGGCGCGGCCCGAGCCGTGGGCGGTCCCGCAGCCGCAGGCCGCCGCGGATTCGATGCCGGCATCGAAACTCTCATCCTCAGTCTCGGCTTCCGCAGCTTCCGCCCCTCCGGACCCCGCCCCTCCAGACCCCTTCCCGCCGAACCCTGCCCAGAGCGCCCGTTCCGCCAGGAGGGCGAAGGCATCGGCCCGGCGGCGGGCTGCCGCCGCGAGGGACTCCTCGGCGTGGGATGCGTCGCCGCGCATCACCGCGGCTTCGGGCACACGGCTCTCGTACGCAGCCCCCGGCCATGCCTCGCGGAAGAGCATGTCGGCTGCGGCGTCGAGGCCCCGCATGACCATGGCCGCCTGCTCCGGCGTCAGGATCCCCCGCACCCGGTACATGCCGTCCAGCCCCGGCACGATGCTCAGCGTGCGCGACTGGTGGCGAAGCTCCTCGCGCTCCCTCTCGTCTGCCGCCGAGCCCAGCCGCCACCCGCGCACCATGTGCTCCACCTCCGCCGCGCTCCGGTCCAGGCTCAGCTCCACCAGTTCGGGCTCCAGCTCGGGCGTCGCGATGCGCGTCAGGGCCCGGGCCTTGGCATAGGAGAGCTGGCCCGAGGCCATCTTCGCGCTGATGAGCGGCAGTTCCTCCAGAGCACGGGCTGTCCGCACCCGCTCCCGGGCGGCGTTCCTTCCCAGTCCCGCCCGCGCCGCGAGCCAGTGGGCCGTGGAAGCATGGCCGCCCAGTTCGTACCCTCGCCGCCGGTCGAACTCCGCCACCAGGTCGAGGAACCGGAAGGTGGCGGCGTTGATGTGCGCCGCCATCGCCAGGATCCGGTCCTCCAGGTCCCGGATCGGGTCCGGGTCGCTGAAGGGGTCCGGGACCGGCTCGTGAAACGGGTCATGGAACGGGTCCCGAAACGGTTCCCA
>REBP01000130.1 GCA_007692665.1 Gemmatimonadales bacterium | reverse complement strand
TTGGCACCCACCGCGCCCCTGGCCGGGGGACGACTCCGGGAGGCTCGCCCGATTCTCCTGGGGGTGGGAGGAGGCGTCGCGGCCTTCATCGCGCTGGTCTGGCTGGCGGTCGTCTGGGCCGGGGATTGGGAGGAGGAAGGGGAGGAGCCGTGGGGGGGGCCTGTCGCCGCCGAGGTGGCGACCGAAACCCAGTATGTTTCGCTGGTGGGCGGGTTTATCCCGGATCCGCACAGCGTGGACGTGATGGCCGGTGGGCCCGCCGCCCCGGACCAGCCGGGATGCACGTACGGAAACGTTCCCGTCTACAGCAGCGTGCTTCTGACGTACACCGGGGGTAGTGGGCGGACCCTCACGATGGCGTCCGTGGGCGACGGAAGCACCACCCTCCACGTGATCCTCCCGGACGACCGCGGGTTGTGCGACCGCGACTCCTTCGGTGGGAACCCGATGCTGTCGATCCCCAACGCCGAGGACGGCGACTACTACATCTGGGTGGGAGCCATGGGCGACAATCCGATCCCCGCCCGACTCTACCTGAGCGAGTGGGATCCCGCAGAGCTGTGGGACATGTTGCCGGACTGGTGACACCGGGGCCGGCCGAAGTCAGCCCGCTGTGAACCTCCGGGATCCGCCCGCGACTCGGCGCGAACGGGGGGCGCCCACGTCAGAACGACGCCCCGAGCTTCAGGGTCCAGTACATCGTTCCGTTCGAGCCCCGCTCGCCAGCGGCCCCGAAGTCCCGGAACGCGGGGTTCATGAGGTTGACGCAGTGCCCGGGACTCCGGATCCAGGACTCCACCGCGGCCCGTGCGTCGGGCTGACCCCCGGCCACGTTCTCGGCCACGGCGGAAAACTCGTAGCCTGCGGCGGCGATCCGGTCCCAGGGGGTGCGGCCGTCGCTGCCGGCATGGTTCAGCGTCCGGGTGGTTGCCATGTCCCGGCTGTGCCCCCGGGCTGCGGTGCCGAGGCGGGGGTCCCACCGCAGGGGAGGGGCTGCGGCGTACGGGTCGCCTCCGCAGTCCCGAGGCTGCGCCCGGACCCCGTTCAGGAGGGATTCCCAGCGGGCCTCGTCTCCCCCCGGCACCTGGGAGGGGGACGCCGGCTCGCCGGTGGGAGGGGGCGTGGTCTCGGCAGCCGGATGCGGGCCAGGCGGGTCGTCCCCCGTGGATCCGGCCGGCGCGGCTGACCCCCGTTCCATGGGAGCACAGCCATGCGTGGCTGCGAGCAGGACCAGCAGGGCGATTCGAGGAATGCGATCCATGGGGTCCACCTCCGGGCGGGCGTCCGAAGTCCTTCGGCAGGGACATGACATCACCGTACTCGAGGGGCCTGCAGATGGCAAACACGCGGGGGCGGCAGCACCCCTGTTTCCGGCGCCGTTGCCCGCGCGCGGGACACCGGCGTATGTTCTTCCGGTCCTTCGACCAGGACGCCGGCACCGCCCCGTGCCCGCGCCCCGGAAGACCGTCAGGAGGGTTCACCCATTTCCGATTCCCCGCCACCAAAGCAGGGGCTTCTCGCCGAACTGATGGAGAGGCGGGTGGGCCGTGCCGCGGCCATGTACGTGGTGGTGGCGTTTGCCCTTCTTCAGGCAGCGGATCTGCTCCTCCCCGCCCTGGGCGCTCCCTACTGGGTCTTCCGGGCGCTCGTCGGCGTGGCTTTCGTGGGCTTCCCCATCGTGCTGGCCCTTTCCTGGTATTTCGATCTCACTCCCCAGGGACTCAGGAAGGCGGGCCCCGAGGATCCGCTGGGAACCGTGGGACCGCCGAGGGCCCGCTGGATGCGAAGGGGAGCCCTGGGGCTCGTGGGGGCCTCCGCCCTGCTCCTGGGGGGGCTCGCCATCTTCCGGACCCTGCCCTCCACCGTGGAGCTCGATCGGAACCGGATTGTCGTCTTTCCCATCGTGGTTCCGGAAGGCGGTCTGCCCACCTCCGTGGGAGAGGACATCGCCACGATGATCGGGCATGCGCTGGACCGGGCCGCCTCCCTCCGGTGGATCGACGGCTGGGCATTTCTCGATCCGGAGCAACAGCTGAACCCCCGGACGCTCACGCTCGCACGAGCACGGAGCATCGCCACGGCCCAGGGGAGCGGACGCTTCGTGGTGGGGAGGCTGGTGGCGGGGGTCGACTCCGTCACCGTCCTGCTGGATCTCTTCGACGTCGCGGAGGAGCTTCCCCTGCAGCGGGCGAGCGCACGGGGAGGCCTCGGCGAGCCCTGGGTACCGGGACTTCGGGCCGCCAGCCAGCTTCTTCCCTCGCTCCTCGGCCAGGTGCCGGCCGACTTTGCCGCCCACTTCACCGAGCGGGACCCGGCGGCCGTGGCCCAGTTCCTCAGCGGAGAGGCGGCCTTTCGTCGTGCCCGATACGCGGACGCGCTGGCCGCCTACCAGTCCGCCTTCGACCTGGACCCGGACTTCCCGGAAGCGGCGATCCGGGGGGCGCAGGCCGCCTCCTGGAGACACCGGTCCCAGGAGGCATCCTTCCTCGTGGAGGCCGCGCTGCTGCTGGATCTCACGGACCGGGACCGGGCCTTCGCCGAGGGGCTTCAGGCCTACCTGGCCGGGGACTCGGAGAGGGCGCTCGCCGCACTGGATCGGGCCCTGCTGCTCGACCCCCGCATGGCCGCCGCGCACGCCCAGAGAGGCGAGGTCTACCACCATCTCGCCCCTTCGAGGCGGTTCCCCGACTCCGTGGCCACGGAGGCCTTCCAGCGGGCCCATGCCCTGGATCCCACCGCCGGGGGGGTTCTCTACCATCTGGCCCAGCACCGCCTCCGATCCGACGACCCCGACGCACTCCGGGGGCTGGACGTGGAGTTCCGCGCAGCCGCCGCAGACCCGGAACTGGTCTCGGAGATCGTGCTCGCAACGCGTTGCGCGGTACACGGTCCCGGGAGCGTGGACTGGGAGGAGGAGGCGCACAGACGTCCCGGTCCCCTCATGGAGGTCGCCGCGAACCTGGCGGGGGGAGAAGGACGGTGGTCCTGCGCGGAGGCGGCCTACCGGGCTCTCCTGGCCCACGATACCACGACCACCGGATGGGAGGTCGGGCGCCGGTGGAGCAGCCTCAAGGGCCTCATGGGTCTTCTCCTCGCCACCGGCCGCACCGACGAGGCGCTCGCGCTGGTGGAAGCCGCGGGCAGCTCCCTCGAGGATCTCCGGGCGATGGCCGATCCCCGCCCCGTGCGGGATCACACCCCGGAGCCCGGCGACGGGACTCCCGTGCAGTTCGCCGAACTCCTCTTCCTGCTGGTGGAGGCCGCAGGGTACCCCACCGATGGGCGGGCGGAGGTGGTGGCCGCAGCAAACCGGGATGAAGACGGGAGATATCGCTCCAGCAACAGTGCCCGCCTCTGGTTCATGGGGATATGGGAGGCCTCCAGGGGGAACGGAGCGGCAACCCGGGACATCGCCCGGAGGATGGAGGACCGCCTGGCCACGGGCCCCCGTACGGCGCGGGATTCCCTCCTGGCCCAGGCCATGTCGGGTCATGCCGCCCTGGCCGAGGGGGACTCGACCGCAGCGCTGGACATCCTCAGGTCCCTCCGCCCCCGGGGGGAGATCCAGTGGAACGAGTCGGACGCCCTGGGCTTCGAACGGCTCGTCCACGCCCGGCTGGCTTTGGCGCTCGGGCGCCCGTCCGAGGCGGTGGACGTGACGACCTGGCTGGAATCCACCCCCAGCATCTATCCGCTCTTCCGCCCCGCTGTCCTCGAGGTGCGGGCGGCGGCCATGGAATCCCTTCGTCAGAACAGCGATGCCCGGATCGTCCGGGACCGCAGGGACCGACTCGTCACCGCGAGTCGTCCGTAGCACCCCCAACCTGGAGAATGCGTGATGTCCGAAGACCTCGAGCTCAAGCTGGATCGGTACTTTCGTGAGCTCACCCCCTGGCTGGAGGAGATCAGCGACGCCGTCCGCGAACTGAAGCAGAAGGCGGGAGAGGGGGAGGGAGGGACCGGAAGGGACCCGGGACGCCCACCCCCGGCGCCGCAGCTGGGCGAAGTCGAATGATTTCCGGCCCTCCGGCCGCCCCGGCCGGAGGGCATTCCCTCTCCGGAGTGCCGTACCATGATCGTACCTCAGCGCCGGGCCCTCTGCATCGGGATCGACGACTACCCTCACCTGAAGCCATGGGAGCAGCTCAGGGGCTGCGTGAACGACGCCCGCCTTGCGGCGGATGTCCTCCGGACCACCTTCGGCTTCGCTCCCGAGCAGGTTCGGCTGATCCTGAATGAAGAGGCGTCCCGCGAGGGAATCCTGGCCGCCTTCGACCAGCTGGTGCTCGAGACCGGAGAGGGGGACGTGGTGGTCGTCCACTATTCCGGGCACGGCTCCTGGGCCTGGAACAACGATGGCGGCGAGGAGGACGGAAAGGACGAGACCATCATGCCGTGGGACTCCGGGCGGGGGTCGCATCCGAACCTGGACATCCTGGACAACGAGATCCACCTCTTCCTCGTGGCCCTCACCCAGCGGACTCCCCACGTCACCTTCGTCTTCGACAGCTGCCACTCCGGGGGGATCACCCGGGAAGTGGGCGGGAGCCGTGCGCGGGCGGTTCCGGGAGCTTCCCGGGGAGATCCGCAGCCGCCCCCCGTCCGACGGGACGTGGTCGCCCGGACGCGGGGAGCCGGCGGCGGGGGAACCCGCTCCGGCCCGTCCGGTTTCATGGCGGGGCTGGGGGCCCGCTATGTCCTGGTGGCAGGGTGCCGGAACGAGGAAAAATCGTACGAACACCCGGGCGAGGGTGGGGTGGACCACGGGGCCATGAGCTTCCACTTCTACGGCGCCCTCGCCTCCATCTCGTCGACGACGACCTACGCCGACGTCTTCGAGCGGGTCTACGCGGCGGTCACCGGAGCCAATGACAAGCAGCACCCCCAGCTGGAGGGTGCGGTGAACCGGGCGATCTTCGGGGTGGACACCATCGAGCCGCTCCGATACCTCCTGGTGGCCTCCCGAAGCGGGGACGAGGTGGTGATCTCGGGAGGGGCCGCCCACGGCGTCCGGGAGGGGTCCTCCTGGTCCGTCCTCGCGCCGGGTGGCCGCGGGGAGGGTGACGCGCTGGGATCGGTGGAGGTCACGGCGGTCCGTGCCACGGAGTCGACCGCCCGGATCGTGGAGGAGTCGGCACCCGGCTCGTCGGTGCAGGCCGCCTGCCGGGTTCTCGAGACCGCCCACCCCTGGGCGGACTTCCGGATGCCGGTCCACGTGGTACCGGGCCCCGGTCACGGGGGACGCCGGGGGGAGCTGCACGCCGCACTCGAGGCGTCTTCCCTTCTCCGCCCTGCGGAGGATCCCGAGGAGGCGCGGGTGCTGGTGCATCTCCTGGAGCCCGCAACCGGGGCCGGGGGGGACCCTGCCGCGCAGACCCCGTCGCCGAGCGCCTCCATGCTCCCGACGTCGCCCGACCAGCCCCCCTTCATCCCCGGCCTGGCGGAACCCGCCTGGGTCACCTTCTCCCGGGTGGGGTCCCTGCGGCTGCCTCCCCAGCCCGTCGGGGAAACCGGGCGGCTGGTCAGGAACCTGGAGGGGCTGGCTCGCTACCAGCAGGTCATGGCGCTGGAGAACCCGGACCGTGGAAGCGAGCTGAAGGGGAGGGTCAAGGTGGACCTCCTGAGGGCGCCTCCTGCACCGCCGAAGGCCCGTACCGACCCCGCCTCGTTCGTGATCGCGGAGCCGGAGATCTCCGGTGGCTCCATCACCATGGAAGAGGGGGACCGGATCGCCTTCCGCATCCACAACAACTCCGGGGAGAACCTGTATCTCAACGCCATCAACCTGGGTCTCACCGGCCGGGTGCAGCGGTTCTATCCCAACAATACCAAGGGCGTCCTCCTGGCCCCCGGTTCCTTTCTCATCCGGGGCTACTTCGATCTCTACATTCCCGACGATTTCCCCTACTCCGACGACCGCTACGGTCCCCGGCTGGAGGAGGGGACCGATGTCTACAAGTTCATCTTCACCCGGGAGCCCACCAACCTCAGCTTTCTCCATCAGGAGGCCTTCGATGCCGGGGAGGGGGTCCTGACCCGAAGCGCCGGGCAGACCGCGCTGGAGTTCCTGGCCCGAAACGCCGCCTTTGGCACCCGCGACATCACCTTCACCTCCACGGAGTCCGACGACGCGGACTGGACCGTGGTGGACAAGGTGGTGGCCCTGCGGCGGAAGCGTGCCTGGACGCTCGTGGAGGAGGGAGGGAAAGCCGAACTGGAGGGGATCACCGTCGTCACTTCGGGCCTGTCCGGTTCAGTGACCGCGCACGGCTGGAAGAATCGCCGGGTGGTGGCCGAACAGGCGGCAGACGCCCTGGACCAGGCGCTGGAGGCCGCCGGGATGCAGACCGCCACGACGATGGAGATCCAGGCGGAAGCCCCGAGGACCCGGGGAGCGGAGCCTGCCCTTTCCTTCGAGGTGGACGATCCAGGGGAGGGATGGGGGCAGGTGCTGCTCAGCGCGGACGAGGCCGGGGTGCTCCGCTTCCATTTCGGCGAGGAGATCGGTGGGGCCACCCGCTCTGTCGGGGCCGGCGCCCCGGGGCGGCGCCTTCGGTACACCGTACCCGGCGCCATCCTCCCCATGCAGGAGGAACCCCGCACCCGGGGGCTGGTGGGGGCGCTTGGAAAGAAGTTCGTCAAGGTGCTGGTCTTCCACGCCGGGGAGGCGGCGGTGAAGGCGGCGGGGCAATCGCTGGCCGCACGGTGGGAGCAAGGCCGGGTCCCCTACCGGGTTCGCTCCTTCACCCCCGAAAACTTCGGCATTCCGGAGGTCGCGGACCTGAGTTCCGGGGAGTGGGACCTGCTCCGGGGGGGCCCTGCGCTCCTCATGGTGCACGGGACCTTCAGCCGCACGGATCGGGCCTTCGGGGGGTTCGATCCCCAGGTGGTGGCCGAACTCCACAACCGCTACCAGGGGCGAGTCTTCTCCTTCGACCACCACACCCTTTCCAGGACCCCCACCGAGAACATCGAGCAGCTCCTGCAGATGCTCCCGGACGGCGGCCCGCTGGAGCTGGATGTGGTGTCCCACTCCCGGGGCGGGCTCGTGGCCCGGAGGCTGGCCACGGCGGGAGATCCCCGGGTCCAGGTACGCCGTGTGGTGTTTGCAGGAACACCGAACGGGGGCACCGCCATGGCCAGCCCCGCACACATCAATCGCCTTCTGGACGTGTACGCCAACCTCCTCACCTTCTTTCCGGACAACGGGGTCACCGACGCCATGCAGGGGCTCCTCGCCGTCGTACAGGACGTCGTGCTCGGAATGGTGGGCGGCCTCCGCGGACTCACCTCCATGGTCCCCGGCAACCTGGAAGACCAGCGGCTGGAGGGAGAGGGGTTCACGGGGCGCTATTTCGCCCTGGCCTCGGATTTCTCCCCTACGGAGTTCGGGCTCAGGAGCTTCATGGATCCGCTGGTGGACCAGGTCTTCCGGGGGGTCGGGAACGATCTCGTCGTGCCCGCAGACAGCGTGTGGAAGGGCCCCGAGGCAGGGCCGTTTCCGCTGGCGATGTCGGAGGTGGAGCTCTTCGGCGCCGGTGACGGGGTCGGGCACAGCGGGTACTTCGGGAATCCCCGGGCCGTGGCCCGCCTGCTGGAGTGGCTGGGGTAGCCGGAGGGGGGTGCCCGTGCCGAACGCGGGGACGCACCCGGAAACGAGCTTCGTCGGCGCCGATTGCGTCGCCCCCTGGCCACTTGTAGCTACCTGTTGACACATGACAGGTCATGCGCCACCTTGCAGGGGTCGGGCGGTGCCCCGCAGAGAGACGTCCCCCGGGGACCCTGCTTCCGCCCGACGCGCACCCGAACCCAGGTCCCGCCATGACCTCTCCTGTTCCCTCCCCGGCCGATTCGCCAGACCCGGCGGACCTGGCGGTTGCCTTCGTGGACCCGGCAAGGCCGGGTTCCACCGACGATCTCTCCCAGGGGGGCTCGGCCCTCCTCCTCGAGCGCATGGTGGCCATCGAAGGGAAGCTGGACCGCCTGGCGCTCCTGCTCCGCCCCCTCGAGAGCGCGGGCGTCCTGCCCGGCGCCGCAGGCATGGCCGCGGACATTGTGGACGAGGAGATCGGGAAGCTCCAGAACCGGGGGATCGATCCCGACGCCCGTCTTCGCCGCATGCTTTCCCTGCTGGAGCGTCTCTCCGACGAGGAGACGCTCCGGGGACTCGAAACCGCGTTGAACCTCGCTCGCGAGGCCCCGGGACTCGTCGCCATGGCCGCCGACGTCTTCGATGAGGAGACGGGACGTCTCCGCGACAACGGCATCGATCCCGCGGACGCGTTGTCCAGGGGCGCCCGGGCCGCGCTGGAATTCGGCGCGGTGGTGGGACGCCGGGAGGTCGAATCCATCCGCACGCTCCTGGCCTCGCAGGCCCTGGCGCCCGAGGCCATCGGCGTCGTCTCCGCGGCAGCCAGCGCCCTGGTGAAGACCCGGTCGGAACCGGCCCCCCGGGTCGGGGCCGTGGGACTGGTACGGGCTCTCCGGGATCCGGAAATCCAGCGGGCTCTCGGGTTCCTGCTCGAAGTGGGACGGCGGTTCGGTGACTCGCTCAGGGAGGCTCCCGGCCCCTCGGAGCGGCCCCCGCTTCGGGATCCGACCCGCCCCCTCGCGGTCCCAGCCCCCTGACCCGCCCCCCATCCGAACCCCGCCCCTCCCACGCCGAGCGTGCCATGATCAACGCACCCGCATCACCCGCCGCTTCCCCGGACGCATCCCCCGCTTCCCGGGTTCCGGCTCCGCCGAGTGACCACCACGAGATCCTCGTCATCGGGGCGGGAGCCGGGGGACTCAGCGTCGCCGCTCGACTGCTCGACGCCGACCCGGCCCCGCGAGTCACCCTGCTCGACCCCGCGGGAAACCACTACTACCAGCCCCTCTGGACCCTCGTGGGTGCCGGCGTGGTGCCGCGGGAGGAGTCGGTCCGCAGGATGGAAGACCTCATCCCCGGCGGGGCGACATGGATCCAGGATGCGGCGGCGACCTTCGATCCGGAACGGAACACCGTCGTGACGGCCGGTGGGCGAACCCTGACCTATGACTATCTCGTGGTCTCTCCCGGCCTGCAGATCAACTGGGGCGCGGTCCCGGGGCTCGAGGAAGGACTGGGACACAACGGGATCTGCTCCAACTATGCCTGTGACGCATCGGCCTACACCTGGGAGGCCCTCCAGGCGCTCGGCCGGAAGCCCGGCCCCATCCGTGCCCTCTTCACTCACCCGGCAGGCACCTTCAAGTGCGGGGGTGCACCCCAGAAGATCATGTACCTCGTGGCGGACTATCTGCGCGGGATCGGTCGCCTGAAGGATGCCGAGATCCACTTCTTCCATCCGGGGAGCATCATCTTCGGGGTCCCGGCTTTCGCGAAGACGCTGAACGAGGTCATTGCCCGCTACGGGATCCATACCCACTTCGGTCATGAACTCGTGGAGGTCCGCGCGGATCGGCAGGAAGCGGTCGTGCGCAGTGCGGGGCCGGACGGAGAGCCCGTGGAGCGGGTCGAGCGTTTCGACTTCATCCACGTCACTCCGCCCCAGGGGCCCGTGGATGTCATCCGGAAAAGCCCCCTTGCCGACCCCCAGACCGGATGGGTCGAGGTGGACCGCCATACGCTGCGACACACCCGCTTCCCGAACGTCTTCAGCCTCGGCGACGCAGGAAGCACCCCCAACGCCAAGACGGGGGCGGCCATACGGAAGCAGGCTCCGGTGGTGGTGGAAAACCTCCTCACCATCCGGGCGGGGCGGGACCTCGTCCATCCTGCCAGCTACCATGGGTATTCCTCCTGCCCCCTCATCACGGGCTACGGAAAGCTCGTGCTTGCCGAATTCGACTACGACAACAACCCGGATCCGAGCTTCCCCTTCGACACCACCAGGGAGCGCTACTCCATGTGGATCCTGAAGAAGGACGTCCTCCCCCGGCTCTACTGGCACGGGATGCTGAGGGGCAGGGCCTGAGGGCGGCCTGCGGCTTCGAAGCTCGGAACCGCCTGGTGGTGTGCGCACAACGGTCGCCCGCTTCCCCCGACGCCCTCGATCCAGCCCCCTCGGGCCGGGCCGTCACGAGCCGACACGAGCCGACCCCTCCCCTCACTCAGAGGGCGGCGCCCCCGCACCCACCTCCACCGGCAACGGCTCACCGTCGACTTCCGCGAGGACCGCGGTAATGTTGTCGGGGCCTCCGGCATCGTTCGCAGCATCGACGAGCGCCCTGCATCGCCGGGTGAGGGACCCGGGCGCGTTCAGGATGGCCGTGATTTCCGCCGACGTGAGCACCCCGGCCAGCCCGTCGGAGCAGAGGAGGACGAGGTCACCCCGGCCCAGTTCGACGGATGTGATCACCGACTCCACCTGCGGTTCGGTACCGAGGGCCTTCAGGATCACGTTGCGCTGGGGGCTCACCCGAGCTTCCTCCTCCGTGATCACTCCCGCATCGATGAGTTCCTGGACCATCGACTGGTCCCGGGTGACCTGCACGAGGCTTCCTCCCCGATAGATGTACCCGCGGGAGTCCCCGACCTGGACGATGTGAAGGGTGCCGGAAAGGATGCCTGCCAGCGTCAGGGTGGTTCCCATGCCCCGCAGCGCGGGTTCCGCCCGGGATTCCTCGTGGATCTTCCGATTGGCTTCAGCGACGGCATTCAGCAGCGCGGCCCCGAACGCTTCCGGCTCCGCCCGGGATCCGGGCTGCCACGACCTTTCGATGGACCGGCTTACAGCAGCCAGGGCAAGGCCGCTTGCACGCGCGCCACCGGCCGGACCTCCCATGCCGTCGGCCACGGCCAGCAGAGCCCCCCGGGTGCCGAGTCGGAACACAGGGTCCCTGTCCCCCTGTGAACCCGGGGATCCGTGGGGACCCTGGAAGGGATCGGGAACGACGGGTGTGGGAGATACCAGGAACAACCCGACCGCGTCACCCCGGGCCACCAGCTCGGAAACCATGAATGCATCCTGGTTTTCCTTGCGTGTTCGTCCGACCTCCGTGAGCGCTCCGAACCGGACCCACACCGAGTTGCGGGGATCGTCCTGCCGATCCCGCTGCATGTTCTCCACCATGCGGTCCCGTCTCGTGAACTCGTGATCGAGGGCCCCGGGGAAACGCGAGGCGCGATCCTGGCTGCTGACCCCCCCAAGGTAGTGCCGGGCTCGGGACGGCGCCACAAGATCCGGTGCCCCCCCTCGCCGAGCCCCGGGGACCCTTGCGCCTACGTGGCATTCTTCAACCACCCGTGGAAGAGGAAGACGGCCAGCGCCAGCAGCAGCACGCCGGCCAGTGCCTCCGCGGCGACACCGAACCGCGTCTTCTTCGTGCGGCCCAGCCAGAGTCCCGTGAGGGTGGCTCCGAAGACGGAGGCCATGGTCAGGGCGCCCAGCAGCACCGTTGTCCCGCCGTGGAGCCCCAGACCGAGCCCCACGATGAGATTGTCGGAGCTGAGTCCGACGGAGAGGAGCACGAGCCCGCCCCAGGGTAGCGTTCCGGCGTCGGATACCTCCCGGGTCGCCGGGCGAATGGCTCCGTGGAGGAACCAGACTCCCAGCCCCGCGATGACGAGGACCCCGAGGCCCCCGGCCACCTGCGCCAGCATGCCGGAAGCCAGGAGACCGAGACCCATGCCCAGGAGCGGAAAGATCCCCCCGGAAACGGCGAACACCACGGCGACTCGAAGCCAGCTTCGGGGAGGCGTTCGGGTGCCCAGGGCAATGGCCGCCGCGAAGGTGTCGAGGCTGATGGCCACCGCGACCAGGTAGAGTTCGAAAAGTCCGATCACCTGGACACGCCCGGCGGATCGGCGCCCCTCACGACGCGGGGGGGCGGCCCACTGGATTCGGAGGGGTCATGCCGCGAAACCACGAACGGCCGCCTCCCTATCCCTGACTCTCCGACGTCTCCCGCTCCTCCGCATCCTCCTCGATGAACCCACGGGCCATGACCCTCGCCGTGGCATCCAGCAGCTTCTCGCCGAGGTCCGCCTGCATGCCTCGTGCGTCCCCCAGAATCCCGTTGGCCGTGACGGAGCGGAATCCCTTCTCGATGATGCCTTCGAACTCGGCCTCGTCGTAGTCGGCGAGCGTGCCTTCCTCGGCCAGCTCGGTCCTCACGAACTCGGGGCGGAGGTAGAGCATCTCCGAGGACTCGGCGATGTCGGCGTGGCCGCCCACCCGGCTTCCCAGACCGGTCTCCTCCTCGACAACCCAGCGTGCGACGGAGATGACCTCGATCAGGTCGGTGTAGGCGTCAATTCGGCATTCGGGGTTCACCGCGGCCACGGATTCCTGGATCCTCGGCAGCATCTCCCGGAGGGGCTTGAAGTTGCCTCCATGAGCCGAGAGGAAGAGGATGTCCGTGAACCCGTGTCGGGCCAGGCTCACGGCGTAGTCCGTGCATACGGCTTCAAGCGTTTCGGGGCGCAGGGAAACCGTGCCTGCGTAGGCCATATGGAACTCGGAACAGCCCACGCGGAGGGCGGGGGCCACCAGCGAATCACCAAGCTTGTGCGCAACGCGGAGCGCCAGGGCGATGGATCGGTCGGCGTCGGAACTGAGGGGGAGGTGCGGACCATGCTGCTCGACGGCACCGAGCGGCACCACGATCCCGGTCATGCCGCGGGTGAGGGCGAGTTCCACCTCGGTCCATGTGAGGTCCTCGAGGAAGATGGAGGTAATTCCGTTGGCTGCATTCGACACGGTGGTGTCTCCCTCGGGGTCGGGTTCGTGGATTCCGGGATGCGGAAGTCGACGGTTCTCTCCTCAAGTATCGCCGAGTTCGGGGGAGCGGGTCCAGTGGGGGTGTCACCACCCCCCCCCCGCCGAGCCCCCGCAAATCCCCCGGCAGCCCGGAAGGGCCGGGTCGGCCCCGGCCGGCCACTTGACGCCCGCGGTGCCGACGGGTCAACTACAGGGCATGGAATCCCTGAGCTTCCGTCAGCGTCTTCGGGCGGCAACGGATCCGTTGCACCGACAGCTGGAGGCGACCCCCTTCTTCGTGGCCCTGGCGGGCGGCACGGCTCCGGAGAAGGAGGAAGCTGCGGCGGATCTGCGTAGCTATGCCGGTCATCTGGAGGCGATGCGCATCATCTACCGCGCACTCGAAACCCTCCGCCCGGCCCCCGTCCCCTTCCCGCTCCCGGCTCTCGACGAAGACCTGGCCTTCCTGGGCGAGCGTCTGCCCTTGCCAGGTGCCGGTGGGCATGCGCCGGTGGCCAGGGTCCGTGCGCAGCTCCTTGCCCACCATCTGCGGGTACTGGCGCATCGGGACTCCCGCGCTTTGCTGGGTGCCGCCTATGTGCTCGAGGGCGCGGGCCTCGGGGCAAGGATCCTCCATCCCCGGGCTGTGGACCTGTTGACGGACAGCACCGGGGATGCCCCCGGGTCGGTGGGGGGATCCCGGTCGCGGGTGAGGGCGGCGTCCGGCGGGAGGGCGGGAGGGGCGTCCTGGCTGGCTGCCCTGGCGTCCAGGGGGACCGTGGCCTGGCAGGGCGTGCTGCAGGAACTGGAAGCGGCCGAGGGAGATCCGGCGCTGGAAGAAGAAATCACCGGGGTCGCCCGGGATACCTTCGGGCACCTCGCGTCGGTGGCGCGTGCACTCCACCCGCTGCAGGATGTCCCCGAGCGGGATCGGGAGGGGCTGGTGGTGCGGGAGCTGAATCCCCTCGCCGGAGTGCATCCCGTTCCCCGGGAGGCGGAGGTCCTGGATGCCGCGCTGCGGGCAGGCGAGCGGAGCTGGGCGGCATGGCCCTACTACGAGGCCCGCTACGGAGAACGGGGGCGGGCCTTCACCCGAAGTGACAGCGCCTGGCTCGTCACGCTGGCTTCCCTTCCCCGGGAGCGCGCTCTCGAGCAGATCCTCTGGCTGGCGGATCTTCTTTCTCACCGCGGCATGCCGCGAATGCTGATGGAGGAGCATCTGAGGGTCCTTCACGAAGAGCTCTCCGTAGTCGAGGGCGGTGAAGACGCTTGGGACCTTCTGCTCCGGGCAGCGGACCTGCTCGAGGGCAGGCGACTGGCGGTTCTTTCGGATCGGGAGATCGAGGGCGTCGAGCGACGCTTCCGGGCCAGGGTGCCTGCGGAGGTCACCAGACGACTGCCGGGCGCAGGACGGTTGCTTGCGGCGGCGTTGGCCGACGAAGCCGACGGGCTCCCTGCCGCAGTGGAAGCCCTCGAAACGTGGCTGGCCAACCCGGACCTCTTCCCGGAGGCATGGGTGGCGGAGGTGGAAAGGACGATCCGGGCGGTCCGCAGGCGCCTGCTCACGCGAGCCTGAAACGGGACGCCTGCCGCCCGGCTCCGGTCCGCGCCACCCCCAGGCTGCCCCGCGCTGCCCCCCTACCCTGCCGCGTCCATCCGGTGGTCGTCGGGTCCGGTGACCGCCCCCAGCACACTGCCGCGCATGTTCCCGCGCACCAGCTCGGCCACGACGGCGGGCGGTATCCGGGGCGGGGACCAGCGCCCGTCGTAGTGGGTGCCGCCGCGGGGATCGTGGAAGACGGGCTGTCCCTCGCCCCTCAGGGTCATGCTCCATCTTCCCTCGTGCAGGAGCCGGTGATGGTGCCGGCAGAGCAGGATGCAGTTGGCCAGGTTCGTCTCGCCGCCGTCCGCCCAGTGCACGATGTGGTGCGCCTCGGTGTAGCGGCACCCGCAGCCCGGGAAGCGGCAGCCGCCGTCCCGCGCCTCGAGGGCCCGCCGGAGAGGCGGGCTCACGGGTCGGCGCAGCCGGCCGATCTCCAGGATCCGTGTCCGCCCGTCGGGAAGCAGCTTCTTCACCAGGGGCACGAGCCCCGCGTCACACGCCACCCGCCGGGACGTTTCATGTGAAACGCGGATCCCGTCCGCCAGCTCCGATCGCCCCAGGGGGTCGCCGCCCCGCTGGAGCGTTTCCAGGTCCACGTGCAGCACCACCTGGTAGCGCGCCGCACTGGTCCCGGAGATGGGGAGGGGGCGGCCAGGCCGCGGGTCGGAAGCGCTCCCGGCAGGCTCGGCGTTCGAGGGATCCGCGCAGCCGCAGCCGCACGAAGTGGCGTCGACGGCCGCGGTCGGGGACCCGGCCGCCTCCATGGCCACCTCTGCCAGGAGCGTCAGCGCATCGGCCCGCCGCCGCCCTGCCGCGGCCGCCGTCTCCGTCGCCGGGGCCTGGCGCAGGAGCGCTTCGGTCATCTCCTTCGCCGCCCGGGTGGCGGGACCCGTGTCCCCGCCCCGGTAGAGCAGGTCACTCGCCCAGTCGATGGCACGCATCAGCAGCGCCCCCTGCTCCGGCGTCAGCACCCCGCGCACCTCGCAGTTTCCGTCCAGCCGCGGGCGCACCGCGAGCCGCCGCGCCTCGTGCCGCGCCTGCTCCCGGGCCACCTCGTCCTCCGGGGTCCGCATCCGCCAGCCCCGCACCAGCCGCTCCACTGCCGCCACTGTCTTCCCGTAGCTCAGCTCCAGCAGCTCGTCCTCCGAGTCCGGCGTCGCCACCCGGGTCAGCGCCCGCGCCTGCGAGAACGTCACCCGACCCAGCGCCATGGCCGCCGTCGTCAACGGCAGATCCTCCAGCGCCCGCGCCGTTCGCACCATCTCCCGCGCCGTGAACAGGTCCAGCTGCGCCCGCGCCGCCAGCCAGTGCGCCGCCGACCGGTGGCCCCCGAGCTCCCACCCCCGCCGCCGATCGAACTCCGCGATCATCGCCAGCCGCCGCTGCCCCGCGGCCTCGAGGTGGAAGGACAGCTGGAGGATCTGCTCCTCCAGTTCCCGCAGCGGATCCGGGTCGCTGAACGGGTCCGGCACCGGGGTCGCACACTGGCCCTGGCCCTGGCCCTGGCCGTGGCCCTCGCCCTGCGACCCTGCCCCGCCCCAGCCATGAAACGCCGCCTTGCCCTCGTCCGTGTTCCGGACCGCCATCCGGCGGCGGCCGATCCGGTCGTCTCCCGGCACGCTTCCCTCTTCGCTCCCCTCTTCGCTCCGCATCGCCCCCTCCCCGTGTCCCGAGCCAGTGTCTCAACGACAAGTCATACTTCGTGTTATGAAATATAACCATGGGTTCTGGAGCGCCCGGAAAGGGGCCCAGGACGGCCCGGCCGGGGGGTCGGGGTCGCCTCGAATCGGACCGCGCGGGGATCGCGCCGTGCTGCCCCGCCCAGGGCCCCCACGCCGCCTTCCCGGCATCGGTCCGGGACTTCGAATCCGCGCCAGCCAGAAAGCTGTCAAGAGGGGAAGCGGACTGCGGCATGCGATTCTGGGCAGGCAGGGAGGGAGCGAGACCGGAAGCCCGGGTGGGAGCTGGGGGTCGGCCAGCGGTCAGCCACCGGGCAGCACGCCGGTGGCAGCCGGTAAGCATCGGGGCTCCGCCGTACTCCGCCCCCACCGGGAATGCCGCACGTTTCACATGAAACGCCGCGGCCGTGAACTCACCCTCTGGTCAATGGAGGCAGCCCCGAGGCTCGCCCTCCGACCGGCGGGCGCAGCCTCCGGCCCCAGCGTGCTCAGCCTCCCGCCCGCTTCGTCAGACCAGCCGCGACAGCACGCCCCGGATCAACTGCTCGAACCTCGGCGCGGCCTCCCGACCGGCCTCGAGGACTTCGGCGTGGTCCAGCGGCGCAGGGGAAATTCCGGCGCCGGGATTCGTGATCAGCGAGATCCCGAGGACGCGCATCCCCACCACCCGCGCGGTGATCACCTCCGGCACCGTGGACATCCCCACCGCATCGCCGCCCAGGAGCCCGATCATGCGCACCTCTGCCGGCGTCTCGTAGGATGGCCCGGTCACGGCCGCATAGACGCCCTCCGCGAGCGCGATCCCGAGGTCTCTTGCCGTCGCCCGCGCCAGCCCGCGCAACCCCGGATCATAGGCGGCACTCATGTCCGGAAAGCGTGGCTCCCCCTCGGACGGGGGGCCGATCAGGGGGTTTCGGCCCATCAGGTTCAGGTGATCCTGGATGAGCATGAGCGTACCGGGCCCGAAGTCCGGGTTGATGCCACCCGCGGCGTTCGTGACCAGGAAGATGGGAGCGCCCAGCGCCGCGGCGATTCGCACCGGGGCCACGACCACCGGCAGCGGGTGACCCTCGTAGACATGGAACCGCCCCGCCTGGAGCAGCACCTTTCGGCCTTCGAGGACTCCGGCGACCATCCGCCCCTGGTGCCCGGCCACCGCGGCCGCCGGGAACCCGGGGATCTCGGCGAAGGGCACCGAGACCGGGTCCTCCAGCGCGTCAGCCAGGAACCCCAGGCCGGACCCGAGAACCCCGAAGACTTCCGGGGTCCAGGGGAGCCGGCTGCGCATGAATTCGACTGCGGCGGGGACCTCGGCGGCGCGGTGGGCGTCGGTGGCAGGGTGGACCTCGGCGGCGCGGTCGGCGTTGGAATCAGTCATCAGAGCAGCATCCCGGCGATCGTGGCGGTCATGAAGGCGGCCAGGGATCCGGCAATCATGGCGCGGAGCCCGAGGCGAGACAGGTCCGAACGGCGGCTCGGCGCGATGCCCCCGATGCCACCCACCTGGATCGCGATGGAGGAGAAGTTCGCGAATCCGGAGAGTGCGTAGGTGGCGATGATCACGGACCGGGGGCTCAGGTCGGCTCCCCCCGCCAGCAGTGCGGAGAGTTCCAGGTAGGCAACGAACTCGTTCACCACGGTCTTGAGTCCCATCAGTGATCCGACGGTGGGGGCGTCGGACCAGGGGACGCCCATCATCCAGGCCAGCGGGGCCAGGGCCCAGCCCAGCAGCGCCTGCAGCGACAGGCCGGGCTGCCCCACGAACCCGCCGGCCCACCCGATCCCCGCGTTGATCATGGCGATCAGGGCGATGAACGCCAGGAGCATGGCCCCCACGTTCAGCGCCAGGTGCAGCCCCTCGGCGGCGCCCCCCGCAGCCGCATCGATTCCGTTCACGTACCGTTTCTCGGGGTCCACGGCGAGCCCCCCGCGGGTCTCCGGCACCCCGTCCTCCGGCACCATGATCTTGGCGATGACGAGGGCGGCGGGTGCGGACATCACCGAGGCGGCGATGAGGTGACCGGCGATGTCCGGGAAGTACGCCACCAGCATCCCCACGAACGCCGCCAGCACGCCGCCCGCCACCGTGGCGAACCCGCCGGTCATGACCGCCATGAGCTCGGACTCGGTCATGCGCTCCACGAACGGCTTGACCAGCAGGGGGGCCTCGGTCTGCCCCACGAAGATGTTCCCGGCAGCGGAGAGCGTTTCCGCGCCCGACGTGCCCATGGTCCGCTGCATCACCCAGGCCACCGCCTTCACGAGGACCTGCATGATCCCGACATGGTAGAGCAGGCTCATCAGCGACGAGAAGAAGATGATGGTCGGGAGCACGTTGAAGGCGAAGAAGGCCCCGGTCTGCGCCACCATGCCCGGCGTCTCGGACATGGGCGCCATGCCCGGTTCCCCCTCTCCGACGGGGACGGTGTTGAAGACCAGGTCGCCGAAGATGAAGCGGGCCCCCTCCACCGTGAACCCGAGGAGGGCCACGACCATCGTGTTCAGGAAGGCGAAGAGGCCCGCTCCCATGGGCGTCTTCAGGATGAACAGGGCAAAGAGGAGCTGGAGCGTCAGCCCCCAGATCACCACCCGCCACGGGATCGCCTTCCGGTTCACCGAGAGGAGCCAGGCCAGGAAACCGATGAGGAGAAGCCCCAGCACCGACCGGAGCCGGTCCACCAGCGAGGTGTCGAGGGCTTCGGAGGTGAAGCCGGGCTGGAGGCCGGTTGCGGTGCCCGGAGCGGTGTCCATCTCCAGCGCCTCGGCCACCGTGTCGGCCGGAAGGGGAACCGGGTCCTGCGCGATGCCGGCCCAGGCTCCCGCGAGGAGGAGGAGCGCAGCAAGACTCCAGAGGACGAGAATGGAGCGGGAGGGGCGTCTCATGCCGGGGATCTTCTCATGCGGGAGTGCGTCTCGGGCGGGAGGGCGTCTCGTGCCGGGGATCTTCTCGTGCCGGGGCAGGCCCCGAAGCGCGAACCGGATGCCGGGGGGCGTCAGGCGCAGAAGGATACCGCGGGAACGCCGGGTCTGCCACTCCGGCGGATCCGGCGGCCGGAACGTGCCGATCTGACGGGCTTCCGCCCCCCTTTGCCGGGCATGGAGCTTGCACCCCGTGGGGCCCGGACATGGTCCCGACCCGGGCACAGCGCCTCACCTGGCGCCGGGCGGACCCAACAACCGAATCAGTGAAGGAGCAGACATGGGCAAGGTGATCGGAATCGACCTCGGAACCACCAACTCCGTCGTGGCCGTGATGGAGGGTGGTGAACCGGTGGTGATCCCCAACTCCGAAGGCGGTCGGACGACCCCCTCGGTGGTGGGCTTCTCGAAGGACGGTGAGCGACTCGTGGGCCAGGTGGCTCGCCGCCAGGCGATCACGAACCCCACGAACACGATCTTCTCCATCAAGCGCTTCATGGGACGCGCCCACGGGGAAGTCAGCAGCGAGCAGTCGAAGGTCCCCTACAAGGTGGATGCGGATTCGTCCGGGCGGGTTCAGGTCACGATCCCGAACGCCGACAAGCCCATGACCCCCCCCGAGATCTCGGCCATCATCCTTCAGAAGATGAAGCAGACCGCCGAGGACTACCTGGGGCAGAAGGTCACCCAGGCCGTCATCACCGTTCCGGCCTACTTCAACGACTCCCAGCGCCAGGCCACCAAGGACGCCGGGAAGATCGCCGGACTCGAAGTGCTCCGGATCATCAACGAGCCCACCGCCGCCGCCCTCGCCTACGGCCTCGACAAGAAGGCCGACGACAAGGACGAGACCGTGGCGGTCTTCGACCTCGGGGGTGGTACCTACGACATCTCGATCCTCGAGCTCGGTGACGGGGTCTTCGAGGTCAAGGCCACGAACGGCGACACCCACCTGGGTGGGGACGACTTCGACCAGCGCATCATCAACTGGCTCGTCGAGGAGTTCCGGAAGGACCAGGGGATCGACCTCTCGAAGGATGCCATGGCCCTCCAGCGCCTCAAGGAGGCGTCCGAGAAGGCCAAGATGGAGCTCAGCTCCACATCCCAGACGGACATCAACCTCCCCTTCATCACCGCCACGCAGGAAGGCCCCAAGCACCTGAACGTGACGCTGACCCGGGCCAAGTTCGAGCAGCTGGTGGACGACCTCATCGAGCGCACCATCGAGCCCATGAAGGCGGCGCTCAAGGACGCGGGCCTCCAGCCCTCCGACATCCACGAGGTCATCCTGGTCGGCGGCTCGACCCGCATCCCGAAGATCCAGCAGGTCGTGAAGGACTTCTTCGGCAAGGAGCCCAATCGCGGCGTGAATCCCGACGAGGTCGTGGCCGTGGGCGCCGCGATCCAGGGCGGCGTGCTCTCGGGCGACGTGAAGGACGTCCTCCTCCTCGACGTGATCCCGCTGTCGCTGGGCATCGAGACGCTGGGCGGGATCATGACCACGCTCATCGAGCGCAACACGACGATCCCCACCAAGAAGCAGGAGGTCTTCTCCACCGCCGAGGACAACCAGACCACGGTGGAGATCCACGTGCTCCAGGGCGAGCGGAAGATGGCGCTGGACAACAAGACCATCGGGAAGTTCCAGCTCACCGGAATCCCGCCGGCGCCCCGGGGCATGCCCCAGATCGAGGTCACCTTCGACATCGACGCCAACGGGATCCTGCAGGTCTCGGCGAAGGACCGGACCACGGGCAAGGAGCAGTCCGTCCGCATCGAGGCCTCGTCCGGGCTCTCGGAGCAGGAGATCAACAAGATGGTGGACGACGCCGAGTCCAACCGCGAGGAGGACGAGGCGCGGCGGAAGGCCGTCGAGAGTCGCAACCAGCTCGACTCCCTGGTCTACTCGGTGGAGAAGGACACCGCCGAATGGGGCGACAAGGTCGATGCCGAGCACAAGGCGCGTCTCGACAAGGCGGTCGAGGATGCAAAGGATGCGCTCAAGGGCAATGATACCGAGCGGATGAACGCCGCCCGCGACGAACTCTCGCAGGCCTTCAGCGCCGCCGGTCAGCAGATGTACCAGGCCCAGGCCGCCGAGTCGGCGGCTGAAGAGGCAGCGGCGGGCGGTCCGGTGGTCGAGGAGGAGCCGGCCGGAGCCGGGGCCGACGCCACCTCCGACGAGGACGTGGTCGAGGCCGACTACGAGATCGTCGAGGACGAGAAGAAGTAGGGCCTCCAGCGCTCCCCCCGGGGGAGCCGCAGCGCGGCGATCGGGGGTCCGGGGCAACGCGCCGGGCCCCCGATTGCGTCTCATGGACATCCGGGATCCCCGCAGGGGACGCCGGGTAGGAAAAACCACACCCGTCAACCGTACGAAGTTCGAACACCATTGCCACGAGGTTTGCACATGGTCGATCCGCTCAACACCAAGCTCAGGGTGATCCTGATTGCCGCCCTCGGAGCCACGGCCGGCTTTGCCGGAGCCGGTGCCCTGGGGTGGACCTCCCTCACGGCCATGCCCGTATTCAACGAGCAGCCCCAGGTCTCCGCCGAACTCGTGCAGCCCGCGGTGGACCTGTCGAACGCCTTCATCAACATCGCCGAAGCCGTCACGCCTGCCGTGGTGCGCATCGAGGTGGAGCGGAGGGCGCCCGCGACCAGGGGTCAGCGGGACTCGCCGGGAAGCGAACTCGAACGATGGTTCAACCTTCCTCCCCAGGATCCCAGGGGCCAGCAGCCTGCACCGCAGATCGGTGGCGGCAGCGGGTTCATCGTGTCCGAGGACGGGTACATCCTGACCAATGATCACGTGGTCAGCGGATCCAGCCGCCTCACCGTCACGCTTCCGGACCGGCGCCAGTACGAGGCCACCGTCGTGGGGACGGATCCCACCACCGACGTGGCGGTCATCCGGATTCAGGACCGCAACCTGCCCACGCTCAGCTTCGGAAGCTCCGAGGACATCCGGGTGGGTGAATGGGTCCTGGCCGTGGGGAATCCCGGCTTCGGGGGCGGTTCCTCGCTGGACTACACCGTCACGGCGGGGATCATCAGCGCGCTGGGTCGACCGCTCCCCCTCATCCAGGAGGAACTCCAGAGGCAGGGGTCGGAAGCTGCCCAGTTTGCGATCGCGGACTTCATCCAGACCGACGCGGTCATCAACCCGGGCAACTCCGGGGGGCCGCTGGTCAACGTTCGCGGGCAGGTCATCGGCATCAATTCCGCCATCGCATCCCGCACGGGCTTCTACCAGGGGTACGGGTTCGCCGTCCCCATGGACCTGGCCCGCCGGGTCATGGAGGACCTCATCGAGTACGGGCAGGTTCGCCGGCCCCTCCTCGGGGTCCAGATGGGTCCCGTCGATCTCGAGGATGCGGAGTACCTGGGCCTGCCCCGGGCCAGCGGCGCGCTGATCGGGGCCATCACGGAGGGTTCGGGGGCCGAGGCGGCGGGCCTCCAGGTCGACGACGTCATCGTGGCCATCGACGGCGAGCCCGTGGACCGGTCCTCGCAGCTCCAGACGCGCGTGGCACAGAAGCGTCCGGGAGACCGGGTGCAGGTGCGGTTCTACCGCGACGGCCGCATCCAGGAAACCACGGTCCGCCTCGGCGAGGCACCGCTCCAGGGCGCCCCCGAGCGGGCGGCCCGCGGAGAGCCTTCCGCCGACGAGCGACTCGGCATCCAGATTGGAGCCAACGACCAGGGCGAGGTCGTGATCCAGGGCGTGGCGCCCGGGAGCGCGGCGGCTCGGCGGGGGATCCAGCCCACCGGGAAGATCCTCGCGATCAATGGCGAGACGGTGGGCAACCTCCAGGATGCGCGCCGGCTCATGGGCGAGTTCCAGGCCGGCGACGTGGTTTCGTTCCGCGTCGAGTACCCGGGGATCCCTCCCCGCTCCATCCGGGTGCGGATCCCGGGCTGACCCGGCACCGCCGCGCCACCCGCGCAGCGGGAACGAGGCTGCCAGGGCCCGGAAGTCGTGCTGTCATCGGCTTCCGGGCCCTTCCTCGCCGGCGACTTCGCCGGGGTCCTCGCGCGGTCTCCATCGTTGATGCTCCTCCCGGCCACGGTTATCTTTCGCGATAGCAGCAGGAGCGAAAGTGGCGGAACTGGTAGACGCGCGAGACTTAGGATCTCGTGGCCCCGGCCGTGGGGGTTCGAGTCCCCCCTTTCGCATCCCCTCCCTGACCCGAATACCAAGGTTTTCCATGCCCATGGACGTGTCCCGCCTCCAGGTGTCCCTGGAGGAAGGCGAGCGGTGGCGCCGCACGCTCTCGATTGTTGTTCCCGCAGAGATCGTGCAGGCCGAACGCGAGGCCGCCGTCCGGAAACTCTCCGGCCAGATCCGCCTTCCCGGTTTCCGCGACGGCAAGGTGCCCGCAAAGGTCATCGAGAAGCGCTTCGGACCCGCGCTGAACCAGGAACTCGTGGACCGCGTCGTGGGCGAGGCCTACCGCGAAGTCCTGCGCGACCGGGAACTCCGCCCCATCTCCGAGGGCGAGGTTTCGAAGGTGGAGTATGACGGGAGTGCGGACCTGACCTTCGAGGTCAGCTTCGACGTCGCCCCCGACATCCCCCTCGAGCGCACCAGCGGCTTCGCCGTGACGCGCCCGAACCTCAGCGTCGGAGACGCGCAGGTCGACCAGGTGCTGGACCGGGTCCGGGAGCAGCACGGCACCTGGGTGCCCATGGAGACGGGCACGCCGGCGGAGGGCGAGAAGGTGAGCGTCCGCATCCAGCGCCTGGCGGACGAGGGCGACGAGCCCCGGCCCTACGAGTTCCAGCTGGGCAAGGAAGAGGCGATCCCTGATATCGAGGCCGCCATCAAGACGCTGGAAGTGGGCGCCGAAGCCGACTTCACGGTGACCTTCCCCGACGACTTCCCCACCGAGGAGAAGCGCGGAGAGTCCGACGAGCTGCGCATCTTCCTGGACGGACGGAAGGCGCTGGAAGTCCCCGAACTCGACGACGCGTTCGCGGCCCAGGTCGGAGACTTCGAGACGGTCGAGGCCCTCCGCACGCGCATCCGGGAGGACCTGGAGAAGGAAGCCGGGGAAGAGGCGGAATCCGCAGTGCGGGGCCAGCTCCTGGAGCAGCTCCTGGCGGCGAACCCCTTCGAGGTGCCGGATTCGATGCTGGACCAGTACATCAAGTCCATGCTCGGCGAGGACCAGGAGCTCTCCGCAGAGCAGCTCGCCGAGGCCCGCACCCAGCTGGGCGAGCAGGCGGGCCACACGGTGAAGCGCTTCCTGGTGGTGGAGGAGTTCGCACGGAAGTTCGAACTGGCGGCCACCGAGGACGAGGTGGACGAACGAATCGAGGAGATGGCGGAGCGCGCGGGGACCGACCCCGGCGAACTCTACGCACGGCTCCAGAAGGCAGGACGGATCGAGCGCCTCGAGCGCGAGATCACCGAGCGCAAGGTTTTCGACGCCCTCAAGGCGGAATCCACCATCACCGAGGCATCCTGATTCATGGCGATCTTCCCCCCCTATGTCATCGAGCGCACCAGCCGCGGCGAGCGGAGCTACGACATCTTCTCGCGCCTTCTCATGGACCGCATCGTGTTCCTGGGAAGCGCCGTCGATGACACGGTCGCCAACATCATCGTGGCGCAGCTCCTCTTCCTCGACGCCGAGGATCCGGAGCGTGACATCTTCCTCTACATCAACTCCCCCGGCGGAAGCGTCTACGCAGGGCTCGCGATCTACGATACGATGCAGCACATCCGGGCCCCCGTGGCCACGGTCTGCGTCGGGATGGCCGCCTCCATGGGCGCCCTCCTGCTGGCCGGAGGGGCCGCCGGCAAGCGGCAGTCGCTCCCGAACTCACGCATCATGATCCACCAGCCGTCGTCCGGCTTCAGCGGAACCGCCACGGACATCGACATCGCGGCACGCGAAGTCCTGAGCATCCGGGAGCGTCTCAACAGGATCCTCCAGCACCACACGGGCCGCGACCTCGAGAAGATCGAGCGCGACGTGGACCGGGACTACTTCATGAGCCCCGAGGAAGCCGTCGCGTACGGTCTGCTCGACAAGGTCGTGGAGCGGCGGGGTGCGGTGGAAACGCCCAAGGATTCCGACGACGGCCTCTCCAAGGAATGACGTCCATGCCCTCCGACAAGCATCTTCGCTGCAGCTTCTGCGGAAAGTCCAAGGACTCGGTCCGGAAGTTCATCTCCGGCCCCAGTGTCTACATCTGCAACGAGTGCGTGGTGCTCTGCAACGAGATCCTTGCAGAGGAGGAGGAGAAGGTCCAGGTAGAAAGCCAGGTCCCCACCCTCACGCCCCGCGAGATCAAGTCCGTCCTCGACGAGTACGTGATCGGGCAGGAGGATGCGAAGCGGTCCCTGGCCGTGGCGGTCTACAACCACTACAAGCGGGTGAACAACCAGGGGATGCTGGACGACGTGGAGGTCGAGAAGGCCAACATCCTCCTCATGGGACCCACCGGGACGGGCAAGACGCTCCTCGCCCAGACGCTGGCCCGCACGCTGAACGTGCCCTTCACCATCGCCGATGCCACGACCCTCACCGAGGCCGGGTACGTGGGCGAGGACGTGGAGAACATTCTCGTGCGGCTGCTGCAGGCGGCGGACTACAACGTCACCGACTGCGAGCGGGGCATCATCTACATCGACGAGATCGACAAGATTTCGCGGAAGTCCGAGAACCCCTCCATCACCCGCGACGTGTCGGGCGAGGGCGTGCAGCAGGCGCTCCTCAAGATCCTCGAGGGGACGGTGGCCTCGGTCCCGCCCCAGGGCGGCCGGAAGCACCCGCAGCAGGAGTACATCCAGGTCAACACCCGGAACATCCTGTTCATCTGCGGGGGCGCCTTCGACGGGCTCGAGCGGATTGTCGAGGCACGCGTGGGCAAGCGGCGCATCGGCTTCGGGTCCGTGGAGGCCAACATCACCGCCGACGCCGACGGGAAGTCCGTGGCCACCGCCGAGTCGGCCACCGCGGGAACCCGGAAGGTGATCCGGGCCACGCCCTCGAAGGGCACGGTCACCGGGTTCGGTGGCGGTTCCTCGAAGGACGCCGCCGGCGACCGGACGCCGGAAGAGGAGCGCCAGGTCCTCATCTCCCAGGTGGAGCCGGAAGACCTGCAGCGCTTCGGGCTCATTCCCGAGCTGGTGGGACGTCTCCCCGTGGCCGTGAGCCTCTCGGACCTGGACGAGGAGGCGCTGGTCCGCATCCTCCGCGAGCCGAAGAACGCGCTGGTCAAGCAGTACGAGAAGATGTTCGAGCTCGAGGGGATCGGGCTCACCTTCGATCCGGAGGCGATCCGCGCCATCGCGCGCCGGGCCATCACCCGGAAGACCGGGGCCCGGGGACTCCGCGCGGTGCTCGAGTCCATCATGCGCGACATCATGTTCGACCTCCCCTCCCGCGACGACGTTCGCGAGGTGGTCATCACCCCCGAATGCGTGGACGGCTCGATCCCGCCCCTCCTGGTCCTCCACACCGAGAAGCGGAAGAAGGAGGCGTGAGCTGACGCCCAGCCCGCGGCTTCCGGTCCTTCCGCTGAGGGACCTGGTCTACTTCCCCACGATGGTGCTGCCGCTCCTGGTGGGGAGACCGCGCTCGGTGGCGGCACTGGAGGAGGCGGTGGCCGGGGACGGTCGCCTCCTCCTCCTGGCCCAGCTCGATCCGGAGGTGGACGACCCGGGCTCCTCCGACCTCCAGAGGGTCGGAACCGTGGTCCGGGTGCTGGACCACGCGCCCCTCCCCGACGGCACCTGGCGCGTCGTCTTCGAGGGCGAGGCCCGCATGGCCGTGGAGCGTTTCCATCCGGCGCCGGTCGGAGGCCCGCTCCGGGCCCGCGCCACGCCCTTCCCCTACCCCGATGCCGGCACCCCGGGATCGCCCGTGGCCCAGGCCGTGGCCCGGAGGGTGGAGCGGGCGGCGCGGGAGTACGTGCACCTGCACCCGGACCTCCCCAACGACCTGGCCGGGGCCCTGGGCTCGCCCGAGAAGCGCGTCCGCATGCTGCACCTCGTGTCGGGCCACCTGGCGCTGTCGCCGCCGGAGAAGCAGCGCCTGCTGGAGGAGGAGACCGTCGAGAGCGCCCTGGAGCTTCTCGGGACCCTGCTCGAGCGGGAGAACGAGATCCTCCGCATCGAGGAGCGCCTCGACCGGGAGATGCAGGGGCGCCGCCGCGACGGGGTGTCGGAGGGTTCGCTTCCGGGGGATGCGGCGGGGCTGCCACCCGGGTTTCCCGGGTTCGGTCCCGCTCCCGACGAGTGGGCGGACGTGGAGGCGCGGCTGGCGAAGGCGGAGCTTCCGCCCCATGCACGGGAGCGCGCGGAGCGGGAGTTCGCGCGCCTCGGCCGACTGAGTCCGGCAAGTCCCGAGGCGGGCGTGATCCGCGGGTACCTGGACTGGATCTTCGACCTGCCCTGGACCGCCCGCTCCGAGGAGCGCGCCGACGTGGCCCGGGCCCGCGAGGTCCTCGAGGCCGCGCATCACGGGCTGGACGAGGTCAAGGACCGCATCCTGGACCACATCTCGGTGCTGGCGCTGGTGGGTGAGCTCCAGGGGCCGATCCTCTGCCTGGTGGGGCCGCCGGGTGTGGGAAAGACGTCGTTCGCCCGGAGCCTGGCCCGGGCGCTGGACCGGAAGTTCGTGCGCGTGGCGCTGGGCGGCGTGCGCGACGAGGCCGAGATCCGCGGGCACCGCCGGACCTACGTGGGGAGCCTGCCGGGCCGCATCCTCCAGGGGATGCGCAGGGCGGGGGTCGGGAACCCGGTCTTCCTGCTGGACGAGGTGGACAAGCTCACCCAGGACGCCCACGGCGATCCGGCCTCGGCCCTCCTCGAGGTGCTGGACCCGGAGCAGAACCAGGCCTTCCAGGACCACTACCTGGAGCTGGACTACGACCTGTCGGACGTGCTCTTCCTGGCCACGGCGAACACGCTGGCGGGGATCCCCGACGCACTCCGGGACCGCATGGAGGTGATCCGGATCCCCGGGTACCTGGAGACCGAGAAGCGGGTCATCGCGCGGAGGTTCCTGCTCCCGTCGCAGCTGAAGCGCCACGGGCTCGGGGGGTCGGTGACGCTGGAGGACGAGGCCACGGCCTGGCTGATCCGGACCTATACCCGCGAGGCCGGCGTGCGGGAACTGGACCGGGCCCTGTCGCGGGTGTCGCGGAAGCTGGCCCGGGAGGTGGCCGAGGGGCATCGGGGCGCAGCGGACGACGAGGTGCTCACACCCCCCCGGCTGCGTGCGCTCCTGGGCCCGCCCACGCTGATCCGCGTGCCTCGCGAGGAGGGACGGGACCGGGTGGGGCTCGCCACCGGGCTGGCCTGGACGCAGGCGGGCGGCGAGATCCTCGACGTGGAGGTGGCGGTCCTGCCTGGGTCGGGGAGGATCCAGCTCACCGGCACGCTGGGCGATGTCATGAAGGAATCGGCGGTGGCCGCGCTGACCTGGGCGCGTTCCCGGGCGGCTCCGCTCGGCCTCCGCCCGCTGTTTCACCAGGAGGTGGATGTGCATGTCCACATCCCCGAAGGGGCCACCCCCAAGGACGGCCCCTCTGCGGGGGTGACCATGGCGGTGGCGCTGGTCTCGGCCCTGACCGGCCGGCCGACCCGCAGCGACGTCGCCATGACCGGCGAACTGACGCTCCGGGGGCGCGTTCTCCCGGTGGGCGGTGTACGAGAGAAGACGGTGGCCGCGCTCAGGCAGGGCCTCACCACCGTGCTCCTTCCGGCGGGGAACGAGGGCGACCTCGACCTCCTCCCCGACGAGGTGAGGAGCGAGCTGCGACTGGTGCTGGTCTCGTCCATGGACGAGGTTCTGGCAGCGGCGCTTCTCGACGCGCCAGGCTGGAATCCCCCCTTTGCCGGAGGATCGCACTGATGGTGATCCGTACCGTGGAATACGCCGGAACCCTCGTGGACGCGAAGGCCCCCTACCCGGGGGACTTCCCGCAGGTGGCCTTCGCCGGCCGTTCCAACGTGGGCAAGTCCTCGCTCATCAACACGCTGCTGCAGCGCACGCGGAAGAAGATCGCCCACGTGTCGTCGACGCCGGGGAAGACGCAGGCGCTGAACTTCTTCCTGGTGAACGAGCTCTTCTACCTGGTGGACCTGCCGGGGTTCGGCTTCGCCAAGGTGCCGGTGACGGTCAAGGAAGGGTGGATGAAGCTCGTGCGGGGCTACCTGGCCCGGCCCGACGGGCCGCGGGCGGTGGTGCTCCTCATCGACATCCGGCGGGGGGCCACGCCCGACGACGTGGGGATGCTGGCCTTCCTGGCGGAACTGGGCGTGCCGACGCTGGTGGTGCTGACCAAGGCCGACAAGCTCGCCTTCGGCGCCCGAATGGCGACGATCCGGAAGATCGAGTCCGAACTGGGGCTGGATCCGGAGCAGATCGTCGCGTCGTCGGCGCAGACCGGCATGGGGCGGGACACGATCCTGGCGGCGCTGGAGTCGATCCTCGAAGCGCCCGAAGGCGAGCCGGAGTCGGGGGAGCAGGCGACCGAGCCGGAGGCCGCGGAGCAGGCGGAAGGCGAGCAGGAGGGTGAGCCGGAGCCCACCCCGTGAACCGGAGGGGGACAGGCGAGCGCACGGTTGCCCGGGTCGGGGCCGTGGCGCTGGTGCTGGGCCTGGGCCTGGGGGCGGGGGGATGCGGACTCCTCTTCGAGGACCCGGGTGCGCCTGAACCCCGCCCGGCGGACGACGCGGCCGGGATGCCCACGATGCCGGAAGACACGGTCTCTGCGCCCGGGTCCGAGGTGGCGGGGCGGACGGGCCCGCTGGACACGGCCGATCCCCGCGACCCCTCGGTCCGGGCGGCCCTTGCCGAGGCCGGCGGACTCCCCGCCGGGCTGGGCACGCTCCGCCAGGAGGAGATCGCGATCCGGGTCCGGCGCGGGGAACTCGAGATGTTCGTGGTGCCGCTTCACGAGGGGGTCACGCGGACTGCTGCCCCGGACACCTGGGAGCGACTCTCGGCACTCGCCCTCTCGCACCGGCGCTGGTTCCGGGAGCGCACGGGCTCCGACGCACCGTACCGGCTCTTTCTCGTGGCCCTGTACTCGGAGGCCGAACCCCTGGCCTTCGAGGCCGACGAACTCACCCTGGTGAGCGGGGGCCTCCGGCTGCGGCATGTCATGCTTCGGGGCCTCACCCCGGGCTGGGATCAGCAGCGCCTTCAGCCCGGCGAGTCGCAGATGGCCGTCTACGCCTTTCCCCCGGAGGTCGTGCTGTCGGGCGACCTGGAGGTGGAATACCAGGAGGTGCGCAGCCGGGACTGGTCCCGCATCCTCCCGGTGGTCGAGGCCGAACGCCGCCGGGTGCGAACCCGGGTGGGCGGCACCTGAGGGCCCGGCTCAGTCGTCCAGCGCCTCTTCCACGACCCGGAGCAGGTCTCTCGCACCGAAGGGCTTTCTGAGGAAGGCGGACGCCCGGCGGCGGACGTCCTCGGAGATTTCCCGGTCGGCGTACCCGGTGGCGAGGATGACGGGAATCCCCGGGCTCGCCTCACCGAGGTGCTTCAGAAGGTCCGAGCCCCCCATCAGCGGCATGACCACGTCGCTCAGCACCAGCTGGATGTCGCCGGGATGCTCGGCGAGAATGTCCACGGCTTCGCGACCGTTGGTGGCGGCGAGGACCCGGTAGCCTGCCCGCTCCAGCGTCCTCTGGACCACGCCCCGGAACCCGGGGTCGTCGTCCACGACCAGCACCGTTGCGGCGTGGGCAGCCCCGGGGTCGGGGCTGGGGTCGGGGCCTGGGCCGGGGGTCGGACCGGGGCTCGCGCTCGGCTCAGGGCCGTTCCCGCTGCGCGGCGGCACAGCTTCGCCGGCGCGTTCACCGGCGCGTTCCCCATCGGGGCTTTGCGCCCCGTCGGGAGCCTCGACCAGGGGCCACAGGATCTCGAAGGTGGTGCCCTCTCCGGGCTCGGAGTTCACCAGGATGTGTCCCCGCCCCTGCTTCACGATGCCGAAGACCGTGCTGAGCCCGAGCCCGGTCCCCTGCCCCGGCGCCTTCGTCGTGAAGAAGGGCTCGAAGATCCGTCCGGCGACCTCCGGGGTCATGCCTTCACCCGTATCCGTCACCCTGAACCGGGCGTAGCTTCCCGGCGCTGCCTCCCACGGGCCGTTGACGGAGGATTCGGGCGTCACCGTGCACCTGTCCACCCCCAGCTCGATCTCTCCCACTCCCTGCACCGCGTCGACGGCATTCACCACCAGGTTCATGATGACCTGGTCCACCTGGGAGGGATCGGCATGCACGGTCCCCGGCTCCACGCCCAGGTCGACCTTGACGTCGATCCGGCTGGGAATGAGCCGACGGAGGAGCGGCTCGATGTTGGCGAGGGACTCTCCCAGGTCGAGGAGTCGCTCCTCCATGACCTGGCGGCGGCTCAGGGCCAGGAGGGGCCGGGTCAGCCGGGTGGCGCGGTGCGTTGCTGCGATGATCTCCTGCATGTCCTCCTTGAGGGGGGAGTTCGGAGGAAGATCCTGCGCGATCATCTCGGTGTGGCCCTGGATCACCGTCAGCAGGTTGTTGAAGTCGTGGGCGATGCCCCCCGCGAGGCCGCCCAGGGCTTCCATCTTCTGCGACTGGCGCAGCTGGGCTTCCAGGTCCCGCACCCGGCTGACGTCGGTGGACACCCCGACGACCCCCACGAGACGGTCGTGTTCGTCGTGGATGGGCGCATTGGTCACGAAGGCGGGGAAGGTCGAGCCGTCCTGGTGCCGGACGTCCATCTGGCCGGTCCAGCGTTCGCCCGCACGGAGCACGTCCATGATGGCCGCCGCCTCTGGACGGGCACTGTCGGCCGGGATCAGATTGAGGATGTCGCGCCCCAGCACCTCGGGCGAGTTCCAGCCGTAGATGGATGCGGCGGCCCGGTTCCAGTGCGTGATGCGCCCATCGAGGCCGGTGGCAATGACCGCCTGCCCCACGGACTCGAGGAGCCTCGCCTGGAAACGGTTCGTCCGCCAGGTGCCTCCCTCGTCCTCGAAGTCCTCGACTGCGAAGAGGATGGCCCGGGGCTGGGCGTCGCCGAAGGGGAGCCGTACGGGAGCGATGGAGAGAAGTACCGCGACCGGCGTCCCGTCGTGCCTGTGGCAGGTGAAGTGGACGCCGGCCAGGGTTTCGCCCGCCGCGGCCCGGCCCCTCATTTCGGCGTAGGCGTCGACGTCGGCTTCACTGAGGATGGGAAGCGGATTTCCGCAGATCTCTTCCGACGACCATCCGAAAACCCGTTCCGCCGCCGGGTTCCACATGACCACCAGGCCCTCGGTGTCGATGCTGAACAGCGGCACCGGCGACGAACGGATCAGCGCCTTCTGGAACGCCTCGCCCTGCCGGAGGTTTTCCTCGGCGAGGATGCGTCCCATGGCTTCGGCAAGGCGATCGGCGACGCTCTCGAGGAGGCTCGCCTCTTCGGGCGAGAAGGAGACGTCGTCGCCCTCGGGCGTCCCGGAGCGGACGACCTCGACCTCGCCCAGCTCCTGGTCGTCGGCAACGATGCGACGGGTCAGCTTCCACGGCGAGGACCGAAAGCCGCCCGTCGTCACCTCTTCGGTGCCGAGGCGGATGCGGGCGCCCGCCGGGGGGGTGGTGTGAAACCCGGAAGGAAGCGCGTCGGCGACCTCCTGCAGGGACACCCGCCACTCCTCGTCACCCCGGCGAAGGGCGCGGTCCACCGCAAAGAGGCAGGAGAGTTCGCGGACTCTTTCCCGCAGGTCGGCCTTTCCTTCCTCGAGGGCTCCTTCCAGCCACTGGAGGTACGGGTCGTGCGGTGGGCGGCCCGGGCGCAGGCGACTGGGGAATCGGATGTCCGATTCCGATTCCGATCCTGGGCCCGAGTCCGAGTCCGAGTCCGTGAAATTCGTCATGCAGGCCGGGTGACGGGGAGTGGAACCGTGAGAGGTCCCGGGCATGTCGCGTTCCGTAAGCTACCCTGAGGGGAAGCCCGCGTGCAACGGCGGAGGGGTCAGACCTCGAGGTCGTACTTCTGGATCTTCCGGTAGAGCGTGCGCTCGCCGATCCCGAGCCGCTCGGCGGCCATGCGCCGGTTTCCCCCGGTCTCGCCGAGGACCGTGCGAATCGCCTCCTCCTCGATCTCGTCCATGGTCATGCCGGGGCGGAACTGGAGGGCCGGGGGCTCGGGGGTCGGGGTGTCCTCCGGATCGGGGTCGTGATCCGGGTGAAGGTCGTCGGCCCCGGGCGCGTGGGCGTCGCGGGGAGCGGCGCCCTCCTGCCCGGCCGGGGTGAAGGTGCCGATCTCGATGGCCCCACCCCGGTCGCGGAAGGGGGGGAAGGCCCGGGGTCCCGGGGACTCTGCCCTGTCCCGGCGGTAGCTCTCGAACTCCCGTCGAAGCTCCTCCATGTCCACGCGGAGGTCCACCAGGGTTCGGAACACGAATTCCAGTTCGGGTCGAAGACCGCCCCCCTGGGTCAGCGCGGTGCCGGGCGCCCGGTTGTCCGACGCATCGTCGACGGAGGGTGAGTCGTCCGGTTCGTTTCCGGCCGGCCGCCAGGGGACGGGAAGGAAGGCGCCGGGTCGGCGCACGTCCAGGGGCAGGTCGTCGGGGCGGATCTCCCGGCCCGGCGACAGCACGACCATGCTCTCCACCAGGTTCCGGAGTTCACGCACGTTGCCGGGCCAGTCGTGGCGCTCCAGGACCCGGAGGGCCTCGGGGGAGAGCCCCGGGAAGGGGCGGTCCACGCGGGCCGAGATCTCCCGGACGAAGTGGCGGATCAGGAGCGCGATGTCGCCCCGGCGCTCCCGCAGGGGGGGGAGCCGGAGGTCCAGGATGTTCAGCCGGTAGTACAGGTCCCGCCGGAACTGCCCACCGGCCACCGCCTCCCGGAGTTCCCGGTTCGTCGCGGCGACGATGCGCACGTCCACGCGGATGGGCGACTCGCCGCCCACCCGGAGGAACTCGCGCTGCTCCAGCACCCGGAGGAGCTTGGTCTGGGTCGAGAGCGGCATCTCGCCGATCTCGTCGAGAAAGAGCGTGCCCCGGTCGGCGAGCTCGAAGAACCCCTTCCGGGCGTCGATGGCCCCGGTAAAGGCGCCCTTCTCGTGGCCGAAGAGTTCACTCTCGAGGAGCGAGTCCGAGAGCGCCGCCACGTTCACGGCCAGGAAGGCGCGGTGCTTCCGGGGCGAGAGGGCGTGGATGCCCCGGGCCACAAGTTCCTTGCCGGTGCCGCTCTCGCCGGTGACGAGGACGGTGGAGTCCACCGGGGCGATCTGGACCACGCGCTCCAGGAGCTCCAGGATCGGCTCCGACTCTCCGACGATCCCGGTCAGGGCCTGGAGACGCCGGCGCTCCACGGTCCGACGGCCCACCAGCGCCACCTCGTCGGGGGCAGGGTCGGGAGGGAAGACCTCCACGGCACCGAGTTCGCGGCCGCGGCGCCTGCCGTCCGCCCCGGGAAGGGTGGTGAAGATCGGCACGCCGAGCCCGTTGTCGGCCAGGGCGCTCCACGAGGCGCCGTCGTCGTCGCGCTCGCCGGTCAGGACCAGGAGCACCGCATCCCCCACGCCCTTCGCATGCTCCGGCGACGGGACGAGATCCACCGCGAAGCCCTCTGCGCGGAAGGCCTCCCGGAGTGCGCCGGCCAGCGGCAGCCGATGCGTGGTGAGGAGAACGGTGTCGGCCATGGGCGGTGGATGCCGGGGGGGTGCCGGGGAGTGCCGGGGGAGTGCCGAAGTCAGCGGATCAGCGGCGGATCGAACCCCCGGTGTAGAACGGGGGGCGCTGCACGGTGGCGGGAAGGTCGCGGTCGCGCACGCGGATCGCCACCCGGGTACCGGGTGCTGCGAGTTCGGTGGGCAGCCAGGCCAGCGCGATGCCCTCGCCCAGGGAGGGGCTCACGGTGCCGGAGGTGACGACGCCGACTTCCTCGCCGACTTCCTCGCCGCCTTCGCCGCCCTCGCCGCCTTCGGCGCCATCCTCGTCGGCCATCGTCACCACCGGGTACCCCGGGCGGGGGAAGCCGCGCCCTTCCAGGCGGAGCCCGACGAGGCGCCGCTCCACGCCGGAGGCCTTCTGGAGGGCCAGCGCCTCGCGCCCGACGAAGTCGCCCTCCCGGCCCAGCTTCACGATCCACCCGAGCCCCGACTCGAGGGCCGTGTGCTCCCGGTCCAGGTCGTTGCCGTAGAGGGGGTAGCCCACCTCGAGGCGCAGGGAGTCCCGGGCGCCGAGGCCCGCCGGGAGGATGCCGTGGGGCTCGCCGGCCTCGAGAATGGCCCGCCAGACCGCCACGCCGCCGGACCAGGGGAGGTACAGCTCGAAGCCGTCCTCGCCGGTGTACCCGGTGCGGGCCACGAGGGCGGGGACGCCGGCCACGCGGGCGTGGGTGAAGCGGTAGTACCCGAGCTCCGACAGGTCGGGGGTGGGCACCGGGGTGGCGCCGCCGGGGGCCGCCCGGTCCACGTCGGGCTCGAGGAGGGGGGCCAGGATCGCCTCGGCCTTCGGGCCCTGGAGGGCCAGGAGCGCAGTGTCCTCCGAGCGGTCCGAGAGGTCCAGGTCCATCCCCTCGGCGTGCTTCGAGATCCACGCCCAGTCGGTCTCGCGGTTCGAGGCGTTCACCACCAGCAGGAAGGCGTCGGGGGCGGTGCGGTAGACCAGCAGGTCGTCGATGAGGGTCCCCGACGGGGTGCAGAGCGCCGAGTACTGGGCCTGCCCGACGTCGAGCTGCGAGGCGTCGTTCACCGCCACCTTCAGCACCAGCGCCAGCGCTTCGGGGCCCTCCACGTGAAACTCGCCCATGTGCGACACGTCGAAGAGCCCGGCGGCCTCGCGTACGGCGCGGTGCTCGGCCTGGATGCCGGAGGGGTACTGGACCGGCATGGACCACCCGGCGAAGGGCACCATCTTGCCGCCCAGGGCGCGGTGCTCGGCGTCGAGGGGGGTGGTGAGGAGCTCGGGGGCGTCGTCGGCGGTGCTGCCGGTGGCGAGTGCGTTGTGGTCGGTCATGGGGCGAGGAGCTGGAGGAGGAGGGCTTTCTGCGCGTGGAGACGGTTCTCGGACTCCTGGAAGACGCGGGAGCGGGGCCCGTCGATGACCTCGGCCGTCACCTCCTCGCCGCGGTGGGCGGGGAGGCAGTGCAGGAAGATCGCCTCGGCCCGCGCCCGGTCGAAGAGCTCCGCGTTCACCTGGAAGGGGCGGAACGCCTCGGTCCGGTCGTCGGCCTCGTCTTCCTGGCCCATGGAGGCCCACACGTCGGTGGTGACCACGTGGGCGCCGGCCACCGCCTCGGCGGGGTCGCGGGTCAGCACGATGCGTCCGCTTCCCATGGCCTCGGACTCGCGGGCCCGGGCCAGCGTCGCGGCATGGGGGTCGAAGCCCTCGGGCACGGCCAGCCGGAGCTCGAACCCCAGGACGCGGGCGGCGTTCAGCCAGGAGTTCGCCATGTTGTTCCCGTCGCCGACCCAGGCCACCGAGAGGGCCTCCCACCCGCTGGGCCTCACGTCGAAGGCCTCGCGGATGGTGAGGAGATCCGCCAGGAGCTGGCAGGGGTGGTAGCGGTCCGTGAGGCCGTTGATGACCGGCACCGAGGCGTTCGCCGCCAGCTCCTCCACCTCGTCCTGGCCGAAGGTCCGGACCATGATCCCGTTCACGTAGCCCGACAGCACCCGGGCGGTGTCGGGAATCGGCTCCCCGCGCCCCAGCTGGGAGTCCCGGTCCGACAGGAACACCCCGTGCCCCCCCAGCTGGTGGATCCCCACCTCGAAGGACACCCGCGTCCGGGTCGAGCTCTTCCGGAAGATCAGCGCCAGCGTGACGCCGTCCAGGGGCCGGTCCCGCCCCAGGCTCCCGGCCTTGAGCGCGACGGCCCGGTCCAGGAGCTGGAGCAGTTCCTCGCGGGAAAGGTCGCCGAGCTGCAGGAAGTGACGGGGCTTTCCCGCCCGGTTCCGGGGAGAGGGGATCACAGGATGTACCTCCGGAGGTCCTCGTCCTCGACGATCTTGGACAGGTGATCGGTGACGTACGCCTTGTCCACCAGCACGGTCTCGCCCCCGCCCTCTTCCGGCAGGGCGAAGAGGATC
>REBP01000182.1 GCA_007692665.1 Gemmatimonadales bacterium | reverse complement strand
CGGTGGCCGAGCTGTCGGCGTCGCTGGCCCACGAGATCAAGAACCCGCTGGCCTCCATCCGGAGCGCCGTGGAGCAGTTCACCTCGCCGCGCCTCGAGGACCGGGACCGGGCGTCCCTCACCCGCATGGTGGTCCGGGAATCGGACCGGCTGAGCCGCCTCCTCACCGACTTCCTGGACTTCTCGAGGAGCCACGTGGACCGCATGGAGCCCGTTGCGCTGGGCGAGGTCCTGCGGGACGTGCTGGTGGTGATCCGGCAGCACCCTCGGATGGAGGCGTGCAGCCTGAGGGTGGAGGACCGGATCGAGGATGCGACGATCCTGGCGTCGGCGGACCTCCTTCACCGCGCCCTCCTGAACCTCCTCCTGAACGCGGTGCAGTTCTCGCCGGAGGGCGCCCTCGTGGAAGTCAGCCTGGAGCGGGTCGAGTACCTCCCCCAGGGCGTCGAGGTGGACCTCCCCGTGCTTCTCCGGATCCGCGATCATGGACCGGGGATACCGCCCGAGGGGCTGGAGCGTATCTTCGACCCATTCTACACGACGCGCGACGGGGGCTCGGGGCTCGGCCTGGCGGTGGCCTACCGCATGGTGCAGTCCCACGGGGGCTACGTTCTGGTCGAGAACCCCGAGGGGGGCGGCGCCGAGTTCCGGATCTACCTGCCGTCCCTGCCGTCCCGCGTCGCCGGCACCCGCACGCCCATGTCTGACACGCCCATGTCTGAACCCGAAGAGGCTGTACCATGAAGATCCTGGTGGTCGACGACGAACTGGGAATTGTCGAGACGCTCGAAGTCCTGTTCCGCGGCGCGGGCTACGAGGTCGAGACGGCGCTGGGCGGCCGGGCCGGGCTCGAGGCCGTGGGCCGGGTGAAGCCGGACGTCGTGGTGTCGGACATCCGCATGCCCGGGGTCACGGGGCTCGAGCTGCTGGAGCACATCCGGGCCACCGACCCCGAGCTGCCGGTGATCCTCATGACCGCCCAGGCCTCGCTCCAGTCGGCGGTAAAGGCGGTGAACGAGGGGGCCTTCTACTACATCCAGAAGCCGTTTTCGAACGACGAACTGCTGGCCATCTGCGCCCGGGCCGTGGAGAGCCGGGAGCTCAAGGTCGAGAACCGGACGCTCAAGCGCGAACTGAAGAAGCGCGAGGGCGGCACCGCCCCGGCGCCCATCGGCAAGGCGCGGAGCTTCACCGACACGCTCAAGCTGGCCCGCACCGTCGCACCCACGGACTCCACCGTCCTCATCACCGGCGAGAGCGGCACCGGCAAGGAAGTGCTGGCCAAGTACATGCACCAGCTCTCGGACCGGGCCGACGGGCCGTTCCTCTCCATCAACTGCGGGGCCCTCCCCGAGAGCCTCCTCGAGAGCGAGCTGTTCGGGCACACCAAGGGCTCCTTCACCGGTGCGGTCAAGGACCGGGACGGCCTCCTGGTGGCGGCGGAGGGCGGGACCTTCTTCCTGGACGAGGTGGGCGAAATGTCGCCCCAGACCCAGGTCAAGCTCCTCCGGGCGCTGCAGGAGCGCGAGGTGATCCCGGTGGGTGCGACCCAGTCCGTGCCGGTGAACGTGCGCATCATCGCCGCCACGAACCGCGACCTGGAGGAGCAGATCCGGAGGGGGCTGTTCCGGAGCGACCTGTACTACCGGCTGAACGTCATCGCCGTGCACCTGCCCCCCCTGCGGGAACGGAAGGACGACATCCCGATCCTGGCGAACCACTTTCTCGAGAAGATGGCCGGCCCGGGCAAGGAGCCCAAGACGCTCTCCGACGACGCCCTGTCGGCGCTCAACCGGCACTCCTGGCCCGGCAACGTGCGGGAACTGGAAAACGCGCTGGAGCGGGCCGCGGTCCTCACCGGCGCCCGGAAGGAGATCGCCTTCGATACCCTTCCCGAGCGGGTGCGCGAGGAGCCCTCGGAGCGCCTCGTGAAGGAGGAGCCCCCCGAGAACCCCTCCATGGAGGTCATCGAGCGCGCCTACATCGAGTGGGTGCTCCGGACCGAGGGGGGGAACAAGAGCAAGGCTGCCGAGGTGCTGGGCATCGATCCTTCGACGCTGTACCGGAAGATCGCAAGGTACGGGCTCGCGGAGTCATGACCTTCTGGCCCGTGAGCCCCCGGGGGCGCCCGTCGCCTCCGGAAGGACCGCCCCTCCCCTGGGACGACGTGGTCCTGTCGGTGGTGATCCCGACCTTCAACGAGATCCGGACGGTGGAGCGGCTGCTCCAGCGCGTGCGGGAGCTCCCCCTGCGCCTCGACGTGGTGGTGGTGGACGACGGCTCCACCGACGGCACCCGCGACCTCCTGCCGGCGCTTCGGGACCGGGGGCTCGTGGACCAGCTCATCCTGCACGAGCGGAACCGGGGGAAGGGGGCGGCGGTGCGCACGGGGTTCGCGGCGGCCACCGGCCACGTGGTCGTGATCCAGGACGCCGACCTCGAGTACGACCCCCACGAACTCCCGCGCCTGCTGGAGCCGATCCTCGAGGGGTCCGCCGACGCGGTGTTCGGCTCGCGCTTCCTGGGGGGCGGCCCGCAGCGGGTGCACATGTTCTGGCACTACCTGGGCAACCGCATGCTCACCTTCGTGTCGAACGTGTTCACCGACCTGAACCTCACCGACATGGAGACCTGCTACAAGATGGTGCGGCGGGACCTCCTCCAGACGCTCCCCCTGACCCGGGAGCGCTTCGGCATCGAGCCCGAGATCACCGCCCGCCTCTCGCAGGCCGGCGCGCGCATCTACGAGATGCCGATCTCGTACCGGGGCCGCTCCTACGCCGACGGGAAGAAGATCGGCTGGAAGGACGGGATCGCCGCGTTCTGGCACATCTTCCGCTCGAACCTGCTCCCGCCGAAGGCGCCGCGGTGGGAGGGGCCGGGGTTTGTGGAGACGCTGGGATCCCCGGACCGGTAGGGCCGATCGTGCATACATGCGCATGAATGCAACCATGAGCACGCTGCTGCGCCGGATCCTGGGTGCGGGGGTGCTCCTCCTGGCCCTGGTGCCCTTCTGGCGGTGGCTCCCCGCGCGGGACACCGGGCTCGCCGGCCGCGCCACCGCCGAGATCGTCGGCATCCAGGTGTCGCTCCTCTGGAACTCGTTCGCGCTGGTGGTGGCGGTGGGGCTCGTGGTGGGGCTTTTCCTGTCAGGGGATGCGCCGGGGCGGGTGGGGCGCGAGCTGGACCGGCGCCTGTCGCGCCCCTCGTCGCGGGGGTTTGCAGCGGTGGCGGGCCTCCTGTCGTTCGGAGCGACTGCCGCAGCGGCGCTCCTGGTCTTCGAGGGGCGCCCGAACCTGGTGGACGCCCTGGTACAGCTCACCCACGCCCGCTACATGGCGGCGGGCATGCTCGGAGGCCCGCCGGACATCCCCATCGCGTTCTTCCACCTGCAGAACACCGTGCTCACCGAGGCCGGGTGGTTCTCCCAGTATCCGCCGGGGCACGTGGCGCTTCTGGCGCTGGGGATGATGGTCGGGGCGGTCTGGATCGTCGGGCCCGTCCTGAACGGGGGCACGGCGGCGCTGTCGGTGCTCCTCTTCGAGCGGCTCCTGCCGGGGCGGCGCGGCCTCGCCCGGGGGCTGGGGCTCCTGGCCGGCCTCAGTCCGATGGTGGTGGCCCATGGTGCGGCGTACATGAACCACGCCTCGGCGGCCTTCTTCGGGGTGGCGGCGGTGTACCTGGGGCTCCGGGCGCGGGAGGGCGGGGCCGCGTGGGCGCTGGGCGCCGGGGCGGCGGTGACCGCCATGGCCGCGGTGCGGCCCATGTCGGCGGTGGTGGTCATGGTGGTGGTGGCCGCGGGGCTCTGGCTGGGGCGGAGGGAGGAGATCGGGGCGGAGGGCGCAGAAGCCGGCTGGGGCTGGGGCTGGTTCGGGAGCCGGGCGGCGCTCGCCACGCTGGGCGGGCTCCCCTTCCTGGCGCTCCACCTGGCGTACAACCGGTTCGCGTTCGGGGGCGCGCTGACCTTCGGATACGACGCCGCGTGGGGACCGTCCCACGGCCTGGGGTTCCATGTGGACCCCTACGGCAACATGTACGGCCTCGTGGAGGCCCTCATGTACACGGCCGCCGACCTGGCCGCGCTGAACCTGAACCTGCTCGAGATCCCGCTTCCGCTGGTCGCGGTGGTGGGGTGTTTTCTCCTGCTGGCCCGGGGGAGGCTCCCCTTCGGGGTGTGGGTGCTGGGGCTCTGGGCGCTCCTCCCGGTGGCGGCAAATGCGCTCTACTGGCACCACGGGTACTTCATGGGGCCCCGCATGCTGACGGAGTTCGTGCCCGCATGGGTCGCCCTGGCGGGGGTGTCGCTGGTGGCGCTGGTGCAGATGGCGCCGGAGCGCCTGGGGGCGGGCAAAGGGAGGCTCTCGCCCCGGGGGGTGCTGGCCGGCGTCGCCATGGTGGGGCTCGCGGCGGGGCTGCTCATGGGGCCGCAGCGAGTCATGAGTTACGGGGGCGGGTGGATGACGTCGTTCCGCATGGACCTCCCCGCCGCGGGATCGAACGACCTGGTCTTCGTGCACGGTTCGTGGGAGGGCCGCCTGATCTCCCGCATGGCGGCCGGCGGGATCCCCTCCCGCACCGGTGAGACGGCGATTCGGCAGAACCCGGCCTGCCTCGTGGAGGAACACCTGGCCCGGGTCGAGGGAGCGGGCCGCCTGGCGAACTTCGGGGTCGGGGCGCCGGGGGAGGGTGGGCTTCCCGCACTGGACCTCGAGGCCCGGAGCTTCGAGTTCCTGCCCCGCTTCGAGATGGGCGAGGGCGCGTCGTTCCGAAATGACCCCGTCCGGTCGCTCTCCCCTGCCTGCACGCGGGAGGCGCAGGCAGACCGGTACGGGTCCCTGGAAGCCTCGCTTCTCCTGTGGCTGGGTGCGCTCCCCGGGCTCGAGGGGGAACGGGGGCTCCCCATGCTCGTGCGTGACCTCGGCCCGGAGCGGAACCGGGAGCTCCTGGACCTCCATCCGGAGCGGAGCCCGTCGCTCCTGGCGCCCACGGGTCCGAACGGGGCCTTCGAGCTCCGGGCGTACGCGCCGGCCATCGAGGGCCTCTGGACCCCCTGAACCGTCCGCTGCGGGGCGCTCAGGGTCCATCGTGCGAGACGTTTGCAGAATTCCATGGACCCGCGCGGCCGGCGGCACCGGCGGGGGAGGGGTCGAGTGGGGTTAAGGTGTTGTAGATGTTGGCTTTGGGTCCCGCATGGGCCGTGTGGCATGTCCGATGCACTATGGGCTCCCGGTTCCAAGCGGGGCGACGATCGCCCGCATCCACCACCACCCAATGCGGGAGATCTTCACATGAGCAACAAGAGCATGAACAAGAAGGGTTTCACCCTCATCGAGCTGCTGATCGTGGTCGTGATCATCGGCATCCTGGCCGCCATCGCGATTCCGCGGTTCGGCCAGACCCGTGAGCGGGCCTTCATCTCGGCCATGCAGTCGGACCTTCGCGGCATGCTGAACGCCCAGGAGCTCTACTTCCAGGCCACCAACGCGGCGACCAACACGCCCAACTACGCCTACGTCATCACCGGCACCATCGACTCCGAGGCTGCGGCCACCACCGCGGGTCTGAGCTCCTTCTCGCCGAGCCCGACGGTATCGATCGAACTGTCCGCGAACGGGGCTGCCGCGAACGGGTTCGTCGCCCTCGCCACTCACGCTTCAACGAGCACCGAGTGCGCGGTTTACCTCGGGGAGGGCAGCCCGACGACCGGACCGCTCCTGGCCACGACGCCCCAGGGTTCGATCATCTGTGCCGAGGGTACCCCGTAACCCTGATTTAGGGTAGCGACGCAACAACCTGAGTCGGGGGGGGGGGGGGGGCCCCCCGCGCCGATTGCGTTCGCGCACGGAGTAGCTTGGTCTCCGGGAACGTCTCGACGGTTCCTTCCTCTGCGTCCTCCCTGTCTCGGGAACCACGATGGCAATTCTACGGAACCGGAACGGCTTCACCTTCATCGAGATGCTAGCCGTCCTGGTGGTCCTGGGCATTCTTGCCGTCATCGCGGTCCCGCGGCTCTTCGAGGTTCGCTACGAGGCGTTCCGCACTGCGGCCATGTCGGACCTCCGGAACATGACCACGGCGCAGGAGGTCTACCGGGGCTCGCAGGACCGCTACGCTTGGGAGATCGGAGACCTCGACTTCGATCAATCCGCCGGCGTTGGGGTCAACATCACCGAGGCCTCCGGAACCGGCTGGGCGGCCGTAGCACGACACGGCTCCTTCCCCGCATCGGAGTGCGGGATCTTCGTGGGCACGGCGAGCGCGGCCAACGCCGGCCCCGCCACCGCCCCCGGCCAGATCATCTGCAGCCGCTGACGAGGCCCGACCCCATGCCGCCAACACCGTCCATCCACCGCGAAGTCCTCCTTCCCACCACCCTCCTCTTCCTGGCGGGGGTGCTGGTGGCGGTGACGGCGTCGGCGGTGATCCTCCCGCTGGCGACCACGCCGGGGCAGGCCTACCTCCCCCTCGGCATCGTGGTCCTGGGCGACCTGGCCATTCTGTACCTCTTCCTCCGCACCGTGATGCGCAGGGTCGTGCTGGTCCCGGTGGACCGCATCGTGGAGCATGCCGAGCGCATCACCTCCGGCGACCTGGACCACCGCATCCCCCCGGCGGGCTCCACCGAGCTGGACGCCATCGTCGACAGCGTGAACACGCTGGCCGCCCGCCTCATCGACGAGAAGACCCGCCTCGCCGAAAACGTCGAGTCCCTGGAGGAGACGAACCGCATTCTCTCCGAGACCTCGCAGGAGCTGGTCCGGGCCGCCCGCCTCGCGTCGGTGGGCACGCTCGCCGCCGGCGTGGCCCACGAGATCGGCAATCCCCTGGGCGCCGCCCGCGCCTACCTCGACGTGCTCCAGGCCCGGGTGGCGGTGGGTCGACCGGTGAACGACATTGTGGGAGAGCTCCAGAACGAGGTGGGTCGGATCGACGACATCGTCCGCGCGATCCTGGCCTTCTCCCGACCCCTTGCCGACGAGCGTTCGGGCCGCCTTTCCGGAGGCGATCCCGGCGAGGGGGGCGACCGGCTGCCGACGCCGTTCCAGGGCTACGAAGACATGGTGGACCGGATCCGTCTCGACCTGGCCCGGGAAGAACGATTCGACGGGATTACCGTGGTGGTCCGGATTGACGCCGACGCGCCGCCCGTGCATGCGCATCCCCAGCACCTGGAGCGGGTGCTCTCGAACCTCGCCCGAAATGCCGCCCTGGCCCTGGCGGGGCAGCCCGACCCGGTCCTCACGATCCGGATCCGAGCCGAACCGGCCCATGTCCCGCCCATGCGCTCCCGCCGGGGCGACGACCCACCCAGCGTGAACTATTCCCACCGCCGGCGCCTGGCGAATCTCCTCCAGGTCCGGGGCGCACCCCCCCCGAACCGCGGCGACAACGACATGGTGCTCGAGGTATCGGACAACGGGCCCGGCATTCCTGCCGACGTCCTCGACGAGCTTTTCGACCCCTTCTTCACGACCCGCGAGCCGGGGCAGGGGCTGGGGCTCGGGCTGGCGCTCACGGCGCGCATCGTCGGGGAGCTGGCGGGCGTGGTCGAGGCCGAAAACCGCCCCGAGGGCGGCGCGCTCTTCCGGGTGCGACTCCCCGGTGCCCGGCCTGCCGAAACGGCCGGTCCCCCTGCTGCCCTCGACGGAGCCCCCGCATGAAAGTCCTTGTCGTCGACGACGATTCCGGCCTGCGCCGGGCGCTCACGCTGATCCTCGAGGACGGCGGCTACACGGTGGAGACCGCCGTCGACGGGGAGTCCGGCCTGCGCCTCGCCGGGAGCGGCACCCCCGACATGATCCTCACCGACGTGCGCATGCCCGGCATGGACGGGCTCGCCATGGTGGAGCAGCTGCGTGCCGGCGGCTCCCAGACCCCGGTGGTCGTCATGACCGCGTACGGGAGCATGGACCTGGCCGTGGAAGCGGTCCGGCGCGGCGCCTCGGACTACATCACGAAGCCCTTCGGGGCCACCGACGTCCTGCTGACGCTGCGCAAGGTGGAGGAGCGCTTTGCGCTGAACCGGGATGCGGATCGCCCCGATGCAGGCCCCGGATCCCGGCGGTACGGGGCCCTGGTGGCGGCGGCTCCCGCCATGGTGGAAGTCGCCGAACTGGCGCTGAAGGTGGCACCGCACCCCACGTCGGTGCTGATCCAGGGCCCCACGGGCACCGGGAAGGAGCTCCTGGCGCGCCTGCTGCACGACCATTCGGAGCGGGCCGCAGGGCCCTTCATTCCCGTGAACTGCGGCGCCATTCCCGACACGCTGATGGAGTCCGAGTTCTTCGGTGTGCTGCGGGGCGCCTACACCGGGGCCGAGCGGGACCGGCCGGGGCTCTTCGAGTCGGCCTCGGGCGGGACGCTCTTCCTGGACGAGGTGGGCGAGCTTCCCGAGGCGCTCCAGGTCAAGCTCCTGCGGGTGCTCCAGGAGGGGAGGGTGCGGCGGCTGGGCGCCGAGTCCGAGACCGAGGTGGACGTGCGCGTCGTCGGGGCCACGAACCGGTGCCTCCTGGACGAGGTGGGCGCCGGACGGTTTCGCGAGGATCTCTACTACCGGCTCGCCGTGGTCACCCTCCAGGTCCCTCCGCTCCGGGAGCGCCCCGAAGACCTGGAGTTGCTGGTGGAGAACTACCTCCAGGCCCGGGCGCGGCGGCTGGGGGTAGGGGTCCCCGACGTGAGCGACGGCGCCATGGCCGTGCTGCGGGTGCACCGGTGGCCCGGCAACGTGCGCGAGCTGGAGAACGTGCTGGAGCGTGCGCTGATCCTCTCCGACGGCGGGATGATCCGGGCGGGTGACCTGCCGGCGGGGCTCGCCTCGGCGCTCGAGCGCCCCCTGTTCAGCGGGAGTGCGGCGGCGCAGTCCGACCCCGTCATTCCGCCGGACTGGGGGGAGGGAAGCGACACCGCCGCCGCCGGCAATGCGGAAGACCCCGCCGACCGTTCCAGCGAGGACCTCTCCGTCAAGCGCCGGTCCGCCGACCTGGAGCGGGACCTGATCCAGAAGGCGCTCGAGCGCACCGGGGGGCACCGGGGGCAGGCCCGCGAGCTGCTGGACCTGTCGGACCGGGCGCTCCGCTACAAGATCCGCGAGTACGGGCTGGAGGACACCAGCGGGGAGTAGGCGCCACGCAGGCTCGCCGCGCCATCCCGTCGCCCCCGGGGCTCCACGATCCTGTGGGCATGAAACAGGGTCATACGCTCCTCGAACTTGCCGTCGTGCTCTCCCTCCTCGGGCTTCTCGTGCTCGTGGGCGTGGGGTCTGCCCGGGGCCGCCTTCACGCCCTCGGGGTGCAGGTGGCCCGCGAGGAGGTGGCCGGGGTCCTCCGCGAGGCCCGGAGCGCGGCACGGGTCCACGGGGGTGCGCGGGTGGTGGTGGAGGCGGGGGGGCGGGTGGAACTCCTCGTGCGGGCCGACTCGGTGATCCGCCGGTACGATCCCGCGGTGCACGGGGTGCGGGTCGTGCCTCGCAGTGCCCGGACGCGTGTCGAACTCGTGTACGGTCCCAGCGGGCTGGGCCGGGCCACCTCCATGACGCTGGACTTCGAGCGGGGAGGGGTGAGCCGGCCCCTCGTCGTCTCGTCGTACGGGCGGGTGCGGAGGGATCCGTGAAGCGGGAACCCCTGGAGCGGCCCGGCTTTCCGCGGCGACTGCGGCGACCGTCCCCCCTCGCCTCGAGGCGGGGGAGCATGCTCCTCGAGGCGATCTTCGCGCTCCTCCTCCTGGGCGTGGTGGCGCTGGCCACGCTGGCCCTCATGGCCCAGTCCCTGGCGCATTTCGAGGTGGCCGAGTCCCGGGGTCGGGCGCTCCCGGTGGCCGGATCCTGGCTGGAAGCCGGAGCCGGGGCGGACGGCCATGACGACACCCTCGCCGTGGTCCCCGCGGCCCCCGTGGTCCCGGTGGGGTCCGGGGAGCTCCGCCGGGGCCCGGACGGCGGGATCGAGTTCGTGCATCCCCGGGTGGGGCGGTGGCCCGTTCCGGCGCCGGTGAAGCCCGCGGAAGGCCCGGCGGCGGGGGGGATGCCGTGAACCCGGCTTCCCACCGCCGGCGGCGGCGCCTCGAGCGCGCCGGTCACACGCTCCCGGAGCTCGTCGTGTCGCTCCTGCTGGCGGGCATCATCGGGGCGGCGGTCATCGCGCTCTTCGCGAGCTCCACCGCCGCGCTTCGGCAGCTCGTCGTGCGCTCCGAACATGCCGAGACGCGGCGCACCGTGTCGGCGCTCCTCCTCGAGGAGCTGTCGGTGGGGGTGGTGGGGCGCGACTGGCGCCTGGACGGAGACCGCGCCGTCAGGCTGCGCGCCTTCCGGGGCTACGCCCGGGTCTGCGCCTGGACGCCGGCCTCCTCGGTGCTGACGGTGGCGTGGCGCGGGCAGCGGGCCCCGGACCCGGGGCGGGACTCGGTCCTGGTGCTCCGGGCCGAGGACGCCGCATGGACCGCGGCGGACCTCGCCTGGGTCGGGGGCGCCCCGGACCCCGATGCCTGCGGGCCCCTCCCGGGGGAGCGCGTCGCCGGATGGCGGGTCTCCGGGCCTGATCCCTCCGGCGCGCTCCTCCTCCGGTTCTTCGAGCAGGGGCGCTACAGCCTGGAGGACGGCGCCTTCCGCTACCGGCAGGGCACCGCCGGACGCCAGCCCCTGACCCCCGACGTGGTGGGGCGGGGAAGCCGGCTCCACCCCTGGCTGGACCCCGCAGGCGAGCTCCTCGGGGTCGAGGTGGAGCTGCACCTGGGGGACGGCGCTTCCGTTGTCGACCGCTGGCGACTCTCCGGCGATCCGGCGGGGCGGGCGTGGTGAGGGGGGCGGCCCGGGGGGGCCACCTGTCGAGCTGCCGCCGGGGGTTCATCCTCCCCATGGTCCTCCTCGCCACGCTGGCCCTCACGGCGCTGGCCGTCGCGGCCTTCACGCTCGCCCAGGCGGAGCACCGGGCCACCGAGTGGGAGCGATCCTGGGTCGGCGCGGTGGCGGGCGCGAACGGAGAGGCCCGGCCCCTGGCGGCCCTGGGATCCGGGTATCACCTCGTGGAGGTGGGAGGCGAGGGCGCTTCGCCTCTCCTCCGGCACGAAGTCCGGTGGTGCCTGGACCCCCGGGCCGAGGCGGCCGGGGTCTGGAGTCCGGGGGAGCACGCCCCACGCCTGGGCCCGCTGGACCCGGGCCAGGTCCTGGACCTCCTGGGGGTGCGGGCCACCACCGAGGCCGGCACCGGGATCCCTCTCGGAGGCGCCCCGGGGGACTCGGTGCGCCTCGTCGCCGTGGACGTGGGGAGAGTCGCGGTGGTCGCCGCCGGGGAGGCCGGGGCGGTCCTCATCGTCGCCGAGGGCTCGGTCCTCCTGGCCGGATCGGGCACCGTCCCCGCCCTTCTGCTCGTGGGGGGACAGCTCGAGCTGCAGGGCGGGGTGACCGTCAACGGCGGTGC
>REBP01000181.1 GCA_007692665.1 Gemmatimonadales bacterium | reverse complement strand
AGGAGGACGGCGCCGGCCACGGCGGCCGAGATCACCATCTGCACCGCCAGGAACCGGAAGTCCTCGAGCCCCATGTAGATCCCGTCCCACACGAAGACGAGGGCGTTCAGGGGCTGCATCCAGACGACGAAGGCCATGATGCGCCCCACCTGCGCCAGCGTCTCGGGGTCGTTGGTGAAGATGCGGGGGAGCCAGGGGGCGAGCCCGAAGAAGATCACGGCGAGGGCCACGCCGGTGGCGAGTCCCCACCCGAGGAGCCGGTTCGTGACCTGCCGGAGGATATCCAGGTCTCCCTCGCCGCGGTAGCGGGCCACGAGCGCCTGGGCCGCCACCGCCACCGCATCCACCACCAGCGCCAGCAGGAGCCAGAGCTGGATCGCCACCTGGTGCCCCGCCACCTGCGCCGGCCCCAGGCGCGTCGCCACCGCCGCTGCCACCGTGAGGGTCCCGATGAGGGCGAAGGTCCGAAGCACGAGTTCGCCCCCCACCCGGAGAAAGGGGAGGAGCTCCACCAGGCGCGGGAGCCGGGGCGACGTGCCCAGGAGCGAGCGCCTGGGCCCGAAGAGGAGGGCCAGGAACCAGAGTGCGCCTGCCCACTGGGCCACGACGGTGGCCCAGGCCGCCCCTTCGATGCCCCACCCGAGCCCGAAGATGAGGAGCGGGTCCAGGATCAGGTTCACGACGTTCAGCCCCAGGGTCACGAGCAGCGGCGTGCGGGTATCCTGGAAGCCGCGGAAGATCCCGTGGGACGCCATGATCAGCAGGACGGCCGGACCCGCCAGGGCCCGGATCCTCAGGTAGGCCAGGGCCGGCTCCCGCAGTTCGCCCACGGCCCCCATCATGGAGAGGAGGGGGTTCGCGGCGGCGAGGAAGATGGCCGTGGCGGCGAGACCCGTGCCCACCGCGAGGACGAGCGCATGCACCGCCACCTCGCCCGCGCCCTCCCGGTCGCCTCGACCAAGCGCGCGCGCGACCCGGGGCGTGGTGCCGTAGGCCAGGAAGTTGAAGACGACGAAGGCCAGCGAGAAGAGCGCCGCGTTCACGCCGAGGGCCCCCAGCGGGATCGTGCCCAGGCGGCCCACGAAGGCCGTGTCCACCATGGAGACCAGGGGATCGGCGGCCAGGGCCCCCAGCGCCGGGAAGGCGAGGGCCCCGATCTCGCGGTCGAGGCGCCGCACGTCGAAGGGGCGCGGGGATGCCGGGGCGCCCGGGGAGGTCGGGCCGCCTGGGTGCTGCGGGCCAACCGGGGACTGCGGGCCGCCCGGGTGCCGCGGGGAGGCCGCAGGCTTTAGCTTGTCCGGGTCAGCCACGCCGTCTACCGAACTCCTGGAGCCTGGACATGCGGAACCTCGTCATTCGCATCTTCATGAACGCCGTTGCCCTCTGGGTCGCCGCCCAGCTTGTGGGAGGGATCACCCTCTCCGATGCCTTCTGGCCCGTGGTCCTGGTTGCGGCGGTCTTCGGACTCGTGAACGGGCTGATCCGACCGCTCGTCCTGCTGCTGTCGTTTCCCATCGTCGTGCTCACGCTGGGCCTCTTCACTCTGGTCGTGAACGCCCTCATGCTCCTGCTTACCGCCGCCCTGGTGGACGCCCTCACCGTCGAGGGGTTCCTGGCGGCGCTCCTGGGAAGCATCGTCATCTCGGTGGTGAGCCTGCTCTTCTCGATCCTGTTTCCGAGCCGGGACGACTAGTGTAGCTCGAGAGGCGAGGGGCGCGCCGGGGCTCGTCAGCCAGCCGGCGGACCCGATTCGTGGGGCCGTTCGGCCTCCGGGAGGTTCCGGCCCTCGCGGGCACAGCCGGGCGAGCGCCCGCCCCCGGCATCGAGGGTCGCGGTCCATGGGTAGCGAGCCCCCGACATGGAATCGATGCAGGGGGTATCGCTGATCTCGAGGACCAGGTATTCGATGCCGTCGACGAAGTCGCGGAGCGCTTCCATGCGCCAGGCACCACTGCCGCTGCGGACGCCGTCGTCCTCCAGCCGAGTCCAGGTCACGTCGTGGAAGAGGGCGCCGTCCTGGTCCTCGGGGGTCCGGTAGAGCACCTCTCCGTCGTCCAGGCGGAGGTGCCAGAACGGCTCGTTCCCCGAGGCCTCGAGCTCCGCATCGGGCTCGACCTGGTCGCAGGCCGTTCCCGCGGCGGACTCGGGGAGCGCGACGCGAAGCGTGCGGATCCGCCCCCCGGGCTCGTCGGCGGATCCGTCGTCGAAGATCACCCGGGCCGGGATCCCCGTTTCGGGGTCTCCGAACTCCTCGAGAAGGCCGACCAGATCGTCCCCCGTTGCGTCCGTGACCGCAACGGGCGACGGGCGGGGTTCACTGTCCACGCAGGGGGCCACGAGGAGTTCGCCCCCGTCCCCCAGGTGGAGGCGGACCGATGCCGTGCCCGGGGGGACCCGGGGCCCGGAGGGCACCGTGTCGGCCCCGCCGACCTCGCCGCCCACCGCCTCCACACCAGCGTCGGGGTCAGCGCCCTGGTCGGTCCCGCCGCATCCCCAGAGGAGAAACGAGGCGACCAGCACCGGGAGCGGAACACGGAGCCGGCTGCGGCGAGGTCCGCGGCCCGGACTGCGGCAGGCAGTGCGGCCGGCAGCGGTCACTCACCCACCTTCTGGACCAGCACGAAGCCGCGTCCCAGGTCGGGGGCCCAGGTCAGCGCCACGCTCACGAGGGTGTCGCCGCCGGGAAAGCGGAAGAGGAAGTCGAGCTGCTCCCGGGCCGGCACGCCTGCAGCCACCAGTTCCCGGAAGCGCCCCTCGAACTCGGCCACGCCGGTGCAGGGCGCCACCTCGCTGAAGAAGTTCCTGCCCAGCGTCTGGCTGCGGCTCCGATCGGCCAGCTCCTCCTCCCACTTGTTGTAGGTCAGGACCCGGCCCTGGGCGTCCACCTCGACGATGCCGAAGGGGAGATCGTCGAAGCTCTCGCGGTCGTAGTCCATGAGGCTCTCGATGGGATACACCCCGAGATCCGCGATGCAGAGCGTGCAGATCCCGTGCGTTTCCGTCGTCTGGCCCCGGTCCCCCGAGGCATCTTCCGAAATCACCTCGTGCTTGAGCTGGGAGGCGGTCCGGTTGATGGGCGTTCCGCACCAGGCACAGATGGAGATGCGCTTCGCGGGGGTGGCCGGATCGCTGGATTCGGAGGCTTCCGGGGAGGTGGCGTGGGATTCCATGAGGATCCGGGATTGAGGCAGGCGGGATTGGGGCAGGAAGCGGCGGGCCGTGACGTGCCGATGGAGGGACCCCCGCAGGGGGGTCGGGGTTCCAGCCCCGGACCGTTTCGCGGAGACCCCTCTCCCGGAAGACCCGTTCGAGCCCGCCTCCCCCTCTTCATGACCCGAAGCCTCCTGACCGCGATGATCGCACCGATGCGCCGCCCACCTGCCTGCGCCTCCGCCCCGGCCACCCGAGTGCTCCTGGTCACTGCGGCGGCGGCTGTTCTCCTCGCCCCGATGGAGGCAAGGGCCCAGGGGCCGGCACTCGCCGAGTCCCCCTCCCCCTGGCAGAACCAGACCGAGTTCTCGCTCCTCACCACCGGCGGGAACAGCTCCACCAGCACGGTGGGGCTCCGGAATACCCTCCGGCGGGCCCTGGAAACCGGCGACCTCCGCTTCGACCTGAGCGTGCTCCGGACCGACGCCTCCCGCATCGAGCGGCGCGCGGTGGGCACCCCCGAGTCCTTCCGCGTCGAAAAGGACACGGACACGGAGCGCACCGCCGAGCGCTACGCCGCCCAGGGGCGCTACGACCGGAACCTGTCCGAGCGCACCTTCGCCTACGGGTCCACGGGGTGGGAGCGGAACACGCCGGCCGGGTTCAACTACCGGAGCGTCACGGCGCTGGGGGCGGGAACGCGGTTCGAGCGCCCCGACGCCTGGGAGACGAGGGTGGGAGCCGCCCTCACCTATACCTTCCAGGAGGACGTGGACCCCGACCCCACCCGGGACGACAGCTTCGCCGGGCTCCGGGGCACGCTGGACCACCGGCACCGGCTCACCACGGGCACGCGCCTCGAGGTGAAGTGGGTCGTGGATGCGAACGCCCAGGAGTGGAACGACGTGCGCGGCAACCTGTCGCAGTCGGTGAGTTCGTCGCTCTCGGACCGGCTGGCCCTCAAGACCACCCTCCAGTTCCTCGTGGACAACGAGCCTCCCTCCCGGCGGATCCCGCTGGTCGATGCAGGGGGCGAACCCACAGGAACCACGGTCCTCACCCCCCTGGGCAAGGTGGACCGGTCGCTCTCCATCGCGCTGGTGGTGACCCTCTGATGCACCGCGAGACGTGATGAACCGGGAAACCCTCGAGATCGGCGGGATCCCGGTGGAGTTCCGGGAGAGCCGTCGCGCCCGCCGCCTCCGCATGGAGGCCCGACCCGGCATGGTGCGCGTCACGGTGCCCCACGGCTGCCCCCCCGCGGAGGTGAGCCGTTTCGTGGCCGACCACACCGCGTGGATCGCCGAGAAGACCCGGGCGTGGCGCGAACTGGCACCCCCGGGCGAGGGGCCGGTGGAACCCTCCTTCGCGGCACCGGGGCACATCGTGTTCCGCGGTCGCAGGACGCCCTTCGGCACGGCGCTCACGGACAGGGCCCGGGCGCGTGTGGTGTGGGATGCGACGGCAGGCATCACCGTCCACCTCCCCGACAGGTGGCCGCCGGAGGTGCGGGAGCCCCGGGGGCACCGGGCGCTGGCGAAGTGGTACGATTCCCTGCTGGGCGGGGAAGCGGCCCGGATCATCGAGATCGAGGGGAAGCCCCGGGGCCTCGTGCCCCGGGAGGTGCGCTTCAGCCAGCCCCGGACCCGGTGGGGGAGCTGTGCCCGGAACGGCATCGTGCGGCTGAACCGCCGGCTCGTGGGGGCCCCTGCCCCGGTCTTCCGGTACGTCGTGCTCCACGAGATCGCGCATCTTCGGCACCCGGATCACTCGGCGCGGTTCTGGGGGCTGGTGGAGGAACTGGACCCGACCTGGCGCGAGCACCGGACGTGGCTCAGGGAACGGGGGATGGCGCTGGGGTGAGGGGGATGCCGGCGGCATGCCGCCGGCGACGCGTCAGGGCTCGAGCTGGTGCCGGACGCCTGCCGCGATCTGCTCCATCTGCGCCTTGCGCGTCTGGGCCCAGTCCGGGAGGGTGGCCCGCAGGTAGCCGAGGTTCAGCACACCTGCGAGGGTGAAGCCGGCGCCCACGAGCAGGCCCTGCGTTCCTGCGCCACCCAGGACGTACAGGACCATCATGACGAGCCCGAACAGGACGGCGAAGATGCCGAAGTTGCCGCCCGGGCTGGCACTCCCCTTCAGGGTCTGCATGCGCAGCCGCCAGGCCCTGCCGGTGGCGCCGACGGCCCCTGTACCTGCTGCTGCGTCCGGGTGCGCGCCCGGGTGCGCGTCCGGGTCCGGCTCCACGTGCGCCTGGAGGTTGCCGTTTCGCCAGCTCCGGATGGCGCCGCTCTGCGAGACCTTGCCCTGGGCCGCGAAGGTGGAGCGGAGATGGGCCACCAGGCGGTCCCACTGGGCATCGTCGAGAGGTCCGGGCAGGGGGACGATGTGCGACACCGACCTCGGCGCACCCAGGAACCGCTGCGGCGGCGGGGTGGCGGCGCGGAGCTGGATTTCGCGGGCCGCCGACGCGATGCGCTCGGGGGCGATGCCGACCTCGGCGCCGATGGACTGGAGTTCGGCGAGGGTGGTCCCACCCGCATCGCCGGGGAGCCGGTGATCCGCCCCACCGTCGGCATGGTCGGCCCGGTCGGGCTGGGTGGCGCGGGCCAGGATCTCGGCGACTTCCTCGTCGTCGAACCGGCGGCCGCCGGAGGTTGTGGGGGTGGGCGCGGAGGCCCGGTCGAGGGCGATGTCGGGGATGGAGTCGCTCATGCTTCCCTTACGAATTTCGGCCCCGGAATCGTCACCCGGGGCGGGTGGGGTGGATTCATCGGGCCGTACAACCGAAGTTTGCCTTCGCACCCTTCCACCCGCAACAGCCCACCCGCAACGGGGCGCTCGTGCCCATGACCGACCCAGGCTACCGGACCGTCGAACTCGACGGCTTCGAGATTCTCGTGGGGCGAAGCGCCCGCGACAACGACCACCTGTCGCTCAAGGTTGCGCGCCCCCGGGACTTCTGGCTCCATGCCCACGGATTCGCCGGGAGCCACGTGGTGGTCCGTCACCCCGAGGGGACGGGCGACGTGCCCCGCCACGTCATCGAGCGGGCGGCGGAACTCGCGGCGTGGCACTCGAAGGCCCGGGGCGCCCGGGGGAAGATCTCGGTGCACCTGTGCCGGGCCGCCGACGTGAGCAAGCCCCGCGGGAGCCCCGTGGGCCAGGTCCGGCTCCGGAGCTTCGACACCGTGAAGGTCTACCCGAAGGAATGAAGGTCTACCCGAAGGAATGAGGAGCATGGCATCCATGGACGTACAGGTCTTCGGCACGAAGAAGTGCTCCGACACCCGCAAGGCCCTCCGGTTCTTCAAGGAGCGCCGCGTGAAGATCCACTTCGTGGACCTGAACGAGAAGGCGGCCTCGCCGGGGGAGCTGAGGCGCTTCGTTCAGAAGTTCGGGGTGGACGCGCTCGTGGACCGGGGCGGCAAGCGCTTCCGCGACATGGGCCTCGGCTCGGCGCACCGGGGCGAGGCGTGGTGGCTCGACACGCTGGCGGAGGAGCCGGGGCTCCTGCGCACTCCGCTGGTGCGGCACGGGTCGAAGCTGACCGTGGGCGCCGACGAGGCCGCGTGGAAGGGGTGGCTCGCGGGGGGGTGAGGGTGGCTACGCCCTGGGTACCGCGTAGCGCAGGTGGGTCACGCCAACGCCGGCGATGACCGTGGGATTGCCCAGGTCAACCGGTGTGTCGGCAAGGTGATCGAAGAGCCGAACGCCGGAGCCGAGAAGGACTGCCGCGATATCGACATGGATTTCGTCGAGGAGGCCGGCGTCTCACCGCCCGATGGATTTGGGGGAACACCAGCCCGTATTGGATTGGGTTCATGACCACTTGTCCTCGGGACACCGCACCCGCAGCCTGGTCCGCCCATATGGACCTCCTCGACCGCATGGGGGGTTCGGCACGGGTTCGCGCCGCGATCGAGCTCAGCGAGGCGGTCCGCGACGTCCGCCTGGCGGGAATCCGGGCACGAAACCCGGGCTTCGATCACCGGGAGGCGCTTGCCCACCTGGTCTCCGAGGACTACGGCTTCGAGCTCCCCCCGGCGTCGTGAGCCTCGCGGGGTTCGTCCGTTCGGTCGTAGGGCTCCTCGACGACTCCGCCGTCCCGTACATGCTTACCGGATCGATTGCCTCCGCCTATTACGCCGTTCCGAGGGCCACGCAGGATCTGGACGTCGTGATCGTGGCGGACGAACCCGGCACGGACCGCATCGTCGAGCATCTCCGGGAGCGGAACTGGTACGTGGACAGGGAGACCGCGCAGGAAGCCCGGCTCCCCGCCCGCGCCGCCCCTTCCGCCCGATCGAACAATGCCGCAGCTTTTCGGGTACGCCGACCACATCCACATCGTGCGGCCCGGGTCCCAGCTTCAGCTTCCCGCCGTACAACCCGCAGCCGGGCCGGAGTCCGGCGCATCCGGCCCCCCCGGGCCTTCGCATCCTCCAGAAACGATCCCGCAGGAGCAGAACCGCCCCATGGCATGGTCCGTCGACGACGCGCGTGAACTCTACAACATCGAATCCTGGGGCATCGGGTTCTTCAACGTGGACGAGCATGGGCACGTGCGGGTCCACCCCACCCGCGATCCGGAGCGGGGGCTCGACCTGTACGAGGTGGCCATGGACCTGGAGGCGCAGGAGGTGGGTCTGCCCCTGCTGCTGCGCTTTCCGGACATCCTCGAGCAGCGGATCGAGACGCTGACCACCAAGTTCCGCCAGGCCATGCAGGAGTTCGAGTACGACGGGGGCTACACCCTGGTCTACCCGATCAAGGTGAACCAGCAGCGGCACGTGCTCGAGGAACTCATCGAAATGGGAAGGGCCCACGGGGTGGGGCTCGAGGTGGGGTCCAAGCCCGAGCTGCAGGCGGTCATGGCCCTCACCGACCGCACCGATCACATGATCATCTGCAACGGCTACAAGGACGAGGAATACCTCTACCTGGCCCTCATGGCGCAGAAGCTGGGGCACGAGGTCATCATCGTCATGGAGAAGATCTCGGAGGTGGACCTCCTCCTGAAGGTGGCCGACGAGATGGAAATGGTGCCCACGGCGGGGATCCGGATCAAGCTCACCTCGGCGGGGGCCGGGCGCTGGAGCGACACGGCGGGGGAGAAGAGCAAGTTCGGGCTCTCGGCTTCGGAGCTGATGCGGGTGGTGGACAAGCTCCGCGCGGCGGGGCGCGAGGACATCCTGAAGCTCGTGCACTTCCACCTGGGGTCCCAGATCCCCGACGTGCGCTTCATCAAGCAGGCCATGACCGAGGTGGCGCGCTACTACGTGGAGCTCAGGGAGCTGGGGCTCGACATCACCCACGTGGACGTGGGGGGCGGGCTTGGCGTGGACTACGACGGGTCCCGCTCCACCGGGGTGGCCAGCGTGAACTACTCGATCCAGGAGTACGCGAACGACATCGTGTACGGGCTGGCGGAGGCGTGCCGGGAGCACGAGCTGCCCATGCCGCACATCATCTCGGAGTCGGGGCGGGCGCTGACGGCGCACCACGCGCTCCTGCTCGTGAACGTCATCGACCTGGAGACGCAGATCGCCGAGGTGCCTGCGGAGATCCCCGAGGAGATGCACGCGCTCGTGCACGAGCTATTCGACACCTACGCGAGCATCGACGAGCGGTCGGTGCGCGAGGTCTACCACGACACGACCTTCGCCAAGGAGCAGATCCGGACGCTGTACAACTCGGGCGTGCTGGGGCTCCAGGGGCGGGCCTACGCCGAGCGGCTCTACCTGGGGATCATGAACCGGGTGCAGGAGCTGGTGCAGAAGGACCCGGAGGAGTACGAGGACATCATCCCGGAGCTCGATGCGACCCTCATCGACCGGTACTTCTGCAACTTCTCGCTCTTCCAGTCGCTGCCGGATTCCTGGGCCATCGACCAGCTCTTTCCCATCATGCCGATCCACCGGCTGGACGAGGAGCCGACGCGGCGCGGGACGCTCCAGGACGTGACCTGCGACTCCGACGGGAAGATCGACCAGTTCATCGGGTGGCGGAAGTCGCAGCCGAGCCTGGAGCTGCACCCGTTCAAGCACGGCGAGCCGTACATCCTGGGGATCTTCCTGACCGGGGCCTACCAGGAGATCCTGGGCGACCTGCACAACCTCTTCGGCGACACGAACGCCGTGCACCTGTACCTCACCGACGACGGGGGCTACGAGGTGGGCGGGATCGTGCACGGGGACACGGTGACCGAGGTGCTCGAGTACGTGCAGTACGACCCGCAGAAGCTGGTGGCCACCTTCCGGAGGAAAGTGCGGCAGGCGAAGGGGCTGTCGCGGGCCGATGCGAACGCGTTCATTGCGGACTACATCGCGGGGCTCGCCGGGTACACGTACCTGGAGGGGGATGTGCGGTAGGAGGCAGGAGCTTGCGCACGGGGTGGCGGTCGGGCTAGTTTGATCAAGTATACTTTAGTAAACCATACCTGACCAAGTCAATGCCCATTCAACGTCTTGCCGACATGATTGGCCGGGAGAGCGAGTGGCGCCGCCTCACGGAGTTTGCGACCAGTGGCGAGGGTGGAGCCAGCCTCGGCCTCGTGTGGGGGCGCCGCCGCATCGGGAAGTCTTTCCTGCTCCAGGACCTGGCCGCGCAGACTCAGGGGTTCTACTACCATGCGGTGCGCGGATCCAGCGGCGAGGCTCTTCGCGATCTGGGCGAGCATCTCGGGAGGCACGTGGGCGCGATCGCTCCCCTCACCCTCGAGACCTGGGAGGACGCGATCGCAGCCCTGATGGAGCTTGGTCGCCAGGGCGAGACGCTGGTGGTGCTCGACGAGTTCCCCTACCTGCTCGAGCATACGCCCGCGCTGGACTCGGTCATTCAGCGGTTCTACGCACCGCGGGCCGGTACGCGCCGGAATACGCAGACCCGACTGATCCTGTGCGGCTCCGCCATGAGTGTCATGAGCCAGCTTCTCGCCGGCACTGCACCTCTGCGCGGACGGGCCGCCCTCGATCTCCGCATGCAGCCGTTCGACTTTCGTACAGCGCGTGAGCTGCACGGTTGTGATGACCTGGAAGCGGCGGTCCTCACGTACGCGGTGATCGGTGGAGTCCCAGCGTACGCACGAGAGATGACCGGCAGCGATCTGCCCAGGAGCCCTGACGACTTCGCTCGCTGGATCGCTCACCGCGTCCTGTCACCCTCCGCACCCCTGTTCGGCGAGGTGGACCTGCTGCTCGGGGAGGACCCGGCACTGTCCAGGGCCCGGAAGCCGAACCTCTACCACTCGACGCTAGCAGGGGTGGCCCTGGGCAACCACGCCTGGAGTTCCCTGACGAACTACGTGAGGATCGCCGGGGGCTCACTTGCTCCCGTGATCAAGGCGCTGGTAACAGCCGACTTCATCACGGAGATCCAGGACCCCGTACGGGAAAACAGGCCCGTCTACCATCCGGCCGATCCGCTCATCCGCTTCCATTACGCGATCATCCGGCGACACCAGACGCGGCTTCGCCGTCATGGGGCGGACCCCCACGCGCTGTGGCAGGAGTTCGTGCCCACCTTCCGCTCGCAGGTGCTCGGACCCTGCTTCGAGTCCATGGCTCGCTCCTGGGCGATGCACTTCGCGAGTCAGAGCACCCTCGGAGGGGCTCCGTCGCATGTGGGACCCACCACACTGAGTGTGATCAACCGCGAAACCGGTGCTCCGGGGCAGCGGGAGGTGGACGTCGTGGTTGCCGCAGATGATGCCGAGGTTCCGACCGAGCGAACGGTCAGGGTGCTTGGCGAAGCCAAGGTCGCCGAACGGCTCTCGCTCCGGCATCTGCAGCGACTGGAAGACGCGCGAAGCGCCATGGGAGCCGTCGCCAGGTCTGCCCGGCTCCTGCTCTTCGGCCAGCACTTCGACGCGGGTCTGATCTCGGCCGCGGACGAGCGCGACGACGTGGAGATCATCGACCTTCGGAGGCTCTACTCGGGCGATTAGGCGCAGGGTCTGCCCTACCCCGCCGCCTGCGCCTGCGCCACGTCCAGCGTGGCCTCGTGGATGTTCAGCGCGTGGGCGCGGATGCGCCGGTAGTCGGTGAGGATGCCGGTGTAGATGAGGGACAGGCCGGGGGGGACCCGCTCGTCGGTCATCTGCTGCAGGTGGACGTCGCGGAGACTCCGGATGGTTCGGGTCACGGCTGCGTGGGCGCTGCGGGCCCGGGCATCCTCCAGGGGCACGCGGGCGGCGTAGCCCTCGGTGACGTCGGTGAGGAAGGCCGTGACCTCGTCGTGGAGGGCGAGAAGCCCCTCGATCTGGG
>REBP01000179.1 GCA_007692665.1 Gemmatimonadales bacterium | reverse complement strand
GGGGCTTCGTCGTAGGGGCTTCAGAGGAGGCGGCGGGAGTCCCGGACCGCCCGGCGGGGCGGGCCGGGCCGCAGCAAGGCTGCGGCAGAACCCACAGGGTTCGTGCCGAGCGGATTGAGGTGGTGACGCGCGCCTTGGGGCGCCTGACACCCTGACCCGCGAGACGGCCGAGGATCCGCCGCCAGGCGGACCGCAGGCCCCTCCCGCCGCCTCCACTGAAGCCCCCCATGACCTCGCGGTTGTGGGGGGCTTCGTCGTAGGGGCTTCAGAGGAGGCGGCGGGAGTCCCGGACCGCCCGGCAGGGCGGGCCGGGCCGCAGCGAGCAGCGGCAGAACCCGTAGGGTTCGCGCCGAGCGGATGGAGGTCTCAACGCGCGCGCCAGCGCGCCTGAGCACGTGGCCCTCCCGCCGCCTCCACGGGTGACAGCCTCTGAACCTTCGTGTGCTTGAGAGAGGGCCGGCGGGATCGGTGGGTGAGGACCGAGGCTGAGTCGCCCCGAGCGGTGCTCCACACCGGGCGAGACAGGGGTCGACACGGGATCCAGGCGGACGTCCGCCCCCACGAAGAGAAGGGGGGATGCGGCCAGGGTCACAGTGACGTTACAGTGACGAAACTGGGGTCCGCGGGGCCCGGTTTGGCCCGTTTCGTGACGGAGAAACCGGACCAAAGTTCAGTAAATACGCCATTTCCGGAAGGATGCGCGGGTCTCGAACATCTCTGGGTCCAGGGCATGCCGATCGCCTCCATCGACGGACTGGCGGGCTTCCCGGAGGTGATCGAGTCTGCCTTCCCAAAGCCCGGGTCCTCCTCGCTGAAATAGCACGCTTGCGATTTCTGCGGGGGGGGGGGTAGAATGCGTCACTATCCGGCGGCCCGTTCCGAGCCGCCCAGGTTTCCTGCCTGCAGAGGAGGCTCGGTATGAAGAAGTTCATCCGAAGCGCGATCGCGGTGTTTGGCGCGATCTTGATCGGTGTTTCCGGGGCGCATGCCCTGCACGGGGCGACGGCACAGGAGTCGACGTGCGAGGATGACAAGCGGTGCTCATCGGTCATTGACGTATGCCACTGGGATGCGATCGACCGGAAGTGCGAGGTCGACGATTTTTGGGGGTGCACGACAAGCATCGGCGAGTGTCCCTGGAGCTGAAGGGGGCGGAGCGGCGGGGAGGGGTCCCGACCGAGGTCGTGTCGGGGCCCCGATCGCGCAGGGTGGTGCGAGGGCTCTGTCTGCTCACCCTCGCAGTCGCCGCCTGCACGCCCGACACCGCCGACCCGGCTCCGGCGGCCCGGGAGGGCGGCGAGACGCTCCACCCGGACGCCGCGGCCTATGCCTCTGCCGAGGCGACCGTACCCGTCCACGATGTGCGCCTCGATCATGAGACTCGGGCGAGTGCAGCCTCTCCCGGCCTGACCGCGCTGGAGGAATTCGAAAACGGAGTCGTGATCGGGGTGTACGAGGGCCCGGAGAAGCTGATGCTGGGGGAGATTGCTGCCGCCGTGCCGCTCGCCGATGGCTCCGTGGCGGTCCTGGATCCTTCGTTCAGTCGGGTTCGGGTGTTCAGCGCCCAGGGTGAGCCCGCAGGGTTCTTCGGGGAGCCCGGCGAGGGCCCGGGCGGACTCGAGTGGCCGACGGGGCTATCCACCGACGGCGCGTCGCGCGTGCTCGTGGCAGACATGGGGGGGCGGAGACTCGAGGGCTTCGAACTGGGCAGCGATGGTGCCACGCCCGTGTCGCGTATCGTCGTGGAGCCCGTAAACGCCGAGACTCTGGACGCGTGCATGCTCGGTGGGCGGACCTTCGTCACCGGCTTTCTGGCGGTGAGAAACGAGCGGGGCGCCGCGACTGGGGTCAGCTCAGCCTCACTGGTGCACGAGATCGACGAGGGGGGCGTCCCGATCCACTCCTTCCCGGAGCCCTACGCAGCCCTTCGGAACCCCCTCGTTGCGGAAACGCTGGGCATGGCGCGGCTGGCGTGCGGGGAAACGGGTGAGGGAGCCGGCATGGTGTGGGTAGCCTACGCGCTTCTGGGTGAGGTGCATGCCTACGACGCCGATGGCGGTCTGACCTGGATCGCCCGGTTCTCCGACCTGGCCACACCCCGTTTCCTCGCTTCGGAGACGACGATCCGCCCCGACCGGAGCGGCCAGTCGGTACTCGAGCACCTGAGCCACGCAAGCCACATCTCCTCCGACCTCCTGGCCGTGCAGGTCACGTCGCGCCAACTGGATCGGGAGGCCGGCGGCCCGCCGCTCAGCTACCGCACCTACCTTCTGGACGCCCGGTCGGGCGAGCAGGTGGCGGCCTTCCAGGCCGACCACCTTGTGATCGGGGGTGGATCCGGGCTCGCCGTACTCTACCGGCCTGCCCCCTTTCCCCAGGTTTCGCTGGTTCGGGGGTTCCAATGAGGGCAAAGGGCTGGGGTGGGGTCGTGGGTTTTGCGGCGCTGACCGCCATCGTCTTCCTAGCCTCGTCCGCCACCCCCCCAAACGCTTGGAGCCCCCTCCCCGGACCCGGGGAGGGCGTAGAACTCGCCATGGTGCTGCTGGTCTCGCCTTCCTGCGCGGCTTCCCGGTCGGCCGAGATGGTGGAGGCGTGGCGGACGGTACGGCGGTACCGGGGGCTGGGCGCCATTTCGGCCCTGGCGGCAAGCCCATGACCGGCGGGTGGACGAGGGTCCGACGCACCGGATGGCTGCTCGCTGCATTGGCCGTCTTCCCCTGGCAGGTGGCAGCCCAGAGCGTGACCGGCCGGGTGGTCGACGCGGAATCACGTGCAGGCGTGCCCTCGGCGCAGGTGGCGCTCCTGGTCGGGGGCGAGGTCCACACCAGCGTGGAAACCGACGCCGACGGGTGGTTCACCCTTCGGGCGCCCGGGTCGGGCGACTTCCTGCTGCGCACCCGGGCCCTGGGGTATGCCGAACGCGCGGCCGATTCCGTGCGCGTCGAACCGCGCGAGATGCTCGAGGTCGAGGTGGAACTCGCGCGCCAGGCCATCGCCCTCGACCCCATCACGGTCACGGGTCGCCGCGAGGACCCGCGGCATGCCCCGACCTTCGAGGGGTTCCTGGCCCGGCGGGCCGTGGCGCGCCCCGTGGGGGGCGACCGGGTGGTGCTGAGCACCGACCACGAGATGGCGGCCGCCATGAGCGTGCGCGATGTCATGCGGTGGTTCTCAGGAATCCGGGATTGCATCATCTATTTCGTGGAGGGGCGCCCGGCGACAGATTGGGAGGTCACGGAAATCCCTGTGGATTTCCTTGAGGGGGTGGAGTTCTACCGAGACAACCTGACGGCCCCGTTGCCGTACCGGGGGGAGTTCTGCGGGCGATCGAACGTTTACTCGGTGATCGCCGTCTGGCTGAAGCGCTCGTCAGGTGGGTGGAGCCAGAGAAATCCCGATGACCACATTCCAGACATCGACCAAGCGGGGGCCGGTGGGAGCCACGAAGACTTCCCCCGGTGGACCTGCCTCGGTAGCTTTCCTCCTCCAGATCTTCGGGCGGTTTCACGAGGTGGGGACGGGACGGGGGTCCCTGAACTTGGGCGCGCTCCGGTACGCGGCGGAAGACTTCCGCGGCCCCCTCGCCGTGCCGCAGATCGTGGTCATCGAGCGGGAATTCCGGCGTGATGAGAGTGGCGGCATCCGACGCACCCGGGAGTCGGTGGTATGAACCGCCCCGGGTTTGCCGGAGGCCCCAGAGTCTGAGGGGTCGCGGTAGAACGCCACGGTCCGAAGTCCGTGGGACATGGGAGGGCGCATCCAGTCCGGGAGCCCACCGACCCCCGCGCACCCGGTTGCGAGTCACGGCCGGCTTTTGCCCCCGCCACGGCGTCTCTTTAGATTGGGTCATGCCATCGACTTCGCTGACCCGTGATCAGGCGATCCGTTGCCTGCTGGCTGCCGAGCCCAAGATCCGCGCGCTTGGAGTGAGCCGGCTCGCGCTGTTCGGTTCCGTGCTTCGAGGTGAGGCCCGGCCCGACAGCGATGTCGACATCCTGGTCGAGTTCTCGCCGGGGAAAAAGACGTTTGATCGTTTCCTTGAGCTTTCCGAGTTTCTCGAGGAACGCCTTGGACGGCGCGTGGAGCTTGTGACGCTGGAGGCCCTGTCACCCTTCACCGGCCCAAGGATCCTTGCGGAGGCTGAAGATGTCCTTCGAGCCGCGTGACTATCTCCTTCACATCCTCTCCGAAGCTGACTTCCTGCTCGGGGCGAGTGAAGGGCTGACGTTTTCGCAGTTCGACTCGGATGAGACGCTCCGGAGAGCGTTCGTTCGGAGCCTGGAGGTGATCGGCGAGGCCTCAAAGAAGGTCCCGCAGACGTATCGTGATCAACACCGGAGATCAGTGGCGCGCGATGGCGGGCATGCGCGATCGGCTGATTCACGACTACATGGGCGTCGACTACGAACTGGTCTGGGACGTGATCCAGAGTCGGATTCCCGAGCTGGAGAAGCAGATCGGCGCGGTTCTCAACCCGTAGATATGCTCCGGAGGCTTGGATGCGTGGGCTCGATACCTCCCGCGGGAGGTGGGGAGGCAGCCAGCGGCCGCGAGCCGCAAATGGCTCACACGGGAGTCTGGCGGGGCGGCAGGGGGGAGGGGTCGGGGAGAACTCCGCCACCGAGCTCGCATGCGTCCTTCGCCACCTGTCGATCCGACCCAGGATGGGGGTCGACTCCGGGGAGCTGGGAGGCCAGTTGCCACAGGTTTGGACCGCCAGGGGGATCGTTCTTCCCAGGCCCGAGATCCGGTGTCAACACCGCGGTTGGTGGCCACCTATTTCTACGGCAAACGCCGTAAGAATCAATTCCTACGAGCGGATCCACCTTTCGCCGTAGGAATGCGCCAGCCCCAGGCCAGCCCCCAGGCCCGCGTCGAAGAGTTGGCGAGCCGGGCCCACCGCATGCCGCCGGCGGCGCCACTTCACCTTGACTGGAGAGCGGGAACGCCCATATCTTGGGGGTGTAACTTTGGTGACACCCACAGGATCAGGAGTTGATATGCCGACACTCTTCAGCACTACGCGAAGCCAGGGGGCCTCGATCGTGACGACGCTTCCCGCAGAGGTGGTTCGGCGACTCGGTATTCCGGCTGGCCAGAGGCTGGCGTGGATTGAGGATGGACTGGGCGGGTTTCGGGTCGTCCCCCATTCGGAGGAACTGGGAGAAGCGAGCGAGGCGCATGAAGCGATCATGGCCGAGTACGACGGTGTGTTCCGCGAACTGGCGAAGTGAGCGACAAGGGTGGCCCGGAAGAGCCGCCTTGGATCACCGAGGCGATGCTCTGGATGGTCCACGCCCAACAGATTGAGCGATACGGCGGAGCGCACGGGATTCTGGACGAGAATGTCGTGCGCTCTGCGCTTGCTCGACCCCTCCACCGGCGGACCTACGACGCCGAGGCTGATCTCGCGGATCTGGCTACGGCCTACCTGATAGGATTCGCACGTTCCCAGGGGTTTGCTGACGGCAACAAGAGAACGGCCCTTGCTGTTGCACTTGTCTTCCTGTGGCGGAACGGCCATGTGCTGCATGTTCCAGGCAGGGAGCTGTATGCCCTCACGATGCAGGTTGCGAAGCAGGAAGCCGACGACGAAATCGTTGCGGCGTACCTGAGATCGCAAATGGAATCCCGGTAGGAAGATTCCGGCCTTCGACGGGAACGTAGCGCGAGGGGTCAGTACCTCAACTCGACTGTCCGCCAAGACGGGGTAGAACCCCCTCTCAAACTCTGGGGCCTCCGGCAAACCCGGGGCGGCTTAGTGAAACGACGCACGATCAACCGATGGCTCATCGAGGGGCAGCTAGTGGTAATGCGGATTTAGCGCACCTCCCCGGGTGCGTGATCAGACCGCACCCGGGGGACCCCAGCTCAGTCGGGCTCGTCAGCGTTACGACCCGCCCCCCGTGATGGTGAAGTGGTCAAGCTCGGCCATCCGGACCACTTCCCAACTCCCATTCCGCAGGGTGAGGTCGATATCCGTTCGGTATCCCGACCGCACGACGAGTGTGCCATCACGCTCCACCGGGGCCAGCCAGGAGACGGAGACGGTGGCCGCGCCTTCGGTGGCGCCGCGGACTCCGATCTGCACGAAACTGCGCCTTTCGGTCATCCGGCAGCGCTCTTCGCACACCACTGCGGGGGAGCTCGGCGAATCAACAGTCATGCCGGTAGTGGCTCCGATCGCCTCGATCAGCGAAGTGTTTCGGACACCCTTCGCGTCCTGTGTGGTCGCCAACGTCACTTCGGTGAACGGGAAGAGGTGACGGACGTGGTCGAGCGCAGCAACCGCCGCGTCCACCGCTGCGGGCCGCTCCTGGGCCTCCGTGGGCCCGACGAGACCAAAGGCGCCTCCAAGAGCGCCAATCAGAACGAGAAACCTTCTTGAGATTCGCATGATGTCTCCCTCTCAGGACGTTTGGAGACAGCTGACTTCCAGCTGGTACGCGGGTCCGTCTCCGAAACCCGCCAAGTGCGCGCCTTCGTGTATCGCGGTCTTGGCGAGCTGCAATCCGCCACCTTGGAATATGGACGTTCGGAATCCAAGATTTCCAGAAGCACTGTTGTGACCTGCGATGAGCCTTGGGTAGTTGTCCATGCTGTGGGATCCAAATACCCACACCACTCCATGCGAGGCCTCATCGAGCTTGCTGAAGAGTGCGTCTCGCGCTTGTTGGCAACGCCAATCGCCGTTGAAATAGAGCGCGTTCACCGCATCTTTGATCAGGGCCACCTGATCCTCGTCAAGGGCTTCGCAATTGTACCACGACGAGTTAGGACACTCGTCGATCCATAGGGCCACGGGGTCAGAACCAGGCCCGAGCGGCGCCGGAACATCGGTCACTGAAGTCTCGGAGCACCCGGCCGACAAGAATGCCACGAAGAGCGGGAGCATCATCCCGCTGAGACTCACCGGCTGCGCTATGGGGGGGCAGGAGCCTCCAAGGCTCCTGCGACGCGCAAGGAAGGGCTTCATCCGAAGGGCCGCCTTTTCCCGAGGTGGTGGGGGATCCGGCTCCTCGCGCCCGGGTGCATCTCGCGGGGACTCGAGCCGGCACGAATGAACGGCCGGCACAGGCCGGCCCAGGCCGGCACTCGCAATCTGAAGCGGCGGGTCACGTAATGTCAAGAGCGATGCAATCCATGCGATCCACGCTCCGTGCACAACGCTGGAGCCAGGCCGATCTTCGCTGGACCGAGCCCGATGTTCGGTTTATCTCCGGGTGCTTATGCCTATCCCCTACGTCCGGCTTGATCCCTGAGCGTTGGCGCCCGACGGGAGTTGAACCTGCCCCCCGATTCGGTAGCTTCACAGGCGTGGATTGCGCCGATGAGTGGTTCAGCCTGCGGGCGCCCGGGTCGGGCGGCTTCCTGCTGCGCACCCGGGCCCTGGGGTATGCCGAACGCCCGGCCGATTCCGTGCGCGTTGAGCCGCGCAAGATGCTCGAGGTCGAGGTGGGACTCCCCCGCCAGGCCATCGCGCTCGACCCGATCACGGTCCCGGGGCGCCGCGAGGACCCACGGCATGCCCCCACCTGAGGCGATGAGCATGATCCTTTCCGCAGGTACTCATGGATAAGCCCAAGAATCCCGTCCTCGCATCACGCAGTCTCCTGCCGCGGGTCCTGCCACTTGCCCTGGCGAGCTGGGCGTCCGTCCTTCCGGCGGGCGCACAGGAGCGCGTGCTTCGGGAATGCGAGGCTCCCTGCCTGATTCGCGCCGAGCGCGTGATCACGTTCGGGGAGAAAACCGGACCGGGTTACGTGGGCACTCCGATCGGCGTCGTTGAGCGATCCGACGGCACCTGGGTGCTGGCCGATCGGGAAGATCAGAACCGGCTCAAGGTGTTCGGGGCCGACGGCAGCTTCCTGCGGAGCGTCGGCCGGGCCGGCGACGGCCCCGGGGAATTCCGCACGATCAACCACCTCGGGCTGCTCGACGGCGACACGATCGAGGTCTACGACCTGGGTGGCCTGCGGATCCAGCGGTTCGGCCCCCGGTTCGAGCCCGGGTCCATCACGCGGGTACCCGAGTTCCACGCCGCGAGCATGGCGCGGACGACGGACGGCCGCCGGGTGGTCAACGCCGTGGTCGCCCTGCCTTCGGGGATCGGCCTGCCGCTTCACCTGCTGAGCGAGGACGGCCAGATCCTGGCCTCATTTGGCTCTGAGCCTCCCATCGAGGATCTGAGGGCGTCGCACCGGCGCCATTTCTCGTTGACCCCCCGGGAGACCGCCTGGGCCACACCCCACACCGAGTACCGCCTCGAGGAGTGGTCGTGGGAAGGACGGCGTCTCCGTACCCTCGTGAGGAATGCCCCATGGCTCACCCGGGACGGGGACCTTCTTCTCTCGCCCGACGGTGTCCCCAACCCCTGGGTCCGCGCAATCCGCGAGGACCGGGAGGGTCGCCTCTGGGTCGTGGCGCTCGTGCCGGGCACCGACTGGGAATCGGGCGTGGGACCCCAGGAGCAGTTCACCGGAGAGGTCCTGACCGGGATCAACAACATGGAACGCGCCTTCGACACGATCATCGAAGTCATCGATCCCGACTCCGGCCGCATCCTCGGCTCGCAGCGTCTCTCCATGCCGGTGCAGGGGTTTGTCGATGACGGGCGCGTGTACGCCGTAGAGATCACGCCGATCGGGGACTATCGCATCTCGGTCTGGGAGCTGAAACTCCCGTGAAGCCCCGGCGCGCCGCGATCCCCAGCCTCACCGTGTCTTGAGCGCGGCTGACAGTCCTCAAAGGGGGAGGGACTGAACCGCTCCCGAGTCAAGCTCCTCGTCGCGTCGACGGACCTCCTCGGCCCAGGCAAGGTTAACCTCCGCATCGTCATCCAGACTGGCGATCAGTCGCTCGGCAAGGCGGGCCCGCTCGGAGGCCGGAAGCCTCAGGAGTTCTCGTTCGATCTGTTCGGTAGACATTTGCGTGCTCCGTCCGCGGTGCAATGAGGCGCAGCCCCAACCGGAATTCTCAAATGGCACACCCATGGCACACAAGGCGGGAGCGGTCGTTCAAGTCTATGCAAATGAACGTGTTACAAATTGGTGTGTCGCCAGTGCTCCGGGTTCGACTCCCGCCGCCTCCACTGAAGCCCCCCCACGACCTCGCGGCCAGCGCTCGGGACACCCAGGGCCCCAAGGAGCCCATTTTTTTCGCATTCCCAGGGGCTGCGACGTACATTTACGGTCGGGATATGAATCTGGAGGATATTAGATACAGCGGAATCCCATCGACCGATCCGAACAACGACGGACCCAGAGTAGAGGTATCTGTCGCAGCCTTACGCTACGATCTCGTCGACGGTGATAACGATCTCAACAGCCAAACCAATACCGCGAACGGAGACGAAGGGTCAGATCCGGGCCGCGAAATCAACCGCCGTAGATGATCCCACCGGACCCCACGTCCGGCGGTGGGGTCCGAACGATGACCCTCCTTTCCAGGTACGGGACCTCCCACTCGTCCAGATTCACGCCCACGATGTGGTCGCGCTCGATGTGGATGACGGAGAACTGCTCCGGAAAGGTCGCTCGGGCGAGCAGCTTGCCGTCTGGGCCGAAGACCCACCAGACGGGGGTGCGCTCGTCGTAGGCGGGGATGGATTCCCGCACCCAGGTCCGGTCGTGCGAATCCACGAGGCCAGCGCCCGCCACCAACGGGAACGCCGCGTACGCCTCTGCGAAGAGTGGGGCATAGTTCGCTTCGTCCACCAGGCGCTTCGCGTCCACCGGTGCGGGTTCGCGGGCCGCCCGCACGATCATGGACAGGGTGCCATCAGCCTCATACCTCCTGACTTCGAGGCGTTCGTAGCTGAGGACCGCAGCGCCCGTTCCGCCCCCCGCAACCCCGGAAACTCGGCGGGAAGCCAGACCCGGCTCTACCTTCCGGATGAACGGGAAGGGCCCGAGCGGCTCCTCCTTCAAGCGGCCGTCCGTGTCATAGTAGGCGAGGAGGAGGTGCGGCTCGTGTTCCGGCCCTCTCTGGCGCTCCTGGACCTCCGCTACCAGGGTTCCGTCGGGCAGCAACCCCCGGAACCGTGGCGGAAAGTAGCCCGGCTCGTGGGGGCTGACCCAGAAGCTGCGAACGAAGGCGCCGGAGGGATCGAAAACGCTCGCCCGATCCTGGCCCCAGTCCTGGACAAGCACCGAATCGCCCGGAAGGACAAACAGGCCCTGAAGCGCCACCAATTCACCAGGCCCCTGACCCGGTCCGCCCGCGACCCAGAGTGGCTCACCCTCAGGGGAGAAGGCCCTCAGTTCCTGGGTCTGGAGTTCGCCCACCACGATCACACCGTCGGAACGCACCACGCCTCCACCGACCGACCCGAGCACGTCAGGCCCCTCACCCTCGATGCTGCCGATCCGAAGGTCCGGTGTTTCGGATAGGGTCCATGTGGGGAGCACGGAAGGGATGGAGTCGTGCTCCACCACCCTCACACCGGCGCTGTCCCGCAGGTGACCGGGGTGGACGACCGGCTCGGCATCGGGCGCATTGTCACAGCCGACGCCCAGGAGCAGGCCGAGAGCGGCGAGAACGGCGAACCGGATCTTCATCGTAGGATTCGAGGTTCGGCGAAGAAGGATAGAAGTTCCAGACGGCCACTTCGAGGCGGCGGCAACGTAGGGCGCGGCGGCCTGGCCGTGCAAGCTGCCGAGGAGTTCGGTCAGGGCTTGGAAGGGCTTGGAGAGGAGTGGGTGGACGGAACGAGTCCGGCGACGCATGAACGCTGATGGGCGTCTCCCCGAGAGGGGTCCCTCTCCAGCACCACGGCGCGGATACGGTCGACGTCGAGGACCTCCCTGCTCATGGGCGGGTGTAGGCTTTGCTCTGGTTGGATCGAGCCGAGAGGTCCCATGGGAGGTTCAAGCAGTCGTCCTCGATCGCCCCACCCGGCCATTTCGCGGGTTGCAGATGATGCGAATGTTGCGTTTACTGCGGGTGCGGGGTATCATGGGGTGCAGCCAAACTTGATCAGGAGGACGTCATGGGCACAACGATCACGCCAACGCCGCAGCAGGCCGCGGAGGCGAAGATTGCGCAGCAGTCCCTGCGGGCGGCTCTCGGGGGTCGGTCGGGCCGTAACCGTCACCTCGGGACCGTTGTGATCCGCGGGGCCGACGGCGACGTGACAGTCCCCGAGCCTGTGACCGAGATCGTCCTGAAGGCGCTCGACGAGGTCGCGCATGGGCGAGCAGTGGAGATCAACACTGTTGAGGAAGAGCTGACAACCCAGCAGGCTGCGGGCATGTTGAACGTCTCGCGGCCGTTCCTCATCAAACTTCTGTCGGAAGGGGTGATGCCGTTCCGAATGGTCGGGAGTCACCGCCGAGTGAAGCGAGATGACGTCGTCTCGTTCAAGGAGCGGCAGGATCAAGCCTCGCGCGAAGCGCTTGCGGATCTCGCACGGATCTC
>REBP01000177.1 GCA_007692665.1 Gemmatimonadales bacterium | reverse complement strand
GGACCCGGCCTGCCCCGTGGCGGACCCCGTGACGCCCCCCCCCGCTGACCCCGCCCCCCGCGGGGGCGGGGCGCAGTGCCGGCGGAAATCCCGATGAGTGACGGCAGCGAGACGCCGCAGGCGAGGAAGGGTGGGCTCTGGGGGGGACGGTTCAGTGGTGGGATGGCGCCGGAGATGGAGCCGCTCAATCGATCACTGGACGTCGACCGGAGGCTCTGGCGCGAGGACCTGGAGGGAAGCCGGGCCTGGGCGCGCGCCCTCGGCGGCGCGGGCGTGCTCGACCCCGATGAGGTCGCTGCGCTCCTTTCGGGGCTGGACAGGGTTTCCGGAAGGCTCTCCGGCCAGTTTCCGGGGGACGCCGCCGACGAGGACATTCATTCTCTCGTGGAACGCCTTCTCCGGGAGGAGGCGGGCGCCGTGGCGGGCAAGCTCCACACCGGTCGCTCGAGGAACGACCAGGTGAGCACGGATTTCCGGCTCTGGGGGATGAAGGCGGCCGGGGATCTCGAGGCGGCCGTGGCGGGGACGGTGGGAGGCCTGGTCGACCTCGCGGAGCGCGGCATGGACGTGATTCTCCCGGGATACACCCACCTGCAGCAGGGGCAACCGGTGCGGGCAGCCCACTGGGCGCTCTCCCACGCATGGCCCCTCCTGAGGGATGCGGAGCGCCTGCGGAGGGCCGGGGCGTCGGCGTCGGTCCTCCCGCTGGGGTCCGGGGCCCTGGCAGGGTGCCCGTTCCCGGTGGACCGGGAGGCGCTGGCCCGGGAGCTCGGCTTCACGAGCATCTCGGAAAACTCCATGGACGCGGTGAGCGACCGGGACTGGGCCGCCGAACTCCTGTTTGCCGGGGCCCTGCTGGGCGTCCACCTGTCGCGGCTCTCCGAGGACCTGCTCCTCTTCTCGTCGAAGGAGTTCGGCTTCATCCGCATCGGCGACGGCTATTCCACCGGGTCGTCCCTCATGCCCCAGAAGCGGAACCCGGACGTGGCCGAACTTGTCCGGGGCAAGTCGGCCCGCCTGACGGGTGGGCTCATGGCCCTCCTCACGCTCCTCAAGGGCCTCCCCACGGGGTACAACCGGGACCTCCAGGAGGACAAGTCCATCGTCTTCGACGCCGTGGACACCCTCGCCCTCGTTCTTCCGGCCATGGGCGGGGCCCTCCGAAGCACGGAGTTCCGCCCGGACCGGATCGAGGCGGCCCGCGACACCGAGCTCCTGGCCACTGACCTGGCCGACGTCATGGTCCGCGCCGGTGTGCCCTTTCGCGAGGCTCACGACCACGTCGGCACGCTGGTCCGGCTGTCGGAGGAGGGTGGCGTCCCCCTGAGTGACCTCCCCGACCAGACCTTCGCCGAGGTCCACCCCACCCTCGGCGACGGCGCCGCCCGTGCGGCCTTCGACTGGGAAAAATCGGTGGAGGCCCGGGCAGCGCCGGGCGGCACGGCCCGTGCACGGGTACGGGACCAGCTGGACGCCGTCCGGCGGCGGCTGGACCACCGGACGGACGCGTGACCAGGGGGTGGACGGGGCGCGCGGCGGGGCGGGCGGCCGAGGTCCGGGCCGCGCTCGAACCGCCATCCTCGCCCGACCGGGCCAACTGACACGCAGACGCAGGCGCAGTCTGCATCCCTCGCATCCCCCAGACCACAGGCTGGAGACACCATGGAGGCCCAGAAGAAGGAGGCGGGAATTGCCGCCCTCGCCGAGGTTACGTCGGGCATGACCCTCGGTCTCGGGACGGGGAGCACGGTCCGCCACTTCCTGGAGGCCCTGGGAGCGGCGCTGCGGGACGGCGCGCTTCGGGACATCCGCGGCGTGCCCACCTCGGAGGACACCGCCACGCGCGCCCGCACCCTGGGCATTCCGCTGCTGGAATTGCATGACGCCGGAACCCTGGACCTTGCCGTGGATGGAGCGGACGAGGTCGCGCCGTCGCTGGACCTGATCAAGGGGCTTGGCGGGGCGCTCCTCCGGGAAAAGATGGTGGTGCAGGCGTCGCGCCGCTTTGTCGTCATTGCCGATGCCTCGAAGCGCGTCGAGCGGCTGGGGGAGAAGGCTCCGCTCCCGGTGGAGGTGGTGTCCTTCGGGTGGCAGGCCCATCTTTCGTATCTCGAGTCGCTGGGTGCCGAGCCCCGGCTCAGGACGCGGGGGCTCGAGCCGTACCGGACCGACAACGGGAACTTCATCGTCGATCTCGTCTTTCCGGGCGGGATCGGCGACGCCGCAGGGTTGGACCGGGCGCTGGCGTCCAGGGCCGGCGTGGTGGAGACGGGCCTCTTCCTGGGGCTCGCGGACCGGTGCTACCTGGCCACGGCGGCCGGCGTGGAGCGCATGGACGTGCCCGATCCGGGCCGTCCGGACTCGAATGGGAGGAACGGATGACCCGCACGACCAGCACGGCCGCCACGACCAGCAGGCCCCCGAGGATCCTCGCGCCCTCGATCCTCTCCGCCGACTTCGGCCGGCTTGCCGAGGATGTGAAGAAGGTGGAGGAGGCCGGCGCGGACTGGATCCACGTGGACGTCATGGACGGCCACTTCGTGCCGAACCTGACCATCGGGCCCGCGGTCACCGAGGCGGTCCGCCGGATCACCCTCCTTCCCATCGACGTGCACCTCATGATCGAGTCGCCGGAGCGCTTCGTGGAAGCCTTCGCCGGCGCCGGTGCGGACCGGATCACCGTCCACCAGGAGGTGTGTCCCCACCTGAACCGGGTCATGGACCAGATCCGGGAGGCCGGGGCGCTTCCAGGCGTGGCGCTCAACCCGTCCACCCCCGTCTCGACGCTCTCGGAGGTGGTCGGTGACCTGGACCTCCTTCTCATCATGACGGTGAACCCCGGCTTCGGCGGACAGTCGTTCCTGACGAGCTCCCTCGGGAAGGTTGCCCGCGCCCGGGCGCTTCTCGACCAGCGCGGCACGGGTCGGGCCCACCTTCAGGTGGACGGCGGCGTGGACGACTCCACCATCGGGCTCTGCGCCGAGGCCGGTGCCGACAGCTTCGTGGCGGGCTCCGCGGTCTACGGTCACGCGGACGGGGCGCAGGCCGGGGTGGCCGCCCTTCGGAAGGCCCTCTCGCAGGTGAACGAGCGCCGGGCATGAGCACGGACGCACCGGCACCGGCCGAGTGGGACGAGGCCGTGGCCGCGTCCGAGGGGACCCTCATGGACCCGCAGGCGTTCGTCCGGCTCCGGGAGTGGGGCGGAGACGTGCTCCTTGGAAAGATGGTGGGGCTCTTCCTGAAGAACGCACCCGACCGGGTCGAGGAGATCGGGGCCGGCCTCGAGGACAACGACGCCCCCCGCGCGGAACGCGGTGCGCATTCGCTCAAGTCGTCGGCGGGCAACCTGGGGGCCGAACGCCTTCGGCGCCTCTGCCAGCTCCTCGAGGACGCAGCGGAGGAGGGTCGGCTCGAGGACGCCCGCGCCCTCCACCCCCTCGTGCTCGAGGCGTACCGTCGCACGATCCAGGCCCTTGAACTGAGCCGGACCCCCGGCCTCCCCGCCGACGAGGACCCCGCATGAAGCACAGGCTCGCGCTGGTGGAGGACAATCCCGACAACCGTCTGCTGGTGCAGGCCATCCTCGAGGATGACTACGAGATCGACGAGTACGAGAACGGCATCGACGCGCTGGCGGGAATGGCGGCGTCGCCCCCGGACCTGGTGCTTCTCGACATCTCCCTGCCGGGGATGGACGGCACCGAGGTCCTCGCGAGGATGCGGGACGATGACGGCATGCGCGGGATCCCGGTCATCGCCCTCACCGCCCATGCCATGACGGGCGACCGGGAGCGGTTCCTCGGGCTGGGATTCGATCATTACATGACGAAACCCATCGTGGATGTGGAGGCCCTGGTCGAGGCCATCGAGCGGCTGCTGGCGGAAGCTCGATGACGGGAGCGACGGCGGCCTGGCTCGTTCCTGCGCTCGCGGGCACCGCCGCCGTCCTCGCCCTGGTGGTGGTGGTGCTCGCCCTCCGCCTCCGGGGGGCCGGGGGGGAGGGGACACGGAGAGGGGAAACCGAGGCGGCGCTCCAGCGAGAGATCGAGACCCGTCGGGAGCTTCAGCGCAGCGCCGAGGAGACGGAAGCCCGGCTCGCCGACTTCCTCGACAACGCCCATGACCTCATCCACTCCTCGGACCCCGCCGGCCGCATCCACTACGTGAACGAGGCGTGGAAGCGCCGGCTCGGGTACACGGACGACGAAGTCGCCTCCCTCCGGATTCGCGACATCGTCCACCCCGATGACCACGAGGCCTTCGACGCGGCGACCCGGAAGATCTTTGCCGGGACCCCCGTGGCGGGGATCGAGCTCACGTTTCTCGCCCGTGACGGATCTCCCGTGCAGCTGTCCGGAAGCTCCAACTGCCGGTTCGTCGACGGCGAGCCCGTGGCCACCCGGACGATCCTTCGCGACGTCACGAAGGAGCGCCACGGGGAAGAGGCCCTGGCCCACGTGGAGGCGAACCTCGTGGCGGTCTTCGAGAGCACCGGGGATCCCATCTGGTCGGTGGACCGGGAGGGCCGTCTCCTGACCTTCAACTCGGCCTTCGCGAGAACCCTCGAGTCCATCACGGGTCAACCTCCGGCGGTGGGAGACCTGACCTCGGAGCTCATGAGCGGCGAGGCTGCCGCCTGGTTCGACCGGGCCTATGGCCGCGCGCTGGAGGGACACCGGTTCTCCGATGCCCGGGAAGAGAAGGTCGATGGCGAGCGGCGCATCTTCGAGATGTTCTTCCACCCCACCGAGACCCGGGGGGGCGGCATCACCGGCGCGGTGGTCTTCGCCAGGGACGCCACCCGCCGCCACCAGGCCGAACTGGAACTCCGCCGGGCCCGGCACGACGCAGAGGAAGCCAGTGCCACGAAGAGCCACTTCCTGGCGAGCATGAGTCACGAACTCCGGACCCCGCTCAACTCCATCATCGGCTTCTCGAACCTGCTGCTCCGGGGCCCCGCCGCGGCCCTCGGGGAACGGGACCGGGGCTTCCTGGAGCGCATCCAGGTCAATGGTCGGCACCTCCTCGGCCTCATCAACGAGATCCTCGACCTGTCCAAGATCGAATCGGGGCGCCTGGAACTCCACATCGAACCGGTGGCGCTGGTTCCGCTCATCGAGGAAACCGTCGGACAGCTCGAGCCGCAGGTGGAGGGGCGACCGGTCCGACTGCGGTGGGAAGTTGCAGGGTCCACCGACCCCCAGCCGCTCGAGACCGACCTGACGAGACTCCGCCAGGTGCTCATCAACCTCGTGGCCAACGCCCTCAAGTTCACCGAAAGCGGTGAGGTCTGCGTTCGGCTCGAGACCGCACCGGACACCGGTCGACCCCTTCGCATCCGCGTCCGCGACACGGGAATCGGGATCCCGGAAGACCGGCTGGACGCGATCTTCGGCGCGTTCGAGCAGGCCGAATCCGGAACCTCGCGCCGCTTCGGGGGCACCGGGCTGGGGCTCGCCATCTCCCGGTCCCTGAGCATGCTCCTGGGCTTCGACCTCACGGTGTCCAGCGAGGTGGGAAGGGGGTCGGAGTTCACCCTCGACCTGACGGGAGGCTCCCCGGCCGGTCCCGGGAGGACGCTCGAATCGGGCGGCGCTTCCGGCAACCCTTCCGGCAACCCTTCCGGCGACCCCTCGAGCGACCCCTCGAGCGACCCCTCGAGCCCCGCGAAGAGCGCGGCCCCCAGCCCCCTCCCCTTCGCTGCAGCAGGGGTCGGGGGGGCCGGTGCCGAGGTGGCGCTCGCCGGAAAGACGATCCTCGTCGTGGACGACGAGGAGGACTCCCGCACCCTCCTCCGGCTGGCCCTCGAGGAGCTCGGGTGCCACGTCCTGATGGCCGGGGACGGTGCCGAAGGGCTGGAGATGGCGCGGTCCCGGCTTCCGGACCTCATCACCCTCGACCTCATGATGCCCGGCATGAGCGGCTGGGAGATGCTCCGGGGCCTCCGCGACGACCCCCGGATCCGGGACATCCCGGTCGTGGTCGTGAGCCTCGTCGCCGACGAGTCCGGCCGGCCCACCCCCGGCTCCGTGGATCTTCTCCCGAAACCGGTGGAGAGGGAGGACCTGATCCCCGTCCTGCGCCGAAACCTGGCCCGTGGCGGTTCACGCATCCTCGTGGTGGATCCCCACCCGGCCTCGCGGCTTCTCGTGACCCGGTACCTGCGCGACGCGGGCTTCGTCGTGCACACCGTGGAAGACGGGCGGCAGGCCCTGGAGTACCTGAAGCGCGTGCCGGTGGAGCTGATTCTCACGGAGCTGGACATGCCGGGCATGGACGGCACGACCTTCCTGGCCCGTCTCAGGGAGACACCCGCCTTTACCGAGGTGCCCGTGGTGATGCTCTCCGGTCGGGATCTCACGCCCGGGGAGGCCGAACGGTTCGAGTCCGATCTCGTCCACGTCGTGCGGAAGGCCACCGAGGTCGAGGCCCACCTGGTCCGGGCCCTGGACGCGGTCTTCCGAAAGGACCGCATGGCAGAGGCGTAGAAGCCACCGCCGAGGAAACGCCGGGGGGAGGCCCGGGTACGCCGGAACCATGGACACGCCCGCCCCCTCCTCCCGACCCACCCCGCCGCAGCCCCCGTCGAGCATCTCCCCCGTCCGGATCCGCGCCCTGAACGACGCGCCGGTCAGGGGGCGGGACGAGGGTTCCCGGGAATCCGCCCCCCCCCGCTTCGTCCTCTACTGGATGACGGCGTTTCGCCGCCTGGAGTGGAACCACGCCCTGGAACGCAGCGTGGACTGGGCCCGCTGGCTGGGGCTACCGCTCCTGGTCTTCGAGCCCCTCCGCATCGGCTACCGCTGGGCCAGCGTCCGGCACCACCGCTTCTGCCTGGACGGCATGCGGGAGCACGCGGCCCGGCTCCAGGGCCAGCGCACGGGCTACTACCCCTGGGTGGAGCACGCTCCGGACGCCGGCAAGGGGCTCCTCGAGGCCCTGGCCGCCCGCGCGGCCCTCGTGGTCACCGACGACGCCCCGATCTTCTTCCTCCCCCGCATGCGCGCCGCCGCCGCCCCCCGCCTCCCGGTCCGCCTCGAGGCCGTGGACTCGAACGGCATCCTCCCGCTGGCCCAGCCCGGGCGGGACTTCACCACCGCCTTCTCCTTTCGCATCCACCTGCAGAAGACCCTTCCGGAGTGGCTCGAGGAGGGACCCGCCGAGCATCCGCTGTCCGGCAGTCCCCTGCCGGACTTCGGCGCTTCGGGATCCGGTGCCCCGGAATCGGAGGATGCGGGCGCCTCGCCCCTCCACCGCCTCCGGGCCGGCGTGGGGGCCGACATCGTGGACCGGTGGCCGCCGGCGTCGCCCGAACTCCTGGAGGACGCCGCGCTGACGTCGCTCCCCCTGGACCGCAGCGTGCCTCCCGTCCCCTTCGCGGGTGGACGCGCCGAGGCATCGAGGCGGCTCGCGCGGTTCCTGGACCGCGGCCTCACCGGGTACGCCGCATCCCGGAACCACCCCGACCGGCAGCATTTCTCCGGCCTGTCGCCCCACCTCCACTGGGGCCACGTCTCGAGCCACGAGATCGTCCACGCCGTGCTGGACCGCGAGGGGTGGACGCCGGCGGGGGTGGCCGGGGCCGCGGCGGACCGGAAGCCCGACGGCCGCCGCAGCGGATGGTGGGGGCTCGGAGCCGACGCCGAGGCCTTCCTGGACCAGGTCATCACCTGGCGCGAACTGGGCTTCAACGGGGCCTGGCGGAGCGTCGAGGCGGGGGTGGACCCGGAGGCCTTCGACACCCTTCCGGCGTGGGCGCGGGAGACGCTGGCGGAGCACGAGGAGGACCCCCGGCCGCATGTCTACACGCGGGAAGAGTTCGAGGAGGCGCGCACCCACGACCCGCTCTGGAACGCGGCGCAGCGGGAGCTCCGCCGGGAGGGGACGATCCACAACTACCTGCGCATGCTCTGGGGGAAGAAGATCCTGGAGTGGTCGGAGACCCCCCGCGACGCGCTGGCCACGATGATCGAGCTCAACCACCGCTGGGGGGTGGACGGGCGCGACCCGAACTCGACGTCCGGGATCATGTGGACGCTGGGACGCTACGACCGGGGGTGGCCGGAGCGGCCCATCTACGGGAAGATCCGCTCCATGACCTCGGATTCCACGCGGCGGAAGGTCGAGCTCAAGGGCTACCTGGCGCGCTTCGGCGACGAGGCCTCGGGAGCCGCCTCAGGCGCCGCTTCAGGCGCCGACGCCCAGGGGAGCCTCTTCGGGGACGACGACCCGGACGCGGACTCCGGCACGGACTCTGCAACCTCGTGAATGTGCGTCACCGGGCGTCCCGTGCCCACCCGGCCGAACCCTGTTCCGAACCCCCCACGGAGTAACCACGCCATGCCCGTCTACCGTCACCGCATCGAGCTGGACCACCCGGTGGAAACCGTCTTCCAGTGGCACCGCATGCCCGGCGCCTTCGCCCGCCTTTCGCCCCCCTGGGAAAACGTCCGCGTGCGGGCGAGTTCCGGCGGCATCGAGCCCGGCGGGCGGGTGGAGCTGGAGCTCCGGAAGGGGCCCGCGTCGCTGGGCTGGGTCGTGGAGCACACGGAGTTCGAGGAGAACCGTCTCTTCGTGGACCAGCAGGTCTCGGGGCCCTTCGCGGCGTGGCGGCACGAACACCGGTTCAGCCCGCTGGGGCCGGACCGGTCCGCGCTCGAGGACGTGGTGACCTGGGAAGCGCCCATGGGCACGCTCGGGGAGACCTTCGGGGGGAACTACATCAGGCGATCGCTGGAGCGGCTCTTCCGCTTCCGGGCGGCGCGCCTCGAGGGCGACCTCGAGTTCCACCGGCGGATGGAAGCGCTCCGGGGGAAGGAGGCGCCGCCCCTCACGGTGGGGATCACCGGGGCCACGGGGCTCATCGGGAGCCAGCTCACCCACCTCCTCACCACCGGGGGGCACGCGGTGCGGCGGGTGACCCGGAGCCCCGAGGCGGGGTCGAGCGACGTGGCGTGGAACCCGTCGCGGGGAGAGATCGACGCGGAGGCCCTCGAGGGGGTGGACGCGGTGGTCCACCTGGCCGGGGAGTCCATTGCCGGGGTGCGGTGGACCGACGCCAAGAAGAAGGCCATCCACCGGAGCCGGGAGGCGGGGACCCTTCTGCTGAGCCGGACGCTGGCGGGGTTCCGGAAGAAACCCGCGGTGCTGGTCTCCGCGTCGGCGGTGGGCTACTACGGAGATCGCGGCGACGAAGCGCTTACCGAGGACGCGGGGCCGGGCGAGGGATTTCTCGCGGAGGTCAGCATGGCGTGGGAGGAGGCCACCCGGCCCGCACGGTCGGCGGGGATCCGTACCGTGCTCCTCCGGACCGGGGTCGTGCTCTCGGCGGAGGGGGGGATGCTCGGCACCGTGCTCCTCCCCTTCAGGCTGGGGGTGGGGGGGCGGCTCGGGAGCGGGCGGCAGTACGTGTCCTGGGTCGATCTCGACGACCACCTGGGGATCATCCTCCACGCGCTGGCGAACTCCAGCGTGGAAGGGCCCGTGAACTCCACGGCGCCGAACCCGGTGCCGAACGCCGCGTTCACCGACGTGCTGGGGCGGGTGCTGGACCGGCCCACCCTCCTCCCCGTGCCGGGGTTCGCCATCCGGACGCTCCTGGGCGAGATGGGAGAGGAGCTTCTCCTCCAGGGGCAGCGGGTGGTGCCCGAGAAGGCCCGGCGCTCCGGCTACGCCTTCCTCCGCCCCGAGATCGAGGACGCGCTCCGGCTCCAGCTCGGGCGCTTCGAGGACCCGGGTGAGGACGACCGGGACGCTCCCGTGGAGCTCTGACCCCGGTCAGGACGGGGGCCAGTGGGCGCCCGTTCCCTCTCCGTGGGCGCAGAGAAGCCCCTGGATTCGGTCCAGGAGGTCGCCCACGCGCTCGTCCAGCGCCTCGGCGCCCACCGCGGTCATGCCCTCGCCGGCCCGGTGCCCGGGGATCCACTCCGGCGTGCCCGCCAGGATCCACGCGGTGGGACGGGGGAGATTCCCCATTTCGAGGTGAATGGCGACGGGGAGCACGGTGACCGGGGCCAGGCGCCGGAGGACCAGCCTCACGCCGGGACGGAAGCCCAGCGGACGGCGGGTCGCCGGGAAGATCCGCCCCTGCGGGAAGAACGAGATGACGACCCCCTGGTCCCGAAGGGCGTCGAGCTCGCGGAGGGCCCCCCGGAGCGTGGCCGGCCGGTCGGGGTCGAGGCTCGTCCCGCCGATCCAGCGAAGGGTCCGGGAGCGGGAGAGTTCCGCGTGGAGCATGATGGAGCGGAGGGGGGATGCCGGCCGGAGGCGGCGGTGCACCTCCCGGAGCAGGAACCCGTCGTACCACGACGTGTGGTTCGCCACGAAGACGACGGGCGCCCCCGCCGCGGAAGGGTTGGCCTGGATCGCCGCCGCCGCATCGTCCACGCCCGCCAGGTGGATCCCGGCGAGCTGCCGCCGAAGCCATGGACGAAAGCCGATCTCGAAGAGCCCCCACGCCCGGGGGCTTCCCGGGGCACCGAGAACGGAGGGGAACCCCGAGATACCCGCGACGTTCGAAACCCCCGGGGCCGAAGCCGACCCCTCGTCGTCACCCGACACGGCACCCCGGTACCAGGGGGATCGCCGCGGCTGCGGCGGTTCGGCGCGCGGAGCGGAGTCCCACGCGGACCTCGTCAGCGGCGCCGACGCCCCGGGCGGCCAGGAGCTCCTCCACGGTGTCGGCCATGGCGGTCCAGGTCCGGAGCGGGTAGCGCCCGGTCACCTGCGGGAGGCGACGCGCCAGAATCTCGAGGTCGGTATCGACGGTGCCGCTCCGGCCCAGGATCCCCGGGAGGAACGCCGTGCTCACGAGGCGCAGGTACCGGACCTCCTCCTGGGTCGGCGATGCCTCCACGAGCCCGTCCAGCAGGTCGAGGGCCTGCCGCAGGTCCCGGATGCGGGCGTGGGGCCAGAACCCGTGGCGGGCCTCCAGCGCGATGAGCGCACCGCGGTATCCGTCCACCACCGCCCGGCCCCCGGGGGTGCGCGCCCAGCCGGAAGTCACGAGTTTGCGGTGGGCGCCCCAGGCCCGTTCGAGGCCGGGCTTGTCATCCACCGCCAGGAGGTAGAGGGTGCGAAGCCGCTGGAGGTCGGCCTCGGGAGACGAGGCCCGCGACGCGAAGCAGACGTCCAGCGCCGCCAGGTCGGCCAGGGCGGTGGAACGGGCGTCGTCCGGAAGGTGCACCTCTCCGGTACCGTCGGCGCCAGGGCGGTCCGGGGACGGGGCCCCCGACTGGGCCGCAAGCGGGGGCACCCCGGCCAGGGCCGCCGCAAGCGCACCGGCCACGATCCCGCTCATGGGCAACCTCCCTGCCATCCACCTCCGAATCGACATGCATCCATGATCGACATTCACGCCCACATTGGTTCCTTTGACGGCTACGACCTGTCCGAGCCCACGCTCCTGGCCGAGGTGGCCG
>REBP01000092.1 GCA_007692665.1 Gemmatimonadales bacterium | reverse complement strand
CCCGTCCGCCGCTGCGAGGGTCCCGTCCGCCTCGGCCCGGGTCCCGCTCGCCCCTTCCCCTTCACGGATTTCCGCCATGTCCCCGCCTCCCTCCTCGCCGTCGTCCACGCCGCCCTCCAAGTCGCCCTCCGAGTCGCCCTCCGGGCCGACCTCCGACTCCGTCGACCCGGCGGCCGTCGCAAGGGACCTGGAAGCCGTCCGGTCCCGCGCGCCCCTGGTCCACAACATTACCAACTTCGTCGTCATGGAGCCCACCGCCAACGCCCTTCTTGCCGTGGGCGCCTCGCCGGTCATGGCGCACGCGCTGGAGGAGGTCGAGGACATCGCGGGGATCGCGTCGGCGCTGATCCTGAACATCGGCACACTTTCGCCCGCCTGGATCGAGGCCATGGTCCTGGCCGGGCAGACCGCCTCCCGGCGCGGGATCCCGGTGGTACTTGACCCCGTGGGGGCGGGGGCCTCGGCCTACCGGACCCGGATCTGCATGGAACTCATCGAGACGGTGACGCCGACCATCATCCGGGGGAACGCGTCGGAGATCCTGACCCTCGCCGGCGAGCAGGGGGGCGGTCGGGGCGTGGATTCCACCGCCCGTGCCGAGGACGCGGGGGCGCCGGCCGGGGTGCTGGCCCGGGCCACCGGGGCGATCATCAGCGTGAGCGGCGCCCTGGACCTGGTCACCGACGGCACCCGGGAGCTTCGCATCACCAGCGGGACCCCCCTCATGGCGCGGGTCACCGGGATGGGATGCACCGCCAGTGCCCTGACCGGCGCCCTCGCCGCCGTGAACCCGGACTTCGTCGAGGCGGCGGCCCACGCCATGGCGATCATGGGCGTTGCGGGGGAGATGGCGGCGGATACCGCGAAGGGGCCGGGCAGCCTCGTCCCCGCGTTCCACGACGCCCTCTACTGGATGAACGAGGCGGATCTGGGCGAGCGGCTGCGACAGCCCTGATGCCGGGGCGGCTCGACGGCGTCGGGGCTCGTGGATACGTTTCGAAGGTTCGATGCACCTGATGGATCCCTTCGGTCCTGCCCCCCGGGCACGGTCCGCCACGGTTTTCGGCCACGATCCCGAGGAGCGCGCGATGCGTAGGGCACCCCTCTTCCTTGTGCTGGGCCTCCTTGCAAGCCTTCCCCTCCAGGCCTGCTCCGGCGGCGCGAGAGCCGGCTCCGGGTCCTCGAGCGGCGAGATCACGCTGGACGAGATCGAGGCGACGACCGCCCGGGACGCCTACGAGCTCCTGGAGCGGCTTCGGCCCCAGTGGTTGCGGGGGCGAGGTTCCACCTCCTTCCGGGACCCGCGCCCCGCGCTCCCGGTGGTCTACGTGGACGGGATCCGGACGGGAGGAACCGAAACCCTCCGGCGGATCGATACAGGGGGCATCCTGAGCATGGATTACCTGGGCGCGGCGGATGCCACGACCCGGTTCGGCACCGGGCATGCGGGCGGTGTCATCCTCGTGAGGCTGAGACGCTGATGGAACGCTACCGGATACCTCCCGACACCCTGGTCAGCCTGGCGGACCGGGACCCGTCGGACCGTCTCACCTTCGATGGAAAGAAGAAGCCCGGGCGGGAATACCTCCGGGAGCTCACGCTGCGGCTTCGGGAGCTGCAGGAGCTCCTGTATGCCGAGGGGAAGCACCGGGTGCTCATGGTCCTCCAGGCCACCGACACCGGGGGGAAGGACGGCGTGATCCGCCATGTCTTTCGCACCGTGAATCCCCAGGGCGTGAAGGTGGCGAGTTTCAAGGCCCCGTCGTCGAGGGAACTGGGGCACGACTACCTGTGGCGCATCCACCAGGAGACCCCGGCGCGGGGGGAGATCCGCATCTTCAATCGCAGCCACTACGAGGACGTTCTCATCGTCCGGGTTCGGAACCTGGTGCCCGAGGAAACCTGGGAGCGGCGGTACCAGCACATCAACGACTTCGAGCGGATGCTCGCCGACGAGGGGACGACCATCGTCAAGTTCTACCTTCACATCTCGAAGGAGGAGCAGGCGGCGCGGCTCCAGTCGCGGCTCGATGACCCGGCGAAGCACTGGAAGTTCAGCCCGGACGACCTGGAGGAGCGAAAGCACTGGGACGCCTACCGCGAGGCCTTCGAGGCGATGCTGAGCCGGACCAGCACGCCCTGGGCGCCCTGGTACGCGGTCCCGTCGAACTCCAAGTGGTATCGGAACCTGGTCATCGCCCGGGTGATGGTCGACACGCTGGAAGGCCTCGACATGCAGTTTCCCGAACCGGACTTCGATCCCTCGGAAATCCGGGTCGTGTGAGGGTGCGGGCGGGCATGGAGGTTGCCTTGCGAGGAGGGTGACCGGCGACGTCCCTCACCCCCTGCCCTGCGGAGCGACCATGTCCTGGCGTGCCCCCGAATTCAGCGCGAGCCCCTTCCCGGTGCCGACTTTTCCCTCGAGGCCCGCGCCCTGGTCCCTCCTCGCCGCGGGCACCGTCCTCCTCCTGGTGCTTCCGGGATGTGGCGGTTTCGACCGGGGGCCCGGCGGAACATGGGACGAATTGTCTCGCGGCGGGGACGGAGAGCGCTTCGAGCCGGGCATGGTGGAAGGGCTCCCCGAACCGGCCCGTCGGTTTCTCCTCCAGGCCATCGAGCCGGGGACCCCACTGGCGCGCTCCGTCGACGTCTCCATGGAGGGGACCATCGTGCTCGACCCGGAGCGGGACCCCCTGCCCATGCTGGCGGTGCAGGTGCTCTCGCCCCCGGACGGCTTCATCTGGAGCGCCCGCACCACGGGAGGGCTCATGCGGATCCGGGGCTACGACCGGTATTCGGGCGGCGAGGGCGAGATGCGCTGGAAGCTCTTCGGGGTCATTCCGGTCATGCGCGCCACCGGGCCGGACGTGACGCGCTCGGCCGCGGCCCGGATGGCGATGGAGGGCGTCATGGTCCCGTCGTGGCTGGTCCCCCGGGAGGGGGCCGAACCCGCGGTCCGGTGGGAGGACGTCGATGGCGACCACGCCCGCTTCGTCGTGACGGTCGCAGGAGAGAGGGTGGCCACGACGGTCCGGGTGGATGCCGAGGGGCGACCCCTCAGGGCGTGGGCGGATCGATGGAACGAGGGGAAGTACGAACGGTTCCAGGTGGAATTCGACGGGGAGTTCCAGGCCGGGGGCTACCGCCTTCCGGGCGTCATCGAGGCCGGGTGGCGCCTGGGAGACCCGGACGAGTTCCGGTTCTTCCGGGCCCGGCTCACGGGGGTCACGTTCCGGTAGGGTCGGCCCCGGCAGCCCCGGCAGCCCCGCCCGCCATGGCCGCGTTGTAGCGGAGGCGGAGTGTGGTCACGGGGTTCGCGTTTTCCTCCGGGGTGATGTCCTCGTCGGTGACATGGAGGAAGAGGGACCACTCGCCCCGGGCGTGATGCTCCGGGTCCGGACGGTCGTCGGGGTCGGCCGCCAGGATGTAGGCCACGTGGGCCGTCCGGTGCGAGCAGGGGGCGTCGGGGACGGGTGGGGTGGTGCAGATGCAGCGGGCGTCACCCCCCGCGCGGTCCGCAGCTTCCATGGCCGCCATGACCCGGTCCTCCAGCGTGCCTTCGGTCGACAGGAAGGCGGCCATGGCGTCGAGAACCACCGCGTCCGAGGCCAGGAGATTGCCCTGGATGGAGACGTGGATCCCGGTCCCGCGCACCGCGCCCTGGACCGCGAGGGAGGCGGCCCCGTTCCGCGCCCCCGAGAACCCGGCCGAGCGGCCCTGCAGGTCCACGATTCCGAACTGGCGGCCTTCCCGTGCAGGGTCCTCCATGAGCAGCGCCAGGATCTGGTCGGGATCGGTCCCTGCGGCGAGTTCCCGCCGGATGAGCATCTGGCTCTCGCGGGTCCGGTCGACGGCGGCCTGCGCCGCCGCGATGCCCCGGCCGGGCACCACGATGGCCTGCACATCCCAGAGCCCCTCCGAGGGGAAGCTCCGAAGGGCCGCCTGTGACACGCACGTCGCCGAGGCGAGGACGAGGCGTCCGGTTTCCCGGTCCACGGCGACGATGGACCAGGTGGCCGAAAGGGCTGTCGGGGCAGCGGCGGCCAGGGCCAGCCCCGCAGCGAGGAGCAGCGCGAGGCGGACGGGGAGTCGGGGTGCACGAAGCGACATGGAGCGCAGGCCTCGATGAGGGCGGCGGGAGCCCCGGCCTTCGCGGGGGCCTGTGATCCGGCAACCTCGCCCCCCGCCGGGGAATCCTCAAGTGCCTCCGTCGGGCCAGCCGGCCATCCTCTTGCCCGCCGACTCGCTGGCTCGTACCCTGAGCCCATGCAGAGCTCCGACCTGACAAACCGATTCCGGGGTTGGGGCGACCGGCCCATCCACGCCCGAGGAAGAGTGCGGACGACCCTTGCGGTCCTGGGCGTCCTCGCCCTGTCGGCGTGCTCCGGAGGCTTCGCTTCCGATCACTCCGCCGTGGATCCCGACGCCATTCCCGCCACCCGACAGCCCGACGCCCCGCGCATCGTGGCCTTCGGCGATGTCCACGGCGACCTCGAGGCGGCCCGGAGTGCCCTCCGTCTGGCGGGGGCCATCGATGCCGACGACACCTGGATCGGCGGGGACCTGGTCGTGGTCCAGACCGGAGACCAGCTGGACCGGGGAGACGACGAGCGGGTGATCCTCGCCCTCTTCGATCGCCTGGTTCGAGAAGCGGCCGCCGCCGGGGGTGCGTTCCACCCCCTGAACGGGAACCACGAACTCATGAATGTCCACCTCGATCTCCGCTATGTCACCGAGGGTGGCTTCCGCGAGTTCGAGGGCGTGGTGCCCCTTCCCGAGGGGGAGGCGCTTCTGGCCGATTCGATCCTCTCGGCGCACGAGCCGGCGCATCGGGCCCGGGTGGCGGCCTTTCGCCCCGGGGGACCCTACGCCCTCCTCCTCGCCCGCCGCAACACCGTGATGATCGTGGGGGAGACGGTCTTCGCCCACGGAGGCGTCCTGCCGGCGCACGCCGCCCACGGCCTCGAGGAGATCAACGACGAGATCCGGGCCTGGCTCCGGGGGGACGCCCCGGCACCGCAATGGAGTCGGGGCTCCGACAGTCCCATCTGGACCCGGCTGTACTCCCGCGATCCCGATGCGGAGGCCTGCGCCGTGGCCGAGGAAACGCTGACCATGCTCAGGGCCCGCAGGTTCGTGGTGGGGCACACGGTCCACCGCGGCGGCATCACGTCGTACTGCGACGGGAAGATCTGGGCGGTGGACACCGGCATGGCCGCGTACTACGGCGGCCCCGTGGAGGTCCTGGAGATCCGGGGCGAGGCGGTGAACGTGCTGAAGCCGGACGCCGCGGAGTCGCGCTGAACCGTTGGTCAATCGCCGCTGACCAGCACCATTTCGCCCGTGGGGGCGGGTTGTCCCGGCGCTGGCTCGATGGTGACGGCCAGGAGGTCGGCACCGGCGACCGGATCGAGAGAGTCCAGGGCCAGGCGGGCGGGGCCGTCGTCGCGGGCCGCGAACGTACCGAGGCTGACAGGCTGGCCGTCCCGGATTGCCCAGAGCTGGTAGATCGACTCGGCCGCGAGAACCGGGAGTTCGAAGGCCAGAACGAGAGCCCGACCCGTCTCGGGATCCACGTAGATCCTCGCACGGGCGTCCGGGCGGGTGTCTGTTCCTGCCATCGTGATGATCGACCCCGCAGGCGCCACGATCGTCCCCAGGTCCTGCCTGAGGGCAGCCAGTTCGCCGCGCAGGTTCTCCACCGCTGCCACCTCCTGGCGCGCCGCGTCCAGCGCCGCAGTCCGATCCGTGAGTTCGGACCGGAGGTTCAGGTTCCAGACCCCGAGGAGGACGGTGGCCGCAACCGCCGCGGCCATGAGGCTGGGCCATACCCAGCTGGCCACGGGGGATTCCCGGGGGCGAAGGGGGGTGACCGGCTTCGAGGGTTCGGCCCGGGGTGAGGGCGTGGAAACCGGAGCGGCGTCAGCCCGTATCTCGGCCATGAGCCGCTCGCGCAGCGCCGGGGGTGGCGTTTCCTGCCGGGCGGTCAGAGCCAGCAGCCCCAGCGCTTCCATCGTGCGCTCGAGTGCGAGTTCACCCTCCCTGCCCCTCCGATCCAGTTCCTCCTGGAATGCGCTCAGCTCCTCTCCCTCCAGCCCGGAGAGAAGGAAGGCCTCGCACAGTTCCTGGAAACGGTCCGCCGCCACTTCAGGTACCTCCCCTGGGTTCGCCCAGGCCTGGGCTCAGTATGCCTTCAAGGATGCCGAAGGCGCTTCGAATCCTTCCCTTCACGGTTCCCAGCGGAACCCCGGTTCGCTCCGCGATTTCCCGGTGGGACCACCCCTCGAAGAACGCTGCCTGAATCGTCTCGCGCTGGGGTTCGGTCAGGGATTCCATGGCCTGCTCGACAAGGCTCCGCTGCTCAGCCAGGTCGGCCGAACGATCCGGAAGCGGGGCTCGACTTCCCATGGGCTGTGCGGTGGGACGTGTCTCCAGATCCGACAGCGCCGATCCGTAGGAACGATCGGATCGCAGTGCGTCGATGGCACGGCTGCGGGCCATCACGACGATCCACGACCAGGCGCTTCCCCGGTTCGGATCAAACGACTTCGCATTCCTCCAGAGCTGGAGGTAGACATCCTGGGCAACGTCCTCCGCGCGCGCCCTGTCCCTGAGCTGCCGGACGAGAAGGCCGAAGACCGTCGCCGAGGTCGCATCGTACAACTCGGCGAAGGCGCGCTCGTCACGGGCGGCCATCCCCTGGATCCAGGATGCGAGCATTTCGGGTGAGGCCTGCGACACGCGGCGGGTCCGTGGTTCGGAGTTCAGGTGATCGTGATGAGGTACGCAGGGTTCCGGAATCCGGATCACCAGGGCCGTTCCACGTGCAGGAGCGGACACGGACATGGAAGTATGGGGGGAAGGCGGACGCCGTGCCAGATGCCGGCGGGTCGTGGCGGTGGGCGAATGCGGCCCTCATCGGGAAATGATCCAGTTCGGGAGATGGCCCGTACGTCGGGTGAATCGGCCACTGATCCACCACGACAACGGAGTGTCCCATGCCCCTTCCGGAAACGCAGTCCCCTGACCTGAAGCTCACCAACCGGCGGGAGTTCCTGGCCCGTTCGGCCATGGCAGGCGGTGTCATCGTCTTTGCCGCGGCCTGCTCGGATTCCCGGATCCTGGACCCGGACCCCGATCCCGAGGCGGTGTCCTTCGGTACCGGAAACGTTGCGGTGCTGAACTACGCCTACCTCCTCGAGCAGCTCGAGGCCGCCTTCTACATCATGGCGGCAAGCAATTTCTACGACGGCATCTCCACCGCAGAGCAGAACCTCCTGCGGGACCTCCGGGACCACGAGGTAGCTCACCGTGACTTCCTGGCCACTGCCCTGGGTGGTGCCGCGCTTCCCACCATCGAGTTCGACTTCTCGGCCGTGGACTTCGGCAGCCGGACCAGCGTGCTCACCACGGCGAGAACCTTCGAGGACCTGGGCGTCTCGGCCTACAACGGCGCGGGCCGACTCTTCACCACCGACACCGAGGGCGCCGCCCTGCTCACCATTGCGGGCAAGATCGTCTCGGTGGAGGCGCGCCACGCTGCGGCCGTCCGCAGCGCCATCAGCAGCGACCCGCAGGCTTTCGCCGGCAGCGATGTCGTGGACACGACCCATGCCCTCGACGTCCTGCGCCGTCCTCCCGAGGTCCTGGCCGCCGCGGCGCCCTTCGTGGTCACCGCGCTGGATCCGAGCGGGATTCCCACCGCCTGATCGCCGTCGGCCGGCATACGCCTGCCCTTCTGACGATCCGACCGAGCATTCGCATCCAGCTTCGAATCCGTTCCTGCCACACCCGGAATCATCATGTCCAACACGACATCCAGCGACACGCCACCGAGCATGCCATCCCTCGACCTTGAACCCGAGATCACCGAGCGCCTCACCTCCCGCCGAGATGCCCTGCGCGGGGCCGGCGTCTGGGGCCTGGGTGCCGCGCTGGCCTCCCTCCCCCTGGGCCTGGGTGTCCTGGCGAAGAGCGCCTTCGCGCAGCAGGGCATCCCGCAGCAGGTGCAGGACATTCTCAACTTCGCGCTCACCCTCGAGTACCTGGAGGCAGAGTACTACACGCTGGGCATGGCGGCTCCGGGACTCATCCCTGCGGCCCACCGACCCATCTTCGACCTGATCCGGGTCCACGAGGTGCAGCACGTCGAGCTGCTCCAGAGCGTGCTGGGGGGCGCGGCAGTCGCCAAGCCCGAGTTCGACTTCACGGCCGGCGGGGCCTTCGCGCCCTTCACCGACTACGCGCAGTTCCAGGTCCTGGCCCAGGCCTTCGAGGACACGGGCGTCCGGGCCTACAAGGGCGGAGCGGCAGGCCTCGCCGTGGCCCCCGACCTCCTGGACGCCGGCCTCCAGATCCACTCGGTGGAGGCACGTCATGCCTCCGAGGTCCGCGCTCTCCGGGGGCAGTCCCGCTGGATCCAGTTCGCCGACACCGACGTGGCGGCCATCGCCGCCGTCTACGCGGGTGAGGACAACACCACCCACGCCGGGATCGACGTCACGGGCATCACGAACGTGGGTCCCCTGGGCGTGACCGAAGCCTGGGACGAGCCCCTGGGCGTGCCCGAGGTCCTCGAGATCGCAGGTCTCTTCATCGTCAGCTGATGCACATGTTCGCCGGGGTCTCGAACCCCATCCATCAACACCACCACCATCACGAGGTATCACCATGAAGCACGGAAACTCGATGTTCTCCCCCCGCATGGCGCTGGTCACGGCGCTTGCCCTTCCTCTCCTGGCCCTCGGGTGTGCGGACGACCGCACCACCCCCACCGCCCCGGATCAACTGAGCGCCATGCAGGCCCAGGCCCCCGGGCACCAGGCACACGGCCACAACCGTGGCCAGGGCGTCGAAGTCGGCACCACGGCCGGCTGGTTCAAGGGCGAGGTGGTCACCTTCCTCTACAACCAGCCCTTCGACTGCCCCCTTCCCCTGGAGGATGGCGGAATGGCGGGTTCGGATTCGGACTGCGTGCTCGGCACGGCCGCGGCCGACCTGCCCCGGGGCGGAAACGATCCCGTGGTCTACGTGACGGTTCCCCTCTTTCCTGACACCGATGGCATCACGCTCCACTGCCCCGTGGCCGGAGACTGCATCAACCACCCGTCCACCATGGACCTGTCGAGGGTCTTCGGACCCGGAACCGAGAACGCCCTTCTGCCGCCGCACAGCCACGTCGTCGACGTGGCCCGGGGCGGCTGGTGGGAGATCGAGGTCAACGGCGTGACCACCCGCGAGGCGTGGGACGCCATCGAGCGGGAGAAGAGCCTGGCCGAGATCCGCGTGCAGCAGGCGCTGGGCACGGTGACTCCCGACATCGACACGAACCTCTTCCTCTTCTTCAACGTGATGCCCGAGAACAACCGGCGTCGCGGAGGACCGTTCGGGCGGTGAGGGCCGCAGCCCACAACGATGCGACATCTTCCTCCCTGCCGATGGTCGCCGCAGCAGCGGCCATCGGTGGGGGCGGGGTCGTCATCGCGGGAGCCCTGCTCCCCTGGCTCACCCTCTTCGCGGGGCTCTACAGCTACCCCGGGATCACCGGGCCCAACGGATGGTTCATCCTGGCCGGAGGGGTCCTGGCCGTCCTTGCGGGTGCCTGCCTGATCTGGAAGCCGCGTCCGATCGTCGGACACGTTGCGGGTGGGGTGGGGCTGCTTCTGCTCGGCATATCGCTCTGGCTCGTCGTCCAGCAGCAGGCCCTGCTGGCGGATCTCCTCGAGCATCACCCGATGGCCGTGGCCGAATGGGGACCGGGCCTTCTGGTCGTGGCGGTTGGAGCCTTCCTGGTTGCGCTGGCTCCTCTTTTCCAGCTCGCCCGCCGGCAATAGTCCGGAGATCGAGCCCGACCCGGCGAATGGGGTCGATACGTTGCTGACAGGCCCGGCGGAGGCCACCTTGGAAAGGAACCCGGGAGCCGGGGGAGGGGCCGTTCAGGCCCATGCCCCCGGCTCCGTCGTGCCCCCCCCATCGGCCTCGCCTCTCACGCATGACCTCCAGTTCCGCCATCCCCCCGGACCTTCCGATCGTCTCGCTTCTGCCGGAACTGGCGACCGCGATGGAGGGAGCCGGGTCCCCCGCCGGGGCGAAGGCAGTGGTCGTGGTGGCCCCCCCCGGGGCTGGGAAGACGACGGCCGTTCCCCTGGCTCTTCTCGACGCTCCATGGCTCGCCGGCCGGAAGCTGATCCTCCTCGAGCCCCGTCGTCTCGCTGCCCGGGCCGCGGCGTGGCGCATGGCCTCCCTCCTGGGCGAGCCCGACGTCGGTGGCACGGTGGGCTACCGGATGCGACTCGACACCCGTGTGGGCCCCACCACCCGCATCGAGGTCGTGACCGAGGGGGTCCTCACCCGCATGCTCCAGCATGACCCCGGACTGGAAGGCGTCGGCGCCGTGCTCTTCGACGAGTTCCACGAGCGCTCCCTGCACGCGGACCTGGGACTTGCACTCACGCTGGAGGCCCGGGACCTTCTTCGCCCCGACCTGCGCATCCTGGTCATGTCGGCCACGCTGGACCCGGAGCCCGTCGCCCGCCTTCTCCGGCAACCCGGGGCCGCCCCGGTTCCCATCCTCCGAAGCGAGGGGCGGCAGTACCCCGTCGAGACGATCTGGCGGGACCGCCCGGTGCGGGACACCGACCCCCGGGGCTGGATCGAGCCCGCAGTGGCGGCCACCGTCCACCGGGCACTCGACGAGACCCGGGACGAGGCCGGGGGCGATGTTCTCGTGTTCCTCCCCGGCGCGGCCGAGATCCATCGCACCGCGCGGGAACTCGAGGACCTCCCCGCCGGCACCGAGGTCCACATCCTCCATGGCTCCCTCGCCCGGGAACGCCAGGACCGCGCCCTGGCCCCCGCCCCGCCGGGCCGCCGCAAGGTCGTCCTTGCCTCCGCCGTGGCCGAGACCTCGCTCACCATCGAAGGGGTGCGCATCGTCGTCGATTCGGGCCTCATGCGGGTCCCGCGGTTCGATCCCTCCTCGGGCATGACCCGCCTCGAGACGGTCCGGGTGACCCGCGACGCCGCCGACCAGCGGCGTGGCCGGGCCGGACGCACGGCGCCGGGCATCTGCTACCGCCTCTGGACCGCGGGGGAAGACCGCGGACTGGTCCCCACCCGCATCCCCGAGATCCGCGAAGCCGACCTCGCACCCCTGGTGCTGGATCTCGCCCGATGGGGCTCCGACCCCTCGGAACTGCGCTGGCTGGATCCCCCGACCCCCTCCACACTCGCTGCCGCCCGGGACCTCCTCGTCTCCCTTGGCGCCCTTGACCCGGCAGGGGCCCTCACCGATCACGGCTCGCGGCTCGCCGAACTCGGGGCCCACCCCCGCGTGGCCCACCTTCTCCTCAGCGCCCGGGACATGGGGCTCGCATCCGTGGGATGCGAACTCGCTGCCCTGCTCGGTGACCGCGACGTGCTGCGCGCCGCCGGACAGGCCGCCGATGCCGATCTCCGGCTCCGGGTGGAGGCGCTGAGACGCGGCGG
>REBP01000172.1 GCA_007692665.1 Gemmatimonadales bacterium | reverse complement strand
TAGGCCTCGCGGGCGAACTCCGCTGCGGCCGGTGACATCGGAACGACCTCGATGCCGAGCCGGGACAGAAGCGCGTCCAGGGCGATCACGCCCTCTTCCCCCTTCCGGGCCAGGATGACCGCAGCCGCTTCGACGAGCGTGGGCGCGCCCACGAGCCGGCGGTCTGCAGCAGCGATCTCATCGATGAAGGCCGGGGCCTCGGGCTCCGAAAGCAGGATCGCCAGGAGCGCAGAAGTGTCGATGACCATTACTTCGGCAGCCCATGGTCGTCGTATCCGATGATCTCCTCCGCGCTGCGCCGGTCTCGGTCCGGGAGGCGCTTGACGAACTGCTGGATCTCCCGGACGCTCTGGACCACCTCGCGGCGTCGATGCTTCCGGTGCAGGGATTCCAGACGTTCGCGGACTGCGACCGTCACCGCTTCGGTGAGGGTCTCTCCCGTTTCCTCGGCGAGGGCCTGCACCAGCCGGTGAGTCTCCTCGTTCTTGATATTCAAGGCCATCGCATTCCCCCCTCGCTCATGAAGGTGGAAATATGCCTTGATTTCCACCATGGTGTCAATCCGGGCGCCTGCCGCGCCAGCGGACTTCAGGGATGGGCGGTGATGTTCAGGATTCGAATCATCCCGGGTTCCGGACCATAGTACCAGAAGACCCGCCAGGCGCCGGGAGTACGGTTTTCCACATAGGCCTCGAACACCTTCTCGCCATTGGGACCGGAGAGCGAGGAGAACTCGTGTGTCTCCAGCCCGGGATGGCGGGGGTTCGTCTCCAGGTAGCCGAGCGTCTTCCTGACTTTCTTCAGCTTCGGGTGCTTCTGGTCCTTGAGCTTCCTGAGGACGGACGATGCCTCGGGCGTAAACGAGAGCCTGAAGGCCACCCTCTACTCATCCTCGTCCGCGAACTGCGCGAACGATCCGAGATCCTCGAACTGCCCCGCAGTCGCCTGGTCCAGCGCGCGCTCCATGGAGGCACGGAGTGCAGGGTTCTCCCAGAGCCACGCCTCGCTCGCCGGGATGGCCACAATGGGGTCGAGGAGAATCTGTCCCTTTTCGTTGAGTAGCACGCGGTAATCAGCGTCCCGCGCCACGGCTCCGAGCGTGATGCGACCGCGTGAATCGGGGTGAACGAATCCTTTCCGAGGCCGGAAGCCCGGGTAGGCGGGCGTGTCAGGCTCAGTCGCCATGCTCTTGTCCCTGGCTGATGGGGTGTGATGGACTACGACGGTGATCCAGTATACCCACCTGCCCACTTGTGGGCAACGCCCCCACCCCAAGCGCTCTCCCTGTCCACCCGCCGAATCAGCCCCCCGGCCCCCCCGGGTTCGACGGCTCCAGCACCGGCACCGAATCCGGCAGGAGCGTCACCCCCTCGGGGGTCACCCGGCACCTGCGCCCGATGACCCGCACCCCCGCCTCCCGGGCCTCGGCCAGCGCGTCGGCGAAGTCGGGGTCGATCTCCCAGGCGGCCTCGATGGAGTCCGCGTCCTCGCGCTGAACCACGAAGATCACCGTGGCCGGCATGCCGCCCCGGGCGAGTTCGGCCATCTCGCGCACGTGCCGCGCGCCCCGGGCGGTCACGGCATCGGGGAAGAGGGCGCGCCCGTCCTCCACCAGCGTCACGCTCTTGGCCTCGAGGATCATGCCGCGCCCGTGGCGCTCCGGGCCGGGCCCCCTGAGCAGGAAGTCGAAGCGCGACGCGCCGAAGACCGCCTCGGCCCGGTCCAGCCTCCAGCCGGGAAGCTCGGAGAGGGCGTCACGCCGCCCGGCAGTCGCCCCTGCGCCCGCCTCCGCCCCTGCCTCTGCAAACGCCCGCGCCAGGAGCCGGTTTGGCAGCGTCGTGTCCACCGACACCCACCCGTCGCCGGCCGGGGTGCGGACCAGCGCCATGGTCCACCGCGTCCGGCGCTCGGGCGAGGCGGCCGGTGCCACCATGACCCGCCGTCCGGTCACCAGCAGTTCGGTGAGCCGCCCCGGATCGGGGAGGTGCGCTTCCACCGGGTCCCCCATGGGCGACCCGGGAGGGCCGTCCAGCAGGACCCGGCAGAGGAACCGGTTCGGTCGCTCCAGGAATACCGCCGGCCGGAGCGCCTCCCCGAAGGGCAGAAAGGTCAGCGTCCGCCCCCCGTGAGCTGGCGGACCTCCTCCAGCCCGGCCGGATCCCACTGGGGGCGCTCGTCGCGGTTCGCGATCTCCAGCGTGGCGTGGGCCAGGAGCCTCGCCACCCGCGTGGCCTTGTCGATGTTCAGCCGCTCCACCGTGTCGCACGGGCGGTGGTAGCACTCGTGCACGCCGGTGAAGAAGAAGAGCGCCGGGATCTCCTTCCGCATGAAGTGGAACTGGTCGGAGCGGAAGAAGAAGCGCTGGTCGGGCCAGATGTCGTCGGAGGTGGTGAGGCCGAGTTCGGGCATGCCCTCGTTCAGCTCGTCCACCAGCGGCCCCAGCGTGGAGTAGTTCTTCCCGATGACCACCAGCGTGTCGCGGTGCTCGTCGCCCCCGATCATGTCGGCGTTGATGTTGGCGATCATCTGCTCCACCGGCATCGGGGGGTTGTCCACGAACCAGCTCGCACCCAGCAGCCCCTTCTCCTCGCCGCTCACGTGCACGAAGGCGATGGAGCGCCGCGGCCCGACCTCCAGCTGCGACAGCGCGTTGGCCACCTCGAGGAGGGCCACCGTGCCCGAGCCGTTGTCGTCGGCGCCGTTGTAGATCGAGTCGCCGTCCACCGGCGGCCCGATGCCCACGTGGTCGTAGTGGGCCGACAGCACGACGTACTCGTCCCGAAGCGCCGGGTCGCTCCCCGGGAGGATCGCCACGACGTTCGCCGGGCGTCCGTCCACCATGATGTCGGCGGGGACCTGGCCGGTGACCCGCGTCCCCGACAGTTCCGCGCGGAAGGACTCGCCGGCCTGCGCACGGGTCGCCAGCGCGTCGAAGTTCTCGATGATCGACGCCGCCACGTCCCGCCGGATCACCACCTGGGGCACGGCCATGTCCCACCCCATGCGCCAGGCACCGGCGTCGAAGCGCTCCACGAGGCTTTCCATGGCGGCATCGTCGAAGTCCGGGTCGACGACGACGATGGACCCCTGGGCACCCCCGGCCTGCGCCGCGGCGTTGGCCCGGTTGAGCCCCTGGAGCCAGGGCTGGCTGAAGCTGCCGGGGGCGTGGATCATGACCACCTTCCCCTCGAGGGAGCCGGCCTCGGGGGCGGCCGTCCCTGCGGGAATCCCCAGGAAGACCAGCTCGGCCGAGAGGTCGTCGTCGCTGGCCCCGCGCGTGGGCACACCCGCGCTCCCCTCGATGGTGGCCGATCCCCCCGGGCCCGTCAGGGTGAGGGTGGTGGCGTCACGGTCGGAGCGGATCTGCCGGTACGGCCACCGCTGGAAGTAGGAGTCGTCCCCGGCCCCCGGCGCCGTCCCCATGCGCCGATGCTCGCTCCTGAGCCACTCCGCGGCGACTTCGAGCCCGAAGCTCGGCGTGTCCCGCCCCTGGAGCGCGTCGGACGCCAGGAAGGCGAGCCGGTTGAAGTAGGTCTCCTCCGTGATCACCCGCTCGATGACGGCAGCCGCGTCGGACCGCGCGTCCGCCCCCCCGTTCGAACCGGAAGCCGTCTGCGCCTCGAGGGTCGAGACCCCGACGGCGACGAGAAGAACGTTCGCGGCGACGACCGCGCCAGACCAGGAAAATCGCATTTTCTTCATGCTCCTTCACGTGAGTGGACCCGCACTCGTCTGCAGTGCTGAAGAATCGCATACCCCACCGCGTAGTGAAAGGGTAAGTTGGCCCCCCGGCCGGCCCCGAAACCCGCGCCCGCGACGCGCACCGCCAAACCCGTCAGGTGAGGACCCCGATGCAGAACACCCTGGAGAACAGCTGGAGCCTGGTGAAGGCGAGCGCGCGAATCCTGAACGAGGACCGCGCCCTCCTCCTGTTCCCCCTGATGTCCGGACTCGCCTTCCTGGCCCTCATGGCGACCTTCCTCTTCCCGGCGCTCCTCCTCGGGGGGGTCGAGGCGCTGTTCGGGCAGAGCCGCGCCCTCGGGATCGGCCTGGCCTTCCTCCTCTACCTGGTGCAGTACTTCGTCGCGTTCTACTTCAACGCCGCGCTGGTGGGGGCGGCCCTCATCCACCTGGACGGCGGACGTCCCACGGTGCAGGACGGGCTCCGGATCGCGTCGGACCACGTGAAGCCGATCCTGGGCTACGCCCTCATCTCGGCCACGGTGGGGCTCTTCCTGAACTCCGCCGGACGCCGGAGTCAGCGCGGAGGTCGGCTCGTGTCCGGCGTGCTGGGGACCGCCTGGAACCTGGCGACCTTCCTCGCGGTGCCGGTCCTCGTGACCCGCGACATGGGGCCCATCGATGCGCTGAAGGAGAGTGCGAGGCTGCTCAGGGGGACCTGGGGCGAACAGCTTTCGGGGATGCTGGGCATGGGCATCGCCTTCGGGGCCATGGGCACGGCCCTCGCCGGCGCAAGTGTCGGACTCGTGGTGGTGGCCGCCGGGCTCGGGCCCTTCGGACTCGTGCCCGTGCTCCTCTTCCTCTTCGTGTTCTGGGTCCTCTTCGCGCTCGCGACGACGGCGCTGCAGGGGATCTACCGGGCGGCGGTGTACCGGTATGCGCTGACCGGCCAGGCGGGGCAGGGATTCGAGTCGATCTCCATGCGGGACATGGCCGACCTGGCGGGACGCAGGTGACGGCCGAGTTACTCTTTTCTTGCATTTTCATGACAGGCATGGAACTCTGAGAGGATGTCAGTCCTTCATCCTTCAGTCGGAGGAGCGCAATGTTGCCTCTTCGTCGGAGTTTCACGGGGGCCCTGGCCGGGTTGGCCATGCTGGCCCTCGGAGGTGAACTGTCGGCCCAGACCGGGACCATCCGGGGCACGGTCATCGATGCCCAGAGCGGGCGGGCCCTTGTCGGGACCCAGGTCTCCGTGCCCGGCACCCAGCGCGGCACCGTCGCGGGGGCCGAGGGTCGCTATGTCCTGGAGAACCTTCCAGCGGGCGAACTTCTCGTCCGCTACCAGATCATCGGGTACGAGACGACGGAACGCACCGTCACGATCCAGGCCGGCGAGACGGTGACACTGGACCTCCAGCTCCGGACCCGGGCGCTGGCCATGGACGAATTGGTCGTCACGGGGGTCGGGCAGGCCACCAGCCGGCGCCAGCTCTCCACCTCGGTGGCGGTGCTCGGCGAGCAGGCCATTTCCGAGGCACCGGTCCAGTCCATCGACCAGCTCCTCCAGGGGCGGGTGGCCGGCAGCACGGTAAGCGCGGTGTCGGGACAGCCGGGGACCGGTTCCCAGATCTCCTTCCGGGGGGTCTCGTCGGTCTTCGGTTCGCAGACGCCGGTCATCTACATCGACGGGGTGCGGGTGGACAACTCCCAGGCCACGGCTCCCGGCACCGGGGGTGAACAGTCCTCGGCACTGGCCGACCTGCTGACCACCGACATCGAGCGCATCGAGATCACCCGGGGCGGGCCGGCCTCGACGCTCTACGGATCCGATGCGGCCACCGGGGTCATCCAGATCTTCACGAAGCGGGGGCGCCCCGGAGCCCCCCGCATCACGGCCAGGATCGAGCAGGGGGTCGACGTTCCCGAGCTCAAGTACATCCTGGATGCCGGCATCATCTACGAGTCCCGGGTGGAGGCCGGCGAACTCCCCGCGGACTTCCTCGCCCAGAGCTTCTTCCGGACCGGCTGGGTGCAGAGCTACGCGCTGGGGGTCAGCGGGGGCTCCGAAGCCGTGACCTACAACGTGAGCGGGCGCATCCAGGACGCGGAGGGGATCCAGCCCCGGAACGAGAGCGGACTCATCTCGACCCGCGGCTCGCTGCAGTCCACCCTCACCGACAATTCCCGGCTGCAGTTCTCGGGGAGCTACGCCCGCTCGACCTACGGGCGCCTGTACAACGGGACGGCCATTGCCGATCCCCTCACCGCCCTCGAAGTGGGCGACGCCCTCTTCCTCACCGGCGCCTCCACGGTGCAGGAGGCCACCGAGATCTTCCTCATGGCCGACATCCAGGAGCTGGTGGAGCGGATCGGGTTCAGCGGCGGGTACATCTGGGACGGGTCGGACCTCTTCGGATTCCGTGCCACCCTTGGCGTGGACCGGCGGGCCAACGAGCAGACCCAGTTCCAGCCCATCGGGTTCACCCCCGGGAACGAGGAGGGCTCGCTGCTCCGGTTCCAGCGCAACTTCACCTCCGCCACGGTGGATGCGGCCGCTTCCGTGAACTGGCCCACCACCGAGAACGTGCGCAGCACCTTCACGGTCGGGGCCCAGGGCTTCCGAGACAACGAGTACCGGATCTTCGGGTCCGGGGTCGGGTTCGCGCTGCCGGGGTCCAAGGACTTCGACGACGCGGCGACGGTAACCGCCGGGGAGACCCGGTCCCAGGTCTTCAACGGCGGCATCTACCTCGACGAGAACCTCGCACTCTGGGACCGCCTCTTCCTGAACGCCGGGGTGCGGTTCGACGCCGGCACCTCGTTCGGCGACGAGGTGGACTTTGCCACCTACCCGAAGTTCGGCGTGGCCTACGACCTGGGACGCGAGCAGAGGGTCCGGGACGTCGGCGGAGACTGGATCACCGAGCTCCGCCTCCGTTCGGCCTACGGGGAGACGGGGAAATTCCCGCCCCCCTTCCTGCGGGACCGCACCTTCAGTGCAACGTCCTTCCGCGACGAATCCGCGCCGCGCTTCTCGAACCCGGGGAACCCCGACCTGAGGCCCGAGGTCACCCGGACCTTCGAGGCGGGATTCGAGGCCGCCTTCCTGCGGGACCGCGTGGGCATCGACTTCACCTGGTACAACGCCACCACCGACGATGCGCTCTTCTTCGTGCCGGAGCAGCCGGTGACCGGGCAGGGGACCCAGATCCGGAACGTGGGCGAGATCTCCAACCGCGGGGTCGAGCTCGACGTCTCGGCACTCCTCGTGAACCGCCCGACGCTGAGCTGGCAGGTGGGTGCCACCTTCCAGACCGTGAACAACGAAGTCGTGGACATGGGAATCGCGGCCCCCTTCAACGTCGAGCCCCAGAAGCGGGTGGTGGAGGGCGAGACGGTAGGCGCGTGGTACGTGACGACGCCCTACGATTCGAACGGCGACGGGAACCTGGACGGCTCGAGGCTCCAGTTCATCCGCGACTGCGAGGACGGGGTCGAGGAGGGGGAGCCGGTGTGCAGGGCCTACGGGCCCACCCCGACCCGGAGCGGGAGCCTTTCCACCCGGGTGGGGCTCGGCCAGCGGCTCACCCTGTCGGCCATGGGCGACTGGGCCGCGGGCCACAAGGTCATGGATTTCGGCTCCGTCTGGTCCACCTTCAACGGCATCTTCCGCCGCGAGGAACGCGAGGAGGGCTACGAGTACCCGATCCGGTACAGCACGGCTGGAGTGGCGGGCAACCCGTACGCCCAGAGTGCCGCCCGCTCCGAGTTCATCTACGACGGGGACTGGTTCAAGCTCCGCGAGATCACGGCGCGCTACGGCATTCCCGATGAACTCGCCGGACGCCTGCGGGCCGCGAACGGCACGGCCTTCTTCTCGGTCCGGAACGCCTGGATCTGGTCGAGGAACCCCCTCATCGATCCGGAACTGAGCGGCCTCAACCCCTCCGGTGGAGGCCTCGCCCTCGGCGGAGAGAGCTCCATCACCATTTCGCCGCCGCGGTCCTTCCGGGTCGGCCTCGAATTCACCTTCTGAGGAGGACGAGACTCATGCGAAACCACGCGCATCGCCGACTCCTCGGCCTGACGTTCGCGCTGTTCCTCGGATCCGGCGCCGTCGGGTGCGACTTCCTCGATCCCACCAACGTGGAGAACCCGCTCACCACGGCCGACGACCTGGCCCAGGCCACCGAGCCCACCCGGGCGCTCCTCCCCGGGCTCCGGGCCCAGTTTGCCCGGGCGATCAACGGGACCATCGTCCTGACGGAGGTCGTGAGCGACAACTACGCGATTCACGGCACGGGGCTGGACTCCGAGTACGACAACCCCCGGGCCATCGTGCCCAACATCGTGAATGCCACCGGCACCGCCACCGGGCTGTACTGGAACCTGCAGGAACTCCGGGCGCTGGCGACCTTCGTGCTCGACGACATCGTGCCCGGAGATGCCACGGCAACGCCGGACCAGCTGGCCGAGGTGCGCTACTACCGCGGCATGGCCTACCTGATGCTGGCCGAGAACTTCACGGCGGCCCCCCTCGAGACCGACGGGACTCCCGTGGCGGCGCTGGACCTGGTCAGCCTCGCCCTCGCGGACTTCGAGGCCTCCCTCGCTGCCGGCGGTGCCGGCGACTTCACGCTCCGGACCCGGGCCGCCCAGGCACGGACCCACCGGGCAGCCGGCAACGGATCGCAGGCGGCGCAGGCGGCGCAGCAGGCCCTGGCCACCGAGCCGAACTTCGTCTTCCTCCAGGAATACGACGCCACATCCATCAGCAACGCGGCGTACGTCTTCACCACGGACCGGGCCCTTCGCGAGATGCAGCCCCTTCCCCGGCTGGATTTCCTCGACCCCAAGTACACGTCGCTGTCGGCGGCCGTACCGGTGGCGAAGGCCGAGGAGATGCACCTGATCCTGGCCGAGGTCGCACTGGCCGCGGGTAGCCTGGACGAGGCGCGGGGTCACGTGGCGAACGCCATCGAGATCGCGCTCACGCGGCCGCGACCGTCGTTCAACGACACGGACCAGCGCCAGAACGCCAACCTGACCCTCCGGCCCCGGAATGCGGAGATCCTGATCCGGGCCGACCCGGAATCGCCTTTCAGGGCGGGCCTCGTGCTGACACGCCCGGGGTCGGTGCCCGTGCCCACGATCTCGGGGACCTCGCTCCGTGCGGACTCGGTACGGGCGCTCACCGGCGAGGAGGCGACCTGGCACGCGTTTCACCTGGCCCGGCAGGAGATCCACTTCCTGGAGGGGCGCCGCATGTCCGACCTGGGGATCCGGCTCCCGATGATGCTTCGCGAGATCGAGGCCAATCCCAACATCTCCATGGGAGGACCGGGGACGCAGGTGGTGGTGCCGGCCTACATTCCGCAGGACAACCAGATGGACAACTTCTCGCCGGCGTCGCCCTACGACGACAATGACCAGCTCACCACCACCGAGGTCACGATGCAGGTCGACATGAACCGGGTGCTCGCCCGCGAGCGGGTCAACGCCTTCAACTGACGGTCAGGTCGCAGCCGCCGGGACGAGCCCGCGGCGGGCAAGGAGCGCATCCGCCGTGGGCTCGGCTCCCCGGAAGTCCACGTACATCTGCATGGTTTCTCCGCTGTTCCCCCGGGACAGGACCGACTCCCGGAGGCGCCGGCCGTCCTCGGGGTCGAGGCCGTTCCGCGCCTGGAGGAAGGCAAAGGCGTCGGCCGCCAGGACCTCGCTCCACATGTAGGCGTAGTAGCGCGCGGAATACCCGCCCCCGAACACGTGGGGGAAGAACGTGCTCCGGTATCGGGGCGGAATCGCCGGGAGTGCCACGCCGTGCCGGGCCAGCACCTCCGCCTCGAAGGCTTCCGGATCGGCGGGGATGTCAGCGGGCCCCAGGGTGTGCCACCCCAGGTCCAGCAGGGCGGCGGCCAGGTACTCCAGCGTCTCGTACCCCTGGTTGAACCTCCGCGCCGCCAGGATCCTCTCGAGGAGCTCGCCGGGGATCGCATCGCCGGTCTCGCAGTGGCGGGCGTAGTTCGCGAGCACGTCCGGGTGAAAGGCCCAGTCCTCCTGGAAGGTCGAGGGAAACTCCACGAAATCCCGAGCCACTGCGGTGCCGGCCAGCGACGGAAAGGACACGTCGGAGAGGAGGCCGTGGACCGCATGGCCCATCTCGTGAAAGAGCGTCGTCACCTCGTCGAAGGTGAGCAGGGCGACCTCGCCGTCGGCGGGTTTCTGGAGGTTCAGCACGTTCACGATGACCGGCTTCTGGCCCAGGAGGCGCGACTGGGCAACATAGGTGCTCATCCAGGCGCCGCCCCGCTTCGTATCGCGGGCGAAGGGGTCCAGGTAGAAGAGCCCGCAGAGCTCTCCGTTCGCCTCGACCACGTCGTAGCTCCGCACGTCAGGGTGGTAGACCGGAAGGTCGTGACGCCGTCGGAAGGTGATGCCGAACAGCCTCTCCATCGTGAAGAAGACGCCGTCCGCGAGCACCCGTTCGAACTCGAGGTAGGGACGGATCTCCCGGTCCTCGAGGGAATGGCGATCCTTCCGGACACGTTCGGCGAAGAACTCCCAGTCCCAGGGCTCGAGGGGGCCGGGCACCCCCTCGGCGCGCATGCGGGCCTCGATGTCGGCGGCCTCGGTGGCCACGTTCGCGAGCACCGGGGGCACGAGGCCCTCGAGCATCGAGCGAGCGGCATCGGGATGCACGGCCATCTGACGCTCCAGCGCCCATGCCGCCCAGTTCGGGTACCCGAGGAGGGTGGCGAACTCGGCGCGGAGTTCGGCGATCCGCCGCACCAGCGGGCGGGTGTCGATGCCCCCGTTCTCGCCGAGCCCCCGATGGGCCGACGCCTTCCAGAGGCGCTCCCGGAGCCCGCGGTCGGTCAGGTGCGCCAGGGGGGGCTGCCGCGTGGTGGCCACGAGCCGGAGGAGCCACCCGTCGTCGTGCCCGCGGGCCCGGGCTTCGGCAGCGGCGGCGCGGATCGCCGGACCGTCGAGCCCGTCCAGGGCCTCGGCCCGATCCACCAGCACGGCCCGCTCCCGGGCCAGCTGCAGGAGGTCCTGCCTGAACCGGGTCGCCAGCGAGGACAGCTCCGAGTTGATCGCCCGGACCCGGGCCTGGGCCTCGGGTGCAAGGCGAGCCCCGGCACGGACGAAGACCGCACGCAGGTGGTCGAGCAGGCGGGCCTCCTCGCCGGACAGGTCGAGGTCGTCGCGGGCCAGCCAGAGTTCATCCACCCGCCGGAAGAGCGTGTCGTCCAGGAAGATGTCGTCGCCGTGGGCGGCGAGCCTGGGAGCCACCGTGGCCTCGATCTCCTGGAGCCCGTCGGTGGCATGGGCGGACGTCAGGGCGGCGAAGGTGCGCTGCACCCGGGCCAGGGTCTGCCCCGACCGCTCGAGCGCCGCCAGCGTGTTCTCGAAGGTCGGGGGTTCGAGGTTCCCGCCGATGGCCGCCACCTCGGCAAGCTGCTCGCGCATCGCCACCTCGAAGGCCGGCAGGAAATGCTCCTCCCGGACCGCCTCGAAGTCGGGAGCCTCGAAGGGAAGGGAGCTGGGCCGGAGGAGCGGGTTTTCGGGGGTCATGGGCGGAAGATTCCAGGGGAAGCGTGAGGCGGAAGACCGGGGAGGAAGATAGGCGCGCACGAGGTCCGGAGGGTAGGTGGGAATGCGGAGTGCAGACGCCCCTCATGGCTTGCGGACGCGTTCCCCGCCGCGCATTGTAACGGGATGCCCGGACAATCCTCGCCGGCGGGCCGACTCCCGCGCGCCGTGCCTGCACTTTCCGCGATCACGACGATCCAGGAGTTCTGCCCATGACCATGCGCGCCCGCATTGCCGGCCTCGGCCACCATGTCCCGGACCGGGTCGTGACGAACCACGACCTGGCCGCCCTCATGGATACCTCGGACGAATGGATCCGGGAGCGTACCGGCATCGTGGAGCGCCGCTTCGTGGAGGACGGCGTCACCTGCACCGACCTGG
>REBP01000175.1 GCA_007692665.1 Gemmatimonadales bacterium | reverse complement strand
CGTCCCCGTGGCCGGTGGCCGACGGGGCCCGGCGGCGAGCGTCGCCGCCGCCCCCACCCCCCCGGCCCCCGCGGACCCGCGCCCCGGCGCCTCGGTCGCGGCCCCGGCCTCAGGCGCGGCGTCGGCCTCTGCGGCGCCCCTTCCCGCGGTGAACCCGCCGCAGAACCCACCGGCGGGAGGAACGCCCGCGGCCGCAACGGCGACGGCGACGGCGACGGCGACGGATCAGGATGATGCAGGGGACGCGCCGGGTGGGGACCGCAACGCTCGCCGCCACCAGGTCCGATCCGGGGAGAACCTTTCCGTCGTGGCGCGGCGCTACGGAGTTTCGGTGGCAGAACTGGAACGCTGGAACGAGAGGCGCCCGGGGCAGGTGCTCCGCGTCGGCGAGAACCTGGTGGTCGCACCGGGTGTCCGGACCCATACCGTGGTGCGCGGGGACACCTGGGGCGTACTGGCCCGCAGGTTCGGCATCACCGCCGCCGCGCTGGCCCAGGCGAACGGGCGCACCACGCGCCAGGTCATCCGGATCGGAGAAACGATCCGCATCCCCTGAAGTGGGTCCTCACGGCTCCGAGGTGCGCAGGGCCCGCCGCATGTCCAGCATGAGGCCGGTGAGGAGAAGCTGGGGGTTCACGTTGCCGGACGCCTCCTCCCGCGCGCGTTCGACGGCCGCCAGTGCCCTCGACGGACCGGAAGGGTCCACCTGGCGTTCCTCGGCCTTCCGTACCAGCCACGCCACGGCATCGCGGTTCCGGATGACGTCCTCCACGCCCGATGCGGCGGCGGCCAGGTCCCGGAGCCAGATCTCGATGAAGGCCAGGAGTTCCATGAGACCCCGGGCCCCCGAGGCCTTGAACCCCAGGGCCTCCTGGTAGACATCGGCGTCCCGGGAGCTCAGGGCGGCATTCACCAGGCGGAGTGCGGACTTTCGGGTCTGCTCCAGGGGCCCGTCGTCGTTCCCGTCCCCGAGAAACCCGAGGGCGCGGCCGATGGACCCCCCGGAGAGGAGGGAGACGCGATCGGCCTCGGCAGACTCGGTGACCCCCTGCTCGACGAGGAAGTCCCTGACCTGCGCGGCGGGGAGGGACGGGACGTGGAGCGCCGTGGACCGGGAACGGATCGTGGGAAGAAGGCGACCCGGTTCACTGGAGGTCAGCACGAACCACGTGTCCTCCGGAGGTTCCTCGAGGAGCTTGAGGAGGGCGTTGGCGGCTTCCTGGCTGGCTTCCTGGGCGACGAGTTCCTCCGCGTCGGCGAGAAGGAAGAGCCTTCGGGGTCCGGTGCCGCGGCCTCGGCGGGCCTCCTTCCGGAAGTTCCGGATCGTGCCCAGGTGCAGCGCGCGGACCTCGGAGGAGTGGGTGGGACGAAGGGGAGTGACCCGGGCCTCCTCGAGCCAGCTCCGGCGCGCGTCCTCGAGGGCCTCGTCGTCCTTGTCGCGGCTCCCCCGGGTCCTGGGCCGTGGGACAGGGACATACCAGTGGAGATCCGGATGCTCGAGGCGAAGCGCGAGCCGGCATTCCCGGCAGCTTCCGCAGGGCCCGACGGGGTCGCCGAGGTCCCCCGGGCTTCCCGGGGAGCCGGAGGACGCCCCCGACTCGGTGCAGACCAGGAGCTGCCCCAGCCAGTGACCCAGTCGCTGCTTCCCCACGCCCGGGGCACCATGGAGAAGGAGGACGGGGGGAAGGCGCTTCCGCCGCCATGCGCCGGCGAGCGCGCGGCGCAGTTCCTCGTGCCCCGCAATGGGGAGGAGGGTCACGTCAGTCGCCTCGGGGTCGAAGCCATGTGAGCGGGTCCTGCGCCTGCGGGGTTCCCCCTGCCACCGGCGCGCGGAGCTGGAACTCGAGGTGGGGGCCCTCGGGCGTGTCGGTGCCACCCACCGTTCCCACCACCTGCCCGGCGCGGATGGACCTGCCCTCGACGACACCGATCTCCTGGAGGTACAGGTAGAGCGTGTAGAACCCCTCGCCATGGCTCACGATGACGGTGGGCCCGTATCCTTCGAACGGGCCTGCCAGCACGACAACGCCGTCGCGCACGGCCCGGACCGGGCTTCCGGGCGTGGCCCGTATTCCGATTCCGTTCCAGCGGAGGATCGTGCCGTTGGGGCGACGCTCGGGACCGAAGCGGTAGAGGAGCTCGCCCTCCACCGGCCAGTCCAGGCGGCCCCTGTCGGCGGCGGACAGCGTCGTGGGGGGGGCCTCCCCCGAGCGCCCGGCGGCGGCGAGGCGGGCTTCCGCTTCCAGGCGGCGCCGTTCCAGGTCCCCCACGAGGCTGGTGAGCCGGCCCTCGTCCGCCTGGAGCTGTTCGAGCCGGGTCTGGGTCTGTCGCTCCGACGACCTGAACTGGGTCAGGGCTCGCTGGTGGTCCTGTTCGACCTGCCGGAGTTCCGCCACTTCTCCGAGCTGGGCCTGTCTCAGCCGCCCGAGCTCCGCCATGCTCTCCTGCAGGTCCCGGTTCTGTGCAACCAGCTCCCGCTCAAGCTGCTCGACCCCGGCGAGGAGGTTCCGGTCGTACCGGGCCATCAGCTGCAGGTAGCGGTAACGGTTCAGCAGATCGGTGAAATTGTCCGCGCCGAGGAGGACCCTGACCGCACTGAGGGGCCCCTGCTTGTAGATGCCCCGAAGGCGCTGGTTCAGCACGGCGTTTCGTTCACGGAGCTGTTCCCGGGTGCGCAGGAGATCTCCTGTCGTGGACCGGGTTCGCTCCCCCGTCGCCTCGACCTGGAAATCGATCTCCGCGAGCACGGACCGGGTGGCGGAGAGCTGGCGCTCGATGTTCTGGAGTTCGCCGGACACGTTCCGGACCCGGGAGCGGAGGGCGTCCATGTCGCGCTGGAGGCGGGCCCGCTCGGCCCGGATTTCCTCGAGGCGGCGCTGGCTTTCCAGGATTTCCCGGCGGATGTCGTCCGGGGCTCCCTGCTGGGCGGCCACGAAGTCTGCGGGCGCCAGGACAAGCGCCGCCAGGAGTCCGACCATGACCCGAAGGGCCGGGAGCCCGCCGCGGGAGGCTCCCGCGCGCGCTCTTCCCGGCCTGCATGGTCCCAGGGGACGGACGGAAGGGGAGGGAGCGCCGGGCACCGGGTCAGACCTCCTGCAGGTAGCGGCGGACGGCGAGGCCGCTCGCCATCAGCCCGAAAAGCGCCCCGCCGGCCACCCCGGACAGGATCCAGCTCAGGGGAATCCACTCCAGGCGGAAGATCGCTCTCGAGATGAGCTGGTACGTGAACCAGGTGAACCCGACGGCCATGGCCCCCCCCAGCGCCCCCGTGAAGGCTCCCTCGAGGAGGAACGGACGCCGAACGAATCCGTTGGTGGCGCCCACGAGCCGCATCACGAAGATCTCCTCCCGGCGGGCAAAGATGGCGATGCGGATCGCGGTCCCGATGATCAGCGCCGCCACCACCGCGAAGGCGCCCCCGAGGATGAGCGTGGCCAGGCCCCCGATCCGCTGGAGGAGATACAGGCGGTCCACCCATTCCTGCCCGTACCGAACATCCTCCACGAAGGGGTAGATCGTCAGTCGTTCCGCGACCCGTGCCACGGCGTTCGGCGTCCGGAACCCCTCGAGAAGCTCGATCTCGATGGATGCCGGCAGCGGATTCGAGTCGAGGCCCACGAAGAGTTCCTCGAACTCCGGGAGATCCCGGCGTGCCGCTTCCAGCGCATCCTCCTTGGAGACGAACCGGACCCCCCGGACCTCCTCCATGCGGAGCACGTCCTCCTCGAGGAGGGTGATCTCGCTCGGGCGCGCCCCATCCCGCAGATACGCCACCACCTCGACCCGCTCCTCGATGCGCTGGAGCGCCTGGTGGAGGTTGAACGTCGCAACGCCGAAGATCCCCACGACGTAGAGCGCCAGGGCCACCATGGCAGCGGACAGGACCGTCAGGAAGGGTGCGCGACGGACGGCGTTTGCGGCTTCGCGAAAGGCATGCATGGCTAGACCTCGCCGCCGGGAAGCACCGGGGCCGCCGTCCGGTCCGGAGCTTCCGGCCCGGGAGGGGCTTCCGTCACGACGCCGAGGCTCGAATCGAAGGCGAGTCGGCCCTGGGAAAGCTCCAGGAGCCGAATCGCAGGATGAGCCCGAACGAGTTCCAGGTCATGGGTCGCCATCAGGATGGCCATGCCGGAGGCATTCAGTTCCCGGAACAGGTCCATGATGCCCCGGGAGGCCCGTTCGTCGAGGTTTCCCGTGGGTTCGTCCGCCAGGAGGACCTGCGGTTCGTTCGCAAGCGCCCGGGCGATGGCCACCCGCTGCTGCTCGCCGCCGGAGAGTTCCTCGACCCGCGCGCCGGACTTGGCCGCCAGCCCGACCTGGGACAGGAGGCGATTGCTTCGGGAGACGATCTCGCCGCGGCGGGTTCCTGTGACCTCGAGGGCAAACTCCACGTTGTCCCGCGCTGTCCGCCCGGGCAGGAGCCGGAAGTCCTGGAAGACCATGCCCACGCGGCGCCGCAGCTTCCAGAGTTCACGGTCCGACGTGACGGTGCTGGAGAAGCCGCTCACGCGCACCTCTCCATCGGTCGGGCGCTCGGCGAAATGCAGAAGGCGCAGGGCGGTGGACTTTCCTGACCCGGAATGGCCCGTGATGAACACGAACTCTCCCTTCTCGACCTGGAAGGAAATGTCATCGAGGGCCTTCCCTCGCCGGGGATATGCCTTCGTCACCTTGGAAAAGCGGATCACGGAAGGGCCTTCATCGACTGCGGACGTCGTGTGCCGAGGGGGGGGGAGGACACCCGGAATCTACCCGGAGCGGGCAGGGGGTGTCAAAGGACGGGCGCCATCTGTTTACCGGGCGGTGGCCGGGAGGGGGCCCTCGGCCTGACCGGCTTCGGTGATGCGGAGGGCCAGCCGGAGCGCCTCCAGCGCCGAGGTCGGGTCTGCGCGCCCGGTCCCGGCCAGGTCGAACGCGGTCCCGTGGTCCGGAGAGGTACGCACGAAGGGGAGCCCCAGCGTGACGTTGACCCCGGCTCCGAAGGCCAGGGTCTTGAAGACCGCCATGCCCACGTCGTGGTAGGGGACGGCGACGGCGTCGGCCTCTCCGCGAAGCAGGCGGTGGAAGACGGTGTCCGCCGGGAACGGACCCTCGACGATCAGTCCCCGGGACCGTAGTGCGGCCACCGCCGGCACCATGACACGCGCCTCCTCGTCGCCGAAAAGCCCGCCGTCGGACGCATGCGGGTTCAGCGCACAGAGCGCGATCCTGGGGGCGGCGATCTTCCATCCCCCGAGGAGGGATTCATGGAGAAGTTCGACCTGCGAGATGATCGTGGCCTCGGTCAGCGCCGCCGGGACCTCGCGGAGAGGGAGGTGGGTCGTGACCAGGAGGATCCGGAGGGGCACACCGGCCCGGGAGGACTCGGCGGCCATGAGCATGCCGACCCGCTGCACCCCGGTGCGGTCCCGGAGGAACTCGGTCTGACCGGGGTAGCGTGCTCCTGCGGCATGGAGGGCGGGCTTGGATACGGGGCCGGTGACGAGGGCACCGACCTCCCCCGCCATGGCCATTGCCACGCCCCGTTCCAGCGCGGAGACCGTGGCATGCCCCGCCAAGAGCTCGGATCCGTCGACCTGGCCCGTGGACTCGAACGAACCGGGAAAGCTGCCCGCCCCGAGCCCGCCCGGGCTTTCGGCTCCCAGGAAGTGGAATTCGACGTCCGGTCGCTCGGCGAGCAGCAGTTCCGCGGCGCGAACCATGACCTCGGGACCGATCCCCCGCGGATCGCCCAGCGTCACCGCCAGGCGCAGCGGGAAACCGGCGCGTCCGGAGCGTCCGGTGCGTCCGGAGCGTACGGAACCGGCAGACGCCACGGACCGGGTCAGATCCGGATGTCCACGTAGGTGCGGGACCTCAGGTCCTGAAGCATCCTGGCTTCCGTCCTCTCCTGCTGGAGCCGCTGACGGATCTGCCCGCGAAGGTCGTCGATGGTGTACTCCCCTTCGTCGCGAATCCGCACAACGCGGAAGACGGCCCAGGCCGGCTGTTCCGGCCCCAGCGGGAACTCGAGGGGCCCGACGACATCGCCCTCGGACGCCGTGAGGAGCTGGCTCGAGAGGGCGGGGGGGAGGCTCTGAAGCTCGGAGGTCGGGACCTCGAGGGAGTCGGCCAGGGGAAGGTTGCGCTTCTCCTCGGCGAACTCGCTCACCGGTGCACCCTCCCTCATGCGGTCACGGATTTCCTCGGCCCGGGCGCGGGCCCTGTCCAGGTCCTCGCTGGTGACGTCGGCTCCGATGAGAATGTGCCGGATCCGGCGCTCCGCGCCGCGGACCCGCTCCACCCTGATCAGGTGGGCGCCGAACTGCGTCATGACGGGGCCGACGACCATCCCCTCCCTCGCGCCGAAGGCGGCATCCTCGAACTCGCGAACCAGGTTGTCCCCGCGGCGGTACCACCCGAGATCACCGCCCTGGGCCCGCGACCCCTCGTCAGCGCTGTACTGCCGAGCCAGCGACTCGAAATCGTCGCCGTCCCGGAGCAGCCCGAGAATCCGCTCGATCTCGGCGCGGGCCGCCGCCATGGCCGAATCCCCCGGGGATGGCTGGACGAAGACCTGGTGGAAGGTCATGGTCGCCGGCCTGCGGGAAAGTGCCGCGCGCTGGGATTCGAAGAAGGCGTCCACCTCGGCGTCGCTCACCGCGATGGGGCGGGCCTGTCGACGCTGGGACTGGATGAACGTCTGGATCAGGATCTGCCGGCGAATGTCCTCCCGGAGCCGGCTCCGGTACTGGGCAAGGGAAAGTCCCTGGGACCGGTCCAGCTCTTCCCTGAGCGCCGTCTCCGAACCCCACCGCCGGATCTCGTCCTCCCATGCGCCTCGAAGCGCCGTCTCCACCCGGTCGTCCGGCACCACGATCATCGTGTCCCTGGCCGCGGCCTGGAGGAGCAGCTGCTGGTTGACGAGCCCCTCCAGGAGCTCCCGCTGCAGCTGGGTGCGCACCTCGGGATCCGTGGGGATGTCTCCGCCCTGCGCCTCGATCCGGATCAGTTCCTCCTCGATGTCCGTCATGAAGATGACGGAGTCACCCACAACGGCGGCAATCCGGTCGACGCGCTGGTCCGTGGTGCCCGAGGGAAGCCTCAGCTCCTGGGCTGCGGCAGCGCCGGGGACGAACGGTGCCCCGATGAGCGCCAGGAGCATCAGGAGAAGCAGTCCGGAGCCACCGGCGGCAGGGGCCCTGGGGGAAAGGGAGGCATCGGGGGAACGGTCGATCATGGCGCGTGGGCTCCAGGTGATCCGGGGGGCGGAGCGGGTCTCCGCCGGGTCAACAAGACATTCTAACCCCACCGGGGGAGGCGGTTCCTCGACCGCCCCCCCCGGATGGGGTTGTTCGCTTCACTCGGCCACGTCCGGGACGCGGACGCGGGTTCAATCCCCACTCAGGGGTTTTCCCCGTCGGGGCCGGCATCTCCGTCCCCGTCCGTGTCCGGAGTGTCCGGGCTCGGGGGTGTCGCCGGGGGTGACGCGGGAGGCGTCGTCGGTGCGGCCGGCGGGGTCTCGCCCTGGAAGCCCTCCGCCCGGAGGGCCTCGACGCGCTCGACGGTCCGCTGCAGACCGTCTTCGGAGATGGCGGTTCCGAACTGGGCCCGAAGGGGCATGGCGAGGCTCTGGAGAGGGAAGACGTCGGCCTCGTTCCGGATGACCTGCTCCAGGATCTCCCGAATCCTGCGGTCGATGGCGCGGTTCACCGACTCGCCCGACTGCCGCTCGAGTTCGAGGATGCCCACGGAGCGCGCGATGTCGCGGTACTGCTCCCGGAGCCCCTCGGCAACAAGCCGGCTTTCTTCGGCTGCGGGCTCGATGCCCCGCCTGCGCGCCTCCGCCACGAGGAGTTCGCTCCGGACGAGATTGTCCAGCAGCCCCCTCAGTTCCTCGTCCGTGGCACCGTCCACCTGCCCGACCAGTTCCGGCGGCTGCGTCGCCAGGAACTCCTGGAAATCCGCCGCGGTGAAGGCGCCTCCCTCGTAGCGCACCAGGGCGCGGCCGGCGGCACGCCGGGACATGGCCCGGCCTCTCTGGCCCGCCACTTCGCGCATGATGGCGGGTGCGTCATCTTCGGTGCGGACGTTGGCAGCCTCTTCCACGCCGGCGACGAAGATCGACTCCGCCTGCATGACGCGGTCCTGACGCATGGACAACGCCAGGTCGTCCCGAATCTCGTCGAAGGTCGGGTTCCGGCGATCCTCGACCCGGATGATGTGAAGGCCGTACTGGGTCTCCACGATCTCGCTGACCTCGCCGGGCTCGGTGGCGAAGGCCGCTTCCTCGAAGGGCTCCACCATGGCGCCGCGCGGGAAATAGTCCAGGTCACCGCCCCGCTGTGCGCTTCCCCCGTCCGCAGACCAGTCGGAAGCCAGCGTCGCGAAGTTCGCCCCTGCCACCGCCTGCTGACGAAGGTCCGCGGCCAGGGCCCGGACCGAGTCCGTCTGGGCCTGGGTGGCATCCGGGGGGAACTGGAGCAGGATGTGTCGCGCCCTGACCTCTTCGCCCGGTCGCTCGGTCTCGTAGATCTGCTCGAGCTCCGCATCGGGGATCTGGACGTCGTCGTCGATGACCTCGTCACGGAGCTGGAGAACGAGGGACTGCTTGTCCTGGGGTCCGGTCACCGTTGTCAGGTCCAGGTTGTCGAGGCCCCCCTCCTGGTGGATGGCCAGCGCCAGCAGCGTGTAGTCGGTCCAGAAATCCGCCAGCGCCCGGATCACCTCCGGGTCGTTCGGGAGGGTCTCCACCGGGGCCAGCATGCGGGCCGCCTCCTCCACCGTGAACCGGAGATCACCCGCCGCGGCCAGGTCGCCGGAGGCAAGGCGGGGGCCGTCCCGGTCGCCGCAGCCGGCGGCAGCGAGGATAAGAAGCGGGAGAAGGAGTTTCGCGTACGATCGACGCATTTCCGGGTGTCTCGTTCAGAGGTGGGTAATGATGCGGGCGAGGGGCGGCCGATGCCGCGTCATGCCGCGTGTTCGCGAGCATCGAGCCAGGCATCCAGCGCCCGGATCAGGGTTCGTGTGAGAGGCTCGGGGCCTCCCTGTCTGAGGCCGAGGGAGAGCGGGATCATGCGCTTCACCTCCACCTCGATCTGTCGGTTGCGGAACGGGGCTTCGAGTACGGACATGCGCGGCGTCGCGGCCGCCCTGAAGGTCAGGCGCCCGTCCCGTCCGCGCACCAGGATGCGCTCGATCCCCAGGAGCTTACCCTGGAGCCGGAGCACGTGGGCGTCCAGCAGACGTTCCACCTCCTCCGGTACCGGACCGTAGCGATCGGCCAGCTCCTCGCGAAGCTGATCCACATCGGCTCGGGCCTCGAGTTTCGAGAGCCGTCGGTAAAGATGCAATTTCTGGCTCGAATCCGAAACATACCCATCCGGGAGGAAGGCGGAACCGGGGAGGGACACCTCCGGTTCCGGGTACGCCTGTTCGCCCGAACTTCCGGCACGGATCCGCCGCACCGCATCCTCGAGCAATCGGAGGTAGGTGTCCATCCCCACCGCGTGGGCAAAGCCCGACTGGTCCGCACCGAGGAGGCTTCCGGCGCCCCGGAGTTCCAGGTCCCGGAGCGCGACCTGGTACCCGCTGCCCAGTTCGGTATGATGTTCAAGTACCGCGAGCCGTTGCCGGGCCTCGTCGGTGATTCCGTCCGGAGTGATCAGGTAGCACCACGCCCGGCGATCGGAGCGTCCGACCCGACCCCGGATCTGGTAGAGCTGCGCAAGGCCGAATCGGTCGGCCCGATCGACGATCAGCGTGTTCGCGTTGGGCACGTCCAGCCCGTTCTCCACGATGGAGGAGCACACGAGAACGTCGATCCTCCCCTCGATGAAGTCCCGCATGACCACATCGAGCTCTCCCCCCCGCATCTGGCCGTGGGCCACCTCGACGCGGGCGTCGGGCACGAGTCTGTGGATGCGTTCCGCGATGGTGTGGATCGTCTCCACCCGGTTGTGGAGGAAGTAGACCTGCCCGCCCCGGTCCATCTCCCGCCCGATGATCTCGGAAATCAGCCCGTCGCTCCAGGGGATGCTCTGGGTGTGCACCTCCAGCCGGTCTCGGGGGGGTGTGCGGATGAGGGACAGGTTCCGGAGACCCGCGAGGGAGAACTGGAGGGTTCGCGGGATGGGTGTCGCCGTGAGGGTGAGGACGTCCACCGAGGCCCGGAGTCGCTTGAGCTTCTCCTTGTGCTTGACGCCGAAGCGCTGCTCCTCGTCGATGATCAGGAGCCCCAGTCGCTGGAACCGGATGTCCGGGGAGAGGAGCCGGTGCGTCCCGATGACGATGTCCACTTCACCGCCCAGCAGCCCCCCGACGATCTCGGCGATCTCGGACTGCGAGCGGAATCGCGAGAGCGCACCGACGCGCACGGGGAAGTCCGCCAGCCTTTCCTCGAAGGTGCGACGGTGCTGCTCCACGAGGATCGTGGTGGGCGCGAGCACCGCCACCTGCTTGCCGTCCTGGACCGCCTTGAAGGCGGCGCGGATCGCCACTTCGGTCTTCCCGAATCCCACGTCGCCGCAGACGAGGCGATCCATGGGGCGCTCGGACTCCATGTCGCGCTTCACCTCCGCCGAGACCCGGGCCTGGTCGGGGGTGTCCTCGTACAGGAACGAGGCTTCCATCTCCCGCTGCCACCGGGTATCGGGGGCGAAGGCGTGTCCATGGGCGACTTCCCGCTCCGCGTAGAGCTCCACCAGCTCCCGCGTGAGCTTCTCGATGGCCTCCTCCGCCTTGCGTCGGAGGGTCTTCCACCGCTTGCCGCCGATCCGGTGCACCTGCGGCGGTTCGTCCAGATCGGCCTCGCCGACCCAGCGTTCCACCAGGTCCATGCGGTACACCGGGACGCGGAGGACCTCGCCGTCGGCATACTCGATGGCCAGGACCTCGAGCTCGACCCCCCCGACGGTGAGGTGCTCGAGCCCGCGGAAGCGCCCGATGCCCTGCTCCATGTGCACCACGTAGTCGCCCGGCGTGAGCTGCGCCAGCCCCTCCAGTGCCACGGCTCCGCGGAAGCTCCGCCCGGACCGCACCCTCCGGCTCCGGCGGAAGATCTCGTGGTCGGTGAGGACGTTGATGGGGGGTTCGGCCCCGGCGAGGCGGAAGCCCGACTCCAGCGTCCCCACCCCCACCTGGACGCCGGCAATCGGTCGACCCTGCTCGGTGAGGATTTCCTCCAGTCGTTCCACCTGCCCCTGGTTGTCGCAGAGGATGACGGTGGCGTGGCCACGGGAGGCTTCCTCCCTGAGAAACCGGGAGAGGACGTCGAGCTTTCGTTCGATGACCGGAGGGGCTCCTGCCCCCAGGTTGTGGTCCCCCGGACCGTCGGAGACCAGGGCGAGAATGGGGTGCCTGCGGACCGTCGAGACCGCCGTTTCGACCGGAACCAGCAGCTGGTCCGGCGCGGGAAGCCGTTCGCCCCCCTCCTGGCGGTCGCTCCGGATGCCGCCGGCCTGGTCCCAGTTGCGCTGGAAGGTCTCGGGCCATGCGGTGGCGGAGAGGTCCACCAGCACGGCGTCCGTGGGAAGAACCTCGAGGAAGGAGCGGAACTCCGTCCCGGCGTCTGCGGCTCCCGGGTCTTCCGTCCCGGCCGCGTCGGCCCCTCCGTCCTCCGCCCCGGTTCCCCCGCTCTCCGCGAGGGAGCGGAAGGAGGGCGGAAGAAGATGCACCCGGCTCTCGGTCGTCGTGGAGCGCTGGTCCGCCACCTGGAAGCGGCGGATGGAGGTGATTTCGTCCCCCCAGAACTCGATGCGCACCGGGTCCGAGGCCCCGAGCGAGAAGACGTCCACCAGTCCGCCCCGAACGGCGAACTGTCCGACGCCCTCCACCAGCGGAGCCCGCTCGTACCCCATGGTCTCCAGCTCCTCGACCAGGAGCTGGAACCCGATCTCGT
>REBP01000123.1 GCA_007692665.1 Gemmatimonadales bacterium | reverse complement strand
GCGGGATCGGAGACTACGGCTCCCTCAGCGCCCTGGCCGGCCTGCGGTTCTTCACCGGGTTCTAGGGTAGTGGGGATGTGAGGGGACGAGCGCGGCCGCAACACCGCGGCCGACACTCGTCCCCGGGATTCCCCCGCCCCCGTCCGCTTCACGGCCCGGCAACCGGGCGGCGCCTGCTCGCTCTGGCGTAATCCGCCCACTCGCGCCATCCTTCCGCCGGAGGTGGTCATGCGGTCTGCTTCCCGCTTCCCCCTCGACGTCATGCCCCTGCGCGTCCAGCCTGACGCGCGCGCATCCAGTCCGAGATGCCCCTCCATGGGCGGTCTCCCGCATCCCCCTCCGCCGGACACGGACGCGCTGTCCCGTGCTCCCTGGCCTGAATGAAGATGAGACCGTGCCCCTCCTGACCCCCCCTGCCCACGGGCCGGCATTGCCGTGCGGTGCGGAAGCGTTGCCGGAGTGGATGGCGTGAGGATCGCGATCATGCTGCGGCACCTGGGGCAGCACGGAGGAGGCGTGCTGGTCTATACCCGGAGCCTCCTCGATCACCTCCTGGCCCAGGGCACCGATCACGAGTTCATCCTGCTCTACCAGGACGCGGCGCACCTGGGATCCTACGCCCACATCGATCGCGTCACCGAGCGGGTGTCCCCCCATCGCTCCAGGCTGGGCTGGGACCAGGTCGCGGTCCCCGGGCTTCTCAGGTCAACCGGGGCGGATGTGGTCTTCAATCCGAAATATTCGCTCCCCCTGGCCTCCGCGATTCCCGGTGTCTTCGTCTGCCATGGACTGGACTGGTACGTGATGCCGGAGGGGTCCCGCTGGATCGACCGCCTGAGTCATCGACTCCTCATCCCTCGGTATGCCAGGAAGGCGGATCGCATCATTGCGGTGTCCGAGACGGCGCGGGATCATGTTCTCGAATTCCTGAAGATCCCGGCGGAGAGGGTGGAGACGGTGCACCTCGGCGTGGACCCGCGGTTCCATGTCACGCCCACGGAGGAAGCACGGCGCGCCGCCCGGGCCCGCTTCCACCTGCCGGAGAAGTACTTCTTCTACTGTGGCCAGATCTATCCGCCCAAGAACTTCGCCAGGATCGTCCGCGCATTCGCCCAGGTGGGCCCCCCGAACGGATACTCGCTGGTGGTGGCCGGATCGCACACGTGGCTGTCGGAACACGAGGTCGGACTGATTGATGACCTCGGCCTGCGGCCCTGGGTGGTGGAGACCGGGTGGGTGGACAGGGATTCACTTCCCGTGCTGTACGATCTGGCGACCGCCCTCATCATGCCCTCGCTCTACGAAGCCTGTCCGAGTCCCATCCTGGAGGCCATGGCCATGGGGTGCCCCATCGTGACGGCCGATCGATACGGTACGGCCGAGCTGGCCGGGCCTGCCGCCGTGCTCGTGGACCCGGAAGATGTCGAAGCCATCGCCGAGGGAATGACGAAGGTCCTGGCGGACGATGACCTGAGAGCCGCCATCGTGTCGGCGGGGAGGGAGCGTGTTCGCCGGTTCACCTGGGAAAAGGCGGCAAGCCGCACGCTCGATGTCCTCGCAGACGCCGCGCGCTCCCGCGCCGAATAGGAGATTCCCGTCCCGATGCGCATCCTGACCTTCAATTTCGAGTATCCACCGCTTGGCGGGGGCGGCGGCGTGGTCCACGAGTTGATCGCGCAGGAGATGGCGACCCGCCACCGGGTCGCGGTGATCACCTCGGCCTTCCGGGACCTGCCGGCCCATGAGGTGCGCGACGGCGTGGAGATCATCCGCGTTCCCATCCTCGGCAGGAAGACCGGTTCCGCATCCACGCTCCCCTCCCTCCTCAGCTACCCGCCCGGGGCCTGGATGGCCGCGCGAAGACTCCTGAGGTCCGAGGAGTTCGACATCATTCACAGCCACTTCGCCGTCCCGACGGGGATCGGATCCCTGCCGCCGGCGCTGTGGGCCGGCATTCCCCATGTGCTGAGTCTCCACGGGGGAGACATCTTCGATCCATCGAAACGCCTCTCACCTCACCGGCTGCCCCTCGTGCGCTCGGCCGTGAACTGGGTCATGGAGCGCTCCGATGCGGTCGTGGCGCAGTCCGAGAACACGCGGGAGAACGCGTACCGATACTACGCGTACCGGGGGCCGATCAGCCTGCTGCCGCTGGGGATCCGGCAGCCTCCCTTCCCCCGGGTCAGCCGAGCCGAAGCCTCCCTCCCGGTGGATCGATTCCTGGCGGTCACCGTGGGGCGACTGGTCCGGAGAAAGCAGATCGATCTGCTCATCGAGGCCCTCGCTGATGCCGCGTGCGCGGAGGTGGACCTGGTCGTCCTCGGCGACGGACCGGAGCGGGAGCGGCTGGAGGCGTGCGCGCGGAAGTTCGGCCTGGCCGAGCGGGTCCATTTCTTCGGGCATGTGAGCGAGACCCGGAAGTGGCAGATCCTTGCCGCTGCGGATCTGTTCGTCTCTGCCACGGCGCACGAGGGATTCGGGCTCGTCTTCCTCGAAGCCATGGCCGCCGGCCTGCCGATCGTGACCTTCAACCACGGGGGACAGATGGATTTCCTCGGGGATGACGTCCACGGACACCTGGTGGCCGTCGGTGATGTGCAGGGACTGTCCGCCGCCATCGCCCGCGTCCGCGGGGATCCGGACGCTGCAGCCCGTTTCCGCGAGAACTGCCTGCGGGCAGCGCCCGACCACGACATCAGGGTGTGCGCGCAGGCGTACGAGTCCCTGTTCGAAGGGCTCATCGCACGGCGCGGGATCAGGGCTGCGGTCGGCCAGGGGACCTGAGCAGGAAGGAGTCCTCGACCTCCGCGATCTCGCGTTCCATGCGACTCGCCGGATGGCCGAGGACGTCTCCGAGGCGTCGGGCACAGGCCTCGAGGACAGCCCTTCCGGGGTGTCGGGCCGTACCCAGGTCCGTGCGGCGGAAGATGAGGTCCGCCAGGGTCATGGCCATCTCCTCCTGGACCGCGTACCGGATCTGCGCACCCAGCAGCGCCGGAGCGTGCGCCGGCCGGTCATCTCCATCACCTGGCCGTGCGAGCGCCATCACCGCAGGGGCTTCGGTACCGTAGCTCTGCGCCAGATGGAGAAGGTCGTCCCGGCTGACCGAGGGCGAGTGATCGGCTTCGAGGGCATCGAGAAGGACCTGCCAGTCAGGGATTTCACCCCCGGCAACGGGCGTTTCCATGGTCCGGGAGCGGGGGGCGGCGGCCCCCGGTTTCGAGGCGTCCAGTTTCGAGTAGACCAGATCGACGGCACGTTCCGCCTCCCTGCGCCCGGTCGTGAAACGCACGCCGATGAGGGAGATCAGGTTGTCGACCCCATGCATCGGCCCATGGTCCACCACCCGCGACCGGTGGCCGTAGCGGAGGTGGGCGGCCCCCTCCGGGTTCTGGCCGAAGGGCACCAGCCCGAAGTTCACCATGGAGATGTCATCGAGGCTCAGGTCGAGACCTGCGTAGGCTCCGTTGACCTCGGCGACGAAGGTCGCGAGTTCGGCTTCGGTGACCTCGAGCCGGTCCGGATCACCGGTGTGAACGCGGTGCCATGTACCGATGAGCGTGGAGTCGCGCCAGGGCGACACGAAGAGGTGTCGCTCGCCCCGGCTGAGGATGGCGTCGGGATCCCTGGTGCGCCCCTGCACCGCCAGCGCATGCGTCGGATGCACCCACGGCTTCGGCACGACGAAGCAGACATCCCGCGAGTAGCTTCCGGGAGGCTTCAGGGGGAGATCGAGGGCCCTCTGGAGAAACGCTTCCGCATAGGGGCCGGCGGCGTTGAGCACGACGCGGGCGCGGATCTCGAAGGAGGCTCCCGAGAACACATCCCTGGCCTCGACCCCCACCACCTTCGAGCCCCGCCGAAGGAGTCCGGTGGCCTCCACGTAATTTGCAGGGGTCGCGCCCAGTGCGGCCGCGCTCCTGACGATGGCGAGCACAAGGCGGGGCGGATTCCGCAGCTGGCCGTCGGCGAACACCCCGGAGCCGGTCAGTCTCTCCGAGTCGAGCCCGGGAAAGAGCGCAATCGTCTCGGATCGGGTCAGCATCCGGGCGGAGGGGATCTGGCTTGTCCGATCGGTGATCCCCCGGTTGCGGTCGGGCGTCAGGGCATCGTACAGGGCCAGGCCGGTGCGCAGGGCAAGTCGGCCGCGCATCCCGGAGCCGTAGGTCGGGACCACGATGGGGAGGGGACGGACCAGGTGGGGCGCCATGCCGAGCAGCGCCCGTCGCTCGGCGCTGGAGGCACGCACCCGGGCCACGTCACCGTGCTGGAGATATCGGATCCCTCCATGAACGACCTTGTACGAGTTGGCGGAGGTGGCAGCCCCGAAGTCGGACCGCTCGATCAGTGCGACCGAGAGCCCGCGCTGCGCCGCATCCCAGGCCGCACAGGCCCCGAAGATGCCTCCACCGATCACCACCAGGTCGAATTCCACCCCCTCGAGGGCCGTGAGATCACGCCTCATGCGAGCGACGTCCCTGCGACGCTTCGGTCGGAAGCGGTGCGTGCGATGGATTCGCGAAGCTCTCCGTCCGATGCGCCCTCCATGAAGATCCGGAACCACACCTCGGCGTTCACGAGCAACCAGAGCCTGGAGCCATGGTCCGCCACGCCGCGCCGATGTTCTCCCAGGAGCGCCGAGACGCCGCCCTGGTCCAGAAGCCCCTCCCGGGCGAGACGGCTCGTGGGGAGAAAGGTCCGCTGCAGAATGTCCAGTTCGTCGCGCAGAAGGTACGGGAGTGCGGACGCGAAGCCCTGCTTCCTTCGCTCGAGGAGGGGTGGCGGAAGCACTCGGCGCGCAAGTTCGGTCTGCGCGTAGCGAAGCCTCCGCCCCCGCACCTTCATGCGTGGAGGGAGCCGAGCGGCAAATTCCGCCAGTTCATGGTCCATGAGAGGGCTTCGGGCCTCCAGTCCGTGCGCCATGGTCATCCGATCCTGGATCATGACAGGATGGTCCGGGAGCCTGGCCTGCAGATCGGCATAGAGCATCCGGTCCACGAGGTCCGAAGCCGGCGCGCCGTCGAAGGCGGCCTTCATGGTCGCTCCCGCACCCTCTCTCGTGACGCCGTTTCGAAGGCGCGCTCCATAGACCCGGTCCTTGAACGACTGGTGGAAATAGAAATAGGCGAGTCCCTGGACGTAGCGTTCTCCACCCGAATGTTCGGCCAGCCGATGCAGCCACTTGAGCTGGTGGCCCCTGCTCTTGTACCACCGCCCATCGGGAAGCACGGAAAGCGCCGGGCCGATGACCTTCCGGCGGATCCAGCCCGGTATCGAGGCATAGCGATCCGCCATCCGGTTCCCGAAGTACCGGTCGTATCCCCCGAAGAGCTCATCCCCACCATCCCCTCCGAGGACGACCTTCACGTCCCTCCGGGCCATGCCGGCCACCAGGTCCATGCAGCTGGCCAGGGCATCCGACGGCTCGTCGAGCTGCCGGACGAGGCCGGGCAGATCATGGATCAGCGATGGCACGATCTGCTCCTGCCGATGGAGGGTGCCGTAGCGCTCCGCGACCAGCCGGGCGAGCGGGGCCTCGTCGAACTCGGCGAGGGGAAGGCTGACGGAGAAGGTCCGGAGCTGGTCCACGAGCCGGTGCTTCATCAGGAGCGCCACGACCAGGGTCGAGTCGAGTCCCCCGCTCAGAAAGGCTCCCACGGGAACGTCGCTGACCAGGTGAACGCGGATCGCCTCCACGATGCGCCGTTCGAGTTCCTCGAGCAGCTCCTCGTCGTCGCCCTTCAGCTTGGGCTCGTAGGCGAGGTCCCAGTAGCGTTCCACGTGCAGGCCCTCAGCAGCGCTGAAGGTCAGGAAGTGGGCCGGCGGGAGCTTGCGGATGCCGCGGAACATGCTGCGCGGTGACGCCACGATGCGGAGCGTCAGGTATTCGTCCAGGGCCTGGAGGTCCAGCTCGGCGAGTCCCGGTTCCGCGTGGAGCAGGGCCTTGATCTCGGAGCCGAAGAGAAACTCGCCGGGGCGATGCGAATAGTAGAACGGCTTCTGGCCCAGGCGGTCCCGGGCGGCAAAGAGACGTCGACTGCGGCCGTCCCAGATGGCAAGGGAGAACATCCCTCGCAGGTGCCGGAGACAGTCCGTGCCGTCCCGGAGATAGCAGTTGAGAATCGTCTCCGTGTCGGAGCGGGTGCGGAACGCGAACCCTGCGTTCAGAAGCTCCTGCCGGAGCGGCCCGTAGTTGTAGATCTCCCCGTTGAACACGATCCACACCAGCCCATCGGGTGTGGACATGGGCTGTGCGCCACCCTCGAGGTCGATGATGCTGAGGCGGCGATGGCCCAGGCCGAAGCCCTCACCGATCCGGATTCCCTCATCGTCCGGCCCTCGATGTGCCAGCGTCCGGGTCATCCCGCGGATGACGTCGGGGTCGATGGGGGCTCCCGAGATCCTCCCGCAGATTCCGCACATGCCGCCTTCCCGCCTTCGGCTACGGGGCCGTCGGCTTGAAGCCGACCGCACCGATCTTCTTGGTGAAGGTGCGGTTCGACTTTCCGTAGAGGACGAACAGTCCCCGGAACGTCAGAGCCAGCAGGGACGACACGGCCCACGCGACGTAGTTCAGAGGATTCCCGTAGAAGACGTAGAGGTGGAGTCCGAAGGTTCGGATCCGGTCGAATCCGGCGTATTCGAGCGCCTGCTGGAAGGAGTACGTCGTGAAGCTGCTGAAGTGGTCCAGGTTCTGCGCGAGGGCTTCGGCGCCCACGATGGGATTGGCCCCGTTCAGCCCGTGGCAGATGATTCTGCCTCCGGGACGAAGCCTCGCGTGGACGAGCGTCAGAAACTCGATCATCTCGGTCTTGGTCAGGTGATTCAGTTCCTGCTCGCAGACGACCACGTCGAGCGGGTCCTGAACCGCCGCGAGTTCCTCGAACGCGGTTCCGGCCCGGCAGTTCAGCCCCCGCGCGGCCCCGATGGCGGCCTTCCCGGGATCGGAGTCGATGCCGAGAACGCGGGAGTAGCCGAGTTCCGCCAGCACGTTCACGAAGTACCCCGGCCCGCAGCTGATGACCAGGATGCTGGCTTCCCGGTCGGGGGGAAGGTGTCGTACATAGTTCGAACGGTAGAACTTGCCGAACGTGTGGTAGCCCTTTTCCACGTCCTCGGGTCCTTCCCAGAACGAGTCGAACGGTTCGAGGCGCGCCGTCAGGACACGGCGACCCGAGGTCTGGGAGTCCCCGTCGAGGCTCGAGGTATCCATGGCGTCAGGAATCCGAAGCTGGCGCCGGGGAGTCGAGCAGCCCCTGCGAGCGGTACCATTCAGCCGTCCGGCGAGCACCTTCCGCGAAGGAGACGCCGGGGCGGAATCCGAGGGCCGTGCGGGCCGGCTCCATGTCGAATCGAAAGCTCCTGACAAAGAAGTTCATGCGCCTGGGGTGGAGAGGGGGCTGGATGCCGATGCGACCGAGCGTCGCTTCCATGATGCGGGCCACGGTGAGGAGTGGCCAGAGGGGCACCCTCGTGCGAGGTGGCGGTCGGCCCACGACCCGGGCGATGACCGAGATCATCTCATCCGAGGTAACGGCCTCGGGGCCGGCCAGGACGAACGGCTCTCGGGGGGTCGGATCGACGTCGGCCGCCCGGCGGAGCCCCAGGACCAGGTCGTCGATGTAGATCGGATGGTGCAGGTTCAGCCCCGGCCCGATCCGCACGAAGCGGCCCTTCCCGAGGGCCCGGAAGAGCTTGAGCAGCCGCTGATCTCCCGGGCCGTACGTCTCGGAGATGCGGACGATGACAACCGAAATCCGCGGGGGGTAGCCCGCCACCACGGATTCAGCCTCCAGCTTGGTTGCCCCGTAGATGTTGTCGGGTTCGAGCGGAGCCGCTTCGGTCACCGGCCCGGTTCCGCCGCTGCCGAAGACCCCGATCGTGCTCCCGTGGACGAAGCGTGGCACCCCTGCCGCGACGGCAGCGTCAAGAAGGGTCCGGGTCCCACCCACGTTCACGTCGTGGAAGTGGCGATCGGGAACGTTCGCTTCGTGCTGGGCGGCTGCGAGGTGATGGATGACGTCCATGCCGCTGCAGGCCCGGGCCGCCACGGATGCATCGGTAATGGAGCCCTCGATCACCTCGATGCCGGCGGCCTGGAGGAGACGGGCGTTCTCGGCCTCGGCGGGGGTGCGTCGCTGCCCGAGCACCCGGACCGTGTCGCCCGCATCGAGGCACCCCAGGGCCAGCCGGGAGCCGATGAAGCCCGTGCCTCCCGTGATGAGCACGGAGGTCATGCGCCCCCTGCGATCATGGCGTCGGGTTCGCTTCGGCGAACCCGCTCGCTCTCGGCGGCAGGGTTCATGGCCAGGAAGGGGCCGATGGCGAGGGCGTCCAGATGTCCGACCCTGAACGCCCGCACGGCGTCGTCCGGCGTGCAGACGATGGGTTCCTCGTGAATGTTGAAGCTCGTGTTCACGATGCACGACAGGCCCGTGAGACGCTTGAACTCCCTGATGATGGCGTAGTAACTCGGGTTGTCGGACTCCCGGACCAGCTGCGGCCTGGCCGTGCCGTCGATGTGGACGACCCCGGGGCAGCGCTCGCGCATGAGCGGCGTGCAATTGAAGGTGATGGTCATGAATCGGGCCGCGTCCTCGGCCCCCGGCAGGCCCTCGAAGTACAGGGGTGCATCTTCCCACAGCACCGCCGGTGCGAAGGGCATGAACTCGGTGCGCCCCAGCCGACCGTTCAGCCAGTCGTTGACGGAGGGTTCATCGGGGCGATAGAGGATGCTGCGGTTTCCGAGCGCTCGTGGACCATATTCCATGCGCCCGGCGAACCGGGCCACCACGAAGCCCCGGGCAAGGAGGTCGGCGACCGCCCCGACCGGGTCTTCCGGTTGCGTGAAGTCCACCCCGCCCGCCTTCAGCGCCGCCCTGATCTCGTCGGGCGTGTACTCGGGACCGAGGTAGACCTGGTCGAAGCAGCGCCGCGGTTCACCCTCGCGGGACGTCGACGGGGCAGTATCCCGCCCGTGCCACAGGGCGGCTCCAGCCGCGATCCCCTCGTCGGACATGGCCGGATAGACGAACACCGACTCCACGCCCTCGATTTCGTGGATCCGCTGGTTCACCTTCACATTCGCGAAGACGCCACCGGCGAGGGCGATCCGGGTGTGGCCCGTCTTCTCTCGCCAGTGCGCCACGTATCGAGTGGCGATGTCTTCCGCCACGGACTGCATGCTTGCCGCCAGGTCCTCGCGGGAGAAGTCCGACGGGAGGGCCCGGCGCAGCTTCCGGAGGGCGGCATGCCGAAACGTGTTTCCGACATTGACGATGGATCCGCCCTCGAATCGAATGAACCGGTCCAGGACATCCCGATACCTCGGTTCGCCGCTGGCAGCAAGCCCGGTGATCTTTCCCTCGTGCTTGCCCGCCTTGAAGCCGCTGATCTGCGTGACGTAGCCATAGTAGTCCCCCAGGGAGTCGAAGGAGGGAACCGCATGGAGCAGCGTCCATTTCCCGTCGCGCACGTCGTAGACATGAGACGAGTCCCCGTCCCCGGCACCATCGAGCGTGACGACGAGTCCCTCCCCGAAGCCGCTCGCGAGAAACGCACCCGCTGCATGCGCCAGGTGATGCGGAACGAATTCAACGGGACCCGAGAACCCGAACTCGTCCCGGAGCACGGCCCGAATCCGGTCGCGGCGTCGCGCGAATGCCGGCTTCCTCAGGTCGAAGTAGAGGCGTTCCAGGATCGGGAGCCGCGACCGCAGCCCGCTCAGCCGGGATCCGACAGCGAAGAAGAGGCTGCGCAGCCAGCCTTCCTCGACTCCGAAGACCCCTCCACTGAAGTCGACATGCCCGTCCAGGAAGTGTCCCCACTCCGAGGCGACGACCACACGATCCAGGTCGGCGGCCGTGGTGCCCGTCATGCGAAGGACCTCGGCGATCGCCAGGCGTGGGAAGCCCATCACCATCTTCATGCGGGCCAGGCGCTCCTCTGCCACGGCGGCGAGGACCTGACCGCGGTCGATGATGGCGGCGCCACTGATGTAGTGGTCGCTGATGCCCAGAGTTCGTTCCCCTCGTTCCATCCGCATGCCCCTGTTCGTCGGATCACGGCAGCTCACCGGTGTTCTTCAGTATAGCGCCTCGAGGCAGATCCGAACCTCGGTGGCGGCCAGGATCCATCCATCCACCTCGACGCTGCGACCCGTCGCAAAGTCGTTTCGTATGGCCGAGTCGATCAGTTGCCTGCGTCCGGCGGGAGATGCGGCGAGGAACTCCTGCGCCGTGACGCCCGTGCAGGCCTCGATGTCGAGGCCGAGTGGTGCCGGCTGCTCCAGACATCCGCTCCGGACGGCTGCTTCCCCGATGCGCCGCATGGCGCGGCGATCGAGATCGAACGCCTCCGCGATGGCGGCGTCCAGCCGCGCGTCATCCCCCGGCATCGTACCCGCCACCAGCCGACGATGCGGCATGAGGAGCAGGGCCCCGAGCGGGGCGAAGAGCCGACGCAGCACGGCGCGGCGCGACAGGGGCGTGGTGCCGATCACGGGGCAAGCTCCTTCATGTGGTCTGCCAGACGAAGCGCCAGTGCCACGATGGTGAGCGTCGGATTGGTGTATCCGGACGTCGGGAAGACGGAGCCGCCGGCCACGAACAGGTTCTCGAGGCCATGCACCTTTCCATTGGCGTCCACCACGCCCTGCCGGGGGTCCGGGTGCATCCGGGTCGTTCCCATCTGGTGCCAGGCTCCGCGGACACCAGGCGGGAAGCGCGCAGGCTCTTCGTCCGGGATGAGCCGGACTCGACCGAGCCTGGCTCGCCCGACCTCCTGGGCGATGATCTCGTTGGTGCGGCGGAGGGTCCGCCTCTCCAGTTCGCCGAACCTCCAGTCGAGCAGGACCTTCGGGGTGCCGAACGCGTCGCGGTCCGTGGAAAGCATGACGCGACTCGTCGGATCGGGAGCCTGCTCGATGTGGTTGACGAGCGAGAAGGCCCGCCCGGGAGCGTTGGCTCGGAAGAGGCGCTGGTAGGTGTGAATGGTGACGGCGTCGAACTCCCGAATCACATCGCGCACGCTCTGGCCCAGACTTCCCGGACGCCTGCGATGGAGCGCGGCATCCATCATCGCGTCTGCACCCTGCACGCCAACCGAGGCGGCCGCCAGTGCGTTCTGGTCCGTTTCCCACCCGAGAAATGCTCGTGCGTTCAGGAGGCCTTCCTGCTGGAGGGCCTCCCGAGACAGCGCCAGGAACGCCCGAACCGTGATCCCCTCGAGGGTACGGTGGTCATAGATGCCTCTCGAAAGCGAGGGATCCGATGGAAGAAGGAAGCCCCCCGTCACGCTCAGGTGCTCCATGAAGAACCGGCCCACGAGGTCGTGCTCGTTGCCGAGTCCGCCCTGCGGAGACTCCGGGTGGGATGCCAGGAGGACCCGGGCGTTCTCGATGGCACCGGCGGCGAGGATGAAGTGCCGCGCCTGCACCTGGAAATCGCGGCCCGGAGAACTGGCCACCCGCGCGCGCGAAATCGTTCGTCCGGACGGGTCCGCTTCCAGGCCGAGGACATTGGCGTGGAGCAGGCATTCGATCCCCTCGGCGGTCTCGATGTCCTTGCGATAGACCTCACCAAATCGGGTCGGCGGACTGATCTGGTACATGGCGGTGACGACGCGATCGCCAGGGAACGAAAAGCGAAGGGCGCCCGGTCGCTCCCAGTAGTCCGGCTCGTATTCGTAGGCCCCGAGCTGACACAGCGTCTGGGCCCGGGCGTACCAGGGGTCCAGGTGATCCTTTCCGAAGGGCCAGCCGCTGTAGGGAACCCATGCTCGCGGCTCGAAGTCGATGGGGTCCAGGGGTCGGCAGGCCCCGGACCAGTGGTTGGTCGTCCCGCCGAAGTAGCGGAGCCTGGCAACGTCCAGGTCGTAGTAGGGAAACCCTACGCTGGTGCCCTGGTTGAGAGCCTGGATGTCGGCGTCCGGTTCCAGGCCCCCACTCTCCAGCAGGCATACCCGCAGCCCCGAGTCCGCGAGTTCTCGGGCGATGGTGATCCCCACGGCGCCGGCGCCGACCAGGCACAGGTCCGCGCGGATGATCGAGTCGGGCGCAAGCGACCGGGCATCAGAAATCATGGCGGGTCCCTGAAGGCGTCGCGCGTCGGAGTCGGCCCGCCAGCGCGGCAGCCAGACAGGCTGCCAGGGCGACAACCAGGGCGCGGCCCATCGGCACGAGGTCGATCCGGCTGTTGAGCCAGAACGCCATGGAGGTCCAGGCCAGGAAGAGCACGATGGCGGCACTCACCCTGAGGCCCCATCGCCAGGAATCCTCCGGCCAGAACGACGCGAAGCCCGCGGCTGCCAGCGCGAAGGGTGTGACGGTGACAAGCATGAGCACCGGGTCGTCTGCATTCAGTGCGAGGAGGACGCCGAATGTGAAGGCGAGCAGACCGGCTCCCGCCAGGTACGCCAGGACGCGGGCAACTCGGGGTGCGGCGGGGCGCGAGGTCATTCGTCGCCCGTCGGAGCGGACCACGCGTTCCCCGCGGACCCCGGGCCATGACCGCGATGCCCGACGATGACGACATAGGCCGGACGGGGAAGGTGCCCCTGTTCCCGCAGATAGGCTCGACGGAGCGCCATTCGAAGGAGCGCGGCTGCCCCCGAGCGAAGGAAGGCCGGCGACCAGCGCAGCACGGTGACGAACCGGAACACATGCATGGTCAGGAGATTGTAGACGATGCCCGCCCGGCCCGAAAGGAATCCCTCGATCCGGTCCACCTTCAGCCCGTTTCCTTCGAGGCGGCGACACCATGCCTCGGCCGAATGGTAGGGGCCGTGGTGATCCAGTCGACGGTTGATGCGGGTCACGTAGATCTGGCGGGCCCTGCTGCTGAAACGCCCGAGGCTTCGCGGCCAGAAGAGCGAGTCGACGAAATGATCGGTCGGGACGGTCACGACGAAGGTACCGCCGGGCCGAAGCACGCGAAGGACCTCCTCGAGAACCTGGTCCACTCCATCCGGAATCGCACACAGGACGCCGTTGCTCACGACCGACCCGAAGGCGGCATCCGGAAACGGCAGCCGACGGCCATCCGCCCGCGCAACGCCCGTGTGGAGGTCCCCGTTCATGGCCTGGGTCAGATCGCGCTGCTGGAGGTCGATTCCATACAGCGCACGCCGATCCACGATGCCGCGCTCCGCCAGCATCCGCGCGACCAGTCCGTTTCCGCATCCGAGGTCGAGGAGGGGTTTCGCGAGTTCCGGAGCGGCCGCTTCGTACGCCTGAAGCTCCAGGCTCCGGAACCAGGCCGTGGCCGGCTTCCAGTAGAACCACCGCGTCGCGGTTTCCAGCGTCGAGGCGTCGGAAGGACCGCGCTCTTCCACCCGAGGTCCCCGGATTCGACCCCGCCACACGGATCCCAGAGCGCGCCGACCGCGGCCGGGAAGGCGAAGGAGGTAGCCGTCGGGCAGCCGCTGGACACGGAGCAGTCCCGTTGCGCCCTCGCGGTCGGCGGTGTCCACATCCGGCCCTCCGAATACCGCGTCGTATCCGGTTTCTTCCGCGATCCCGTCGGCTTGTGCCGACCCGGCGAACCAGGGGTAGGCGAAGTGACGGATCTCCGCTCCCGAAACCCCCTGCTCGAGGCGAGTCCTGGATTCCGCGAACTCGCGATGCATGGCTGTCGCCAGCTCTTCCCGGGTCTCGCGGTCACCGAGCCGGGATGCCGGCCGGCGTCGCACGATGGCGCGCAACGTGCTGCGCCACCCGGGGTCGGCGAAGAACTCCACGCCGCCCCGGGAACGCACGAAGGCCGTGAGCTCTTCCACCAGATCGGGCGCCTCGCAGAAGCGGCGATGCCCGGCAAGACGTGGAGCCGACCGGAATAGCGGAGCCCCGAGGCGAAGGGCGGGGCGGTTCCCGCCGGATTCGTCGAGAACGGAGAGCGGGATGTCGAAGTTGCCGTAGTAGGGATCGAATCCCGGGTGAACGAAGTCGAGAACCCGGGGAGCGATGGGGACCCGCACGTGGGTGAGGGAGTGGGACTGAACATCCACGATGCCGCTCCGGTGCATGGTGTTCAGCTCGCCCCAGGTGCAGAAGGGGCGATGGCCTCCCCGTCCTGCAAGCTCCTCGCGGCCGCAGGAGCCTCGACGATGGTCGTCCCAGGTCGGGTACTCGGTTTCGTCGTCGGAGAGCGTGGTCGGAATGGCAAAGAGGATGGCCTGGAATCCGTACTCGCGAAGGAGCGGGAAGGCGTAGGTCCAGAAGGTCCAGGTGGCATCGTCGAAGGAGAGTGCGACCTCCCCGGGGTCGGATCCGCCCGTCCGGATGCGCGCGGCCACCTGGTCGGCGTCCAGCGTCCGGTACCCGTTCGCCCGCAGGAACTCGAGCTGGGCCGCGAAGGTCTCCGGTTGCACGTCATGGAAGCAGAAGACGGGAACGGTGTTCGATGCCCGCCCGAAGGGCACCGCGAAGGCCGGCATCCGGCGCGATGCGAGCGCCCGAAATTCGGGAGCATTCTTCTCGACACTTCGTCGTATCCTGTAGGAGGCGCTCATGCCGGTCATGCGGTCACGTCCCGAACCTGAACGGCAGCCGGCTCCACCACCGGCGGGCTGGCTCCCCCGTCCAGGAATGAAACCCGGTCGAATTGACGCGGAACCCGGTCTTCGCTTCCTCGATGGGGAGGTTCACCACCCGGGAAAGCCCCTCCCACTGCGCATTGCCACACGCTCGCGGCCACTCCCCGCCCTTCCAGTGCATGAAATGGAGATGCGAGAATTCTCGTGGTCCATCGAGGTCGCTGGTCAGCACGCCCTCGCGCCAGTACCACTCCCGTGGAAAGCGGAATCGCCCGTTCGTCCAGGGTTTCAGCGGTGACAGCGGCGTGTTGAAACTCTCTCGCGCGTGGACGTCGAGGCCGGCGACCGTCTTCGGCTCGTCCAGGTGCTGGTACGCGGGATGGTCCACCTTCTCGGCCCATCCCGGAAAATGCCCGGGAAGATCCGGAGCCAGTTCCGTTCGAACCAGGGTGAGGTGCCCGGAAAGGTGATCGCCGTTGAAGGAGATGATGTCTGCGCGTCGCATCTCGTCCGTGATCGAGGCAGCAAGCCCGCCGTACACGACGTCCAGGTCCCCCCACCCGAAAAACGGGGAGCCTTCGATGAGATCGGGGAACATCGCGCCGTAGGCCGGACGAAGGTCGCAGAGCTTGTAGGGGGTGGAGGCACCGGCGTGTTCAGGAAAGCAGGCTCGAAAGCGTCGGTTGAACTCGTCCAGCGTCATCCGGTGCATCCTGACATTGGGTGGTGGCGGACACGAGAGCGGACCACAGTCGGTGAAGAATTCGAAGCTGATCGCCGGGTTCCATCGACAGGTCTCCAGATAGATGTCGATCCACTCGGGCCATCGGCCGAAGTAGGGCATGAGCATCACCACAAGTTTCTGCATCGCCGCACCGCCGCACTGAACTGTGGTTTCCTCGTCATCGGGAGCCGATCAGGCTGTTCACCAGACCGAGAAAGCTCAGCCCGGCAGCTCGCAGGCTGTAGTTCTCGAGTACGTATTCCTGGCCGCGACGACGTGCCTCCTCATGGGCGACAGGGTCGTCGAAGCGCCGAATCTGCTTCAACCAGGCCCTTGGTCGCGAGAACCTGTCGACGAAAGTCGCCGCGTCGCCGGCGTTCTCCCTGAGGGTCGGGATCCCGCTGGCAAGGACCAGCACGCCATTGGCCGCCGCTTCGAAGATGACCCTTCCAAACTGCTCCTTCCACAACGACGGGCACAGCAGAATGCGCGTCTGATCGTAGATCTCGTGCACCGCGTCCCGGGGCGGGAGCACGGTCACGTTGCCGAGGCCCGTGAAGTCCGGCTCCTCCGGAATCCACCCGTCATAGGCCCGACCCTGGGATTCGTAGGCTCGCCTGATCTTGACCTCGTCAAATCTGCCCTCGGAGTCACGCAGCGACCACCATCCCCGAACCACTGCAAATTCGCGGTCCGGAGCCCGGGACGCGATGTCCCGGAACAGGAAGCCCCCCTTCTCCCTTACCGGGTTGATCATGGTCACGAAGCGGCGATCCGCGTCCTCACCCCGGGTTCGGACACGATCCAGGTCGATGAAGGCCGGAAGCAGGACGCCCGTGATGCCGAAGCCCCGTGCCGTGTCGAGCATTTCGCGTGTCTGTGCCACGACCGCTGCCGGCCGGGTGCGCGGAGACAGGACCAGATCGCGGGGGAAGGATGAATCGGGCAGACGGATGATCGACGGAATCCCGCGTTCCCCGGCGACTTCCAGTGCCACGTCGTGCCACCATGGCTGCGTGTAGATCAGGTCCGGGGCGAAGCTGTCCACAAGGCTCCGAATCTCGTCGGCCCGCTGCTCGTGACGGATCCCATGAATCTCGACACCATCATACAGGAGGCGCCGGGAAGGTGGGGGTGCATACCGTTCGTCGCTGGCCACCAGGACGTCGACCTGATGATGCTGTGCAAGCTGCTTCAGCAGGGTGTGCGCGCTCAGCTCGCTCCCGGAAAAGGCATTCGGGGCGTAGGTCCCGCTCACGTATAGCAACCGCATCCGGCGTCCTGGGTTATGAGCCTCGTCGAGAACTGCCTGAGGGCTGTTCGGTGTCGACCCCACACTGCGCTGCCCCGGAATCACTGGCCAGGTATCCCGCGGGCCAGGTAACGGGGGATCCTGCGAAACACTCGCAGGATCCCGGGGCCACGCGGAACCATGGCAGCCCAGCGCTCGAGTCGGAGGGTACGCCGAATGGGTGCATCCAGGGCTCCCTGCCCGGCAAGATAGTTTTCCAGCCAGTCCAGGAACTCGCGCCGGGCCGCTCGCCCCTCGGCTCGGGTGGCCCCGTGCGTCACCGATCCGTCATGAATCCTGTACCGGCACCAGACGTCGTCACAGGCGAGCACCACTCCCCTGAGACTGACCTTGGCGTAGAAGGCCTGATCCTCGTAATGATTTGACACTCCTTCTCCGAATCCGCCAACGGAACGGACCGCCGGGGCCCGCACCATGACGCTGGAGGGCGGCGGAATACTGATGCGTGACCGCATCACCAGTGGCAGGAAGGACCCGGGTCGGAATTCAGTGCGGTCCGCGACGCCGAGCGAGGGCACCTGGTCCACGCGTCCGACTCCGTCGCGCTCTTCCCAGGACCGCCAGAGCATGTGTCGGCCGAACAGCATGTCCACGTCGGGCCTGGCGTCCAGGATCCGGACCTGGGCGGCAAGCTTGGCCAGGTCCCAGACGTCGTCGGCATCCAGGCACGCAATGAACTCGCCCCGCGCGTGGGCCAGAGCAAGGTTTCTCGAGGCGGGAATTCCGAGGTTCACGCCTCCATCGTGAGCAAGGCAGCGAACCCTGGACGGATCCAGCCGAACGAACTCCTCCGCTGCCCGGCTGGCCTCCCGGCCGGAGCCATCGTTGACGAAGATGAGTTCCCAGTCCGGAAAGGTCTGGTCGAATACGCTCTCGACCGCCTCACGGAAGAAACCGAGGGGCGGATCCAGGAACGTCATGATCACGCTCACCCTGGGAGATGCCCGTGGGGTCGACATGGAATCGCCGGGCCGTGATCGGTGGCTCATCCCCCGACCACTTCCGGATGCTCGGCCACCTTGTCCGGGTATGAGCCGGGCTCACCCCACTCCTTGGTGGGAACGTCCTCGGGCAGCACGCTCACCTCGCCCTGCCGGCGAGTTCCGCTTGTCGTCATGACACCACACCCTTAAGCTCGGGGTTTCCGGAGTTTCCCGGGATTGTCAGGGATCCCTTGCTGCAAGAGTGCAAACGACATGCCGTACGATACCCCCGGTGCAGTCCGGATGGCCGACGATGTCCCGGAGATTGCGCCGCTCTCCCCGACAGATGATCGACCGCTGTGGTCGGTCATGATCCCGACCTATGAAGGCGCAGCGACCCTCGGGGCGACACTTGAAAGCGTGCTTGCCCAGGATCCGGGTCCCGCTCACATGCAGATCGAAGTGGTGGACGATCACTCCACCGTGGAGGATTCGGAAGCCCTCGTGAGAGAAATCGGACGCGGTCGCGTGGGATTTTTCCGACAGCCGCAGAACGTGGGTCACACGGCCAATTTCAATACCTGCATCACGCGGGCGCAGGGAAAGCTCGTCCACCTGCTGCATGGGGACGATGCAGTGCGCGATGGCTTCTATGCACGAATGGAGAAGGTGTTTTCGGAAAACCCCGACGTGGGTGCGGCCTTCTGCCGAATGATCAGTTTTGATTCGGCCGGCAGGTGGCGCCAGGTCGGACCCCTCCTCCAGCTGGAATCCGGGATCCTGGAGGATCCGCTTGCCGTGGTGGCTCGGCACCAGCCATTCCAGAGTCCCTGCACCGTGGTCAGGCGGGCCGTCTATGAACAGCTCGGGGGGTACAACACCTCGATTCGGTTCTGCGGTGAGGACTGGGACATGGGATTGCGCGTCGCAGGGTCCTTTCCGCTCTGGTATGAAGTGGACCCGCTGGCGTTGCGGCGACACCATTCGGACTCGCTGACAGGACGTGCCACGAGCCTCGCGGATAATTCGCGAGAGATGCGCCGCATCGCCAGGCTCGCAGAGCAGAGATTTCCCGCTGAAAGGCGAACGGAACTCACGGCCATGGCTCGCCAGTTTTCCGGGGTCTGGGCGACTGGCCTTGCCTGGCAACTCGTCGAGCACGGGGACCGCCTCGGCGCGCTCCGGCAGCTGAGGCAGGCGATCCTCGCGAGTCAGACACCCCGAGTGCTTGCCCGAATCGGCCTGATCCTGAGCTACTGGATCGCGAGCCCTGTCATCGATCGCACGCTTCGTACCCCACCCCTGCGCTGAGGAGGAGAGGTGAGAGGATGAACCTGGAAATGATTGCATTGTGAACAGGTGGTGGTCATTGTGCCACAGGACGGTACGGCGTCACCGGAGGACGCCGGTCACCCGGCAACCACCGACCGGGCAACGGATACGCCTGTTCCAGCCCGCCCTCGCCCCGCATCCTGAACCGGGCATGAAAGTTGCTTTTTCGTGGACTGAACGGCCCGGCGCAGACCCGGGTAACTCCCGAGAAGTCACTGTCTTCCCCCGTCCCGGCGACCCTCTCATGCCCACCGGGTTCCTGCAGTCACCTGCCGGGCCAGCGGCGCCGCTGCCGGTGCTCCTTCGCGGGCTCCCCGCACGCGACGTCGCTGCAGCAGAACTCCCGAGGCTCCCGGCGGCTCCGGGGGGGGGACGATGAACCCGGCGACGACCATCTCCGTCGTCGTGCCCTTCTACAACGAGGCGGGGAACGTCTTCCCGCTGGTGGAGGCGGTCCGCTCGGCACTGGGGCCCGGGGGCGGATGGGAACTCCTGCTCATCGATGACGGAAGCACCGACACCACCCCGGAGGAAATCGAGGAAGCGGGACGACGGGACCCCCGGGTCCGCGTCATCAGACTCGGCCGGAACTATGGCCAGACGGCCGCGCTTCAGGTCGGCTTCGACCGGGCCCGCGGGGACGTGGTCGTCACCATGGACGGCGACCTGCAGAACGATCCCGCCGACATCCCGGCGCTGGTGGACGCCCTGGAGGACGGCCATGACCTGGTGACCGGGTACCGGAAGAACCGGCAGGACCACCTTCTGACCCGGAAGGTCCCGTCGTGGGTCGCAAATCGTCTCATCCGCCAGCTGACGGGGGTCCCCATTCGCGACAATGGATGTTCTCTCAAGGCCTACCGGCGGGAGCTGGTCGAACGCCTCCACCTGTATTCCGACCTGCACCGCTTCATCCCGGCCGTGGCCGTGGCCACGGCGGGCGCCCGCGTGGCCGAGATCCCCGTGCGCCATCACGCCCGACGCGTCGGTTCGAGCAAGTACGGTCTCTCGCGGACCTGGAAGGTCCTGTCGGATCTCCTGGTCATCACGACGATCCGGTCCTTTCGCGACCGCCCGCTGATCCTCTTCGGGGCCGCGGGACTCTGGGCCTTCCTCGTGGCGGGTGTCTTCGGTGCGCTCTCCCTGACGCCGGCCCTGGTCTCCGGAGAGAACGCCATCGTCCTCCCCAGCATCACGGCCCTGATGGTCGGACTGGGCGTGTATCTTGTCATGCTCGGCCTGGTGGCCGAGTCGGCAGTCTTCCACGCGAGGCGCCGCATCGACGTCTCCTCACTCCTGGTCCATCCCACCCGAAGCGGGCGAAGGGGAGAACAGCGGGCATGAAGAAGGTCGCGGTATCCGTCCTGGTCCCCGTCACTGAGCGGCCCGAGCCGCTGGCGGAACTGTACGCCGAGTTCTCGGCACCGCTTCGGGATGCGGGCCTGACCTTCGAGTTCCTCTTCATCGCGGAACCGCACTACCTCGACCGTCTTGCGCCGCTGGAGCGGCTCCAGGCGGAGGGAGAGCCCATCAGGATCCTCCGAATGGGTCTCGCCGGTGGAGACACGGCCCTCCTCCGCGTGGGCGCGGAGCGGGCGTCGCATGACGTCCTCCTGACACTCCCGGCCTACTACCGGATCGAGGCCGACGCGCTCCTCGCCGTGCTTCGGCCGGTGGTCGAGGACAACGCCGCCATGTCGATCGCACGTCGATGGCCACGGCGGGATTCCGTGCTGAACCGTCTGCAGAACCGGGTCTTTCACGGACTTGTTTCCGCGGTAGGCGGCGGGCGGCAGATCCATGACGTGGCCTGTGGCGTTCGGGCGATCCGCCGCGACGCCTTCGAGGTGCTCCCCATGTACGGGGATTTCCACCGCTTCCTCCCCCTCCTCGCACTCCGTGCCGGTTTCGAGGTCGTGGAGGTGGACGCGGCACAGCACCGGGGGGACTGGCAGCCCCGGATCTACGCCCCCGGGATCTACGTCCGCCGGGTCCTGGACGTGTTCGGACTCCTCTTCCTGATGCGGTTCACCGAGAAGCCGCTTCGATTCTTTGGCCTGCTCGGGACCGGTTCCTTCCTCGCGGGCGCGATCATTCTGGTCGTTCTCGCGGTACAGCGGATCCAGGGGCAGGCGCTGGCGGATCGACCCATGCTCCTCCTCGGAGCGCTCCTGGTGGTCATGGGGATCCAGGCCTTCGCAATCGGGCTGGTAGGGGAGATCATCGTGCACGTGAACGCCCCGACGGGCCGCGAGAAGCGGGTCCGGGAGATCTTTCCGCCCGGCGGAACGCCCCCCATCGAACCTTCATCCCCCGAAGCGGATCTGACGTCCCCCACCGTTCCGACGAGCTCCGCGTGAGGGTCGCTCCAGGAAAATCGGTGACGGCCGACGCCCGGGGGTTCCCGGTCGCGGAGGCCTGTGCGATCGGACTGCTGGCGCTCCTGGTTCGGCTGGCAAACCTGGATCACACGCCGTTCGTGGACGAGATGAACCACGTCATCGCCGCCGGCTCCCTGCTCCGCGAGGGGTCCCTGCTTCTCGACAGCGGCGCAGAGTATCTGCGGGCTCGCCATTTTACCTGGATGGTCGCCGGAAGCATGGCGATCTTCGGCGAAAACCTGTCCGCAGCACGGCTTCCGTCGGTGCTCGCCGGTACGCTCCTCGTGGTGGCCGTCTTCCTCTGGGTCCGCCAGGCCTTCGGTCGGTGGGAGGGCTGGACCGCGGGCATCCTGCTCATGCTCGCGCCGCAGGCGATCTACCACTCCCAGCTCACCCGGTTCTACTCGTTCCAGGCCCTCTACCTGCTGGGGGTCGCATGGTGTGCGTGGCGACTCGTGGAACTCCCGTCGTGGCGCTCTCGCTCCGCCCCCCTCCTTCTCCTCGGGGGGCTCGTGCTCGCCTGGGGTGCCCTCTCGGTTCAGTTCAGCTCCCTGGTGGGCCTCGGCGCCATCGGAATCTGGTTCGTCGGGGCGCTCGGCTTCCGAGTCATCCGCATCGGAATCCACCGAACCCGGCCGGCAGCCACCGTTCTCGGGTTCGGTGCCCTCCTGCTCGGGGCCGCTGCCTGGCTCCACCTTTCGGGATTCGGGTACCGGGCCATCGGAATGTTCGACCAGGTGGACCTCTGGGCCGATGCCCACCGTTCGAACTTCAGGTTCTACCACGACCATCTCCTGTCGCACTACCCGCTGCTCTGGGCCTCCTTCCCGATCATCGCCCTCCTGGCGCTGCGTCGTCAGCCTTCGCTTTCCTCGCTCTGGCTGCTGGTCTTCGCGCTGGTCTTCACGGTCCACTCCGTCAGCGCGTGGAAGGCTGAACGGTACATCTTCTACGTGCTGCCCTTCTTCTTCGCGCTGACCGGGGTGGTCGTGGGACCCCTCCTCCGGTGGCTTCTGGCCGAGTTCACCCGGGGCGTGGAAGGGATCATCGGCGCCGGGAGCCGCCGGATCGCCATGGGGGCCGGGGTGGGGCTCCTCACCCTCTCGCTCCTCTTCGCCGCCTGGGGAAACTCGGCCTTCCCGTACTCGGCCCGGATGATCGGCGGCACGGATGCGAGCTGGCCCTTCCCCGTTCTCTACCGCGGGGAAGCCGACTGGGGCGCCGTTGCACGGGAACTCGAGGACGAGATCAGCGGCGCGGACGTCGTGGTCGTCTCGACGGAGCAGAAGGCCCAGTACTTCCTCGGCCGGGGCGAGCTCGTTCTTTCCGTGAACTACCTCGACCAGGACCGATCCGGAACCCCCCGGCCGGAATTCACCCGGAACTGGAAGACGGGCACCCCGATGATCCATCGTCCCGAGACCGTCGACATGGTCGTGGCGTGCCGGCGGAGCGGGCTCATTCTGGTTGAGCGGAACCACTGGCGACAGGCCTGGTCCGTCCCTGACCTGGTGGCAGATCGAATCGAGGAACTGGCCCGAAGGGTCCCGCTGGCAGAGGGCTGGCGCGTGGTCGCCTTCGAATGGGATCACGGCGCCGGCTTCGAGGCACGGCCGGACGAGTGTTCTCCGCTTCTCGCCCCCGCTCAGGCAGGGGTGGCGATGGCCGCTCCACCGTCGGTGACGGGAGAAACCCCTTCGACCACCCGGTCGTAGATTCGCGCCAGGGAGGCCGCCGATACGTTGATGTCGAGGGTTTCCTCGGCATGAACGCGGAAGCGCCGCCCGTCGTCCTCCAGTGCCTCAGGGTCGTCCACGTAGCGCCGGAGAGCCCCCGCCAGGGCCTCCGGATCCCGCTCGGGCACCAGGTGCTCCCCCATCGCCCCGAAGGTGTAGGGGATGTCGGCGTGCCGGGTTGCCACCACCGGCATTCCGGTGGCCATCATCTGCTGGATGATGAAGACGGTGCCCTCGGAGTCTCCCGAGGCTGCCGTGACGCTCGGGGTCGCCAGGACATGGCAGCGGCGCCCCAGTTCCACGAGTTCGCCGAAGGGGAGAAAGGGGTGGCGGGTCACGATGCCCTCGAGCCCCCAGCGCTCGATCCCGGCCAGGATCTCGACCTTGATCTCCGCATCTCCCGGCTTGGGGGTGGCGTCTCCCACCAGGTCGAGATGGACCGGCACGCCGTCCGCATGGAGCAGGTGCAGTGCCTCGATGAGGTCCGGAACGCCCTTCTTCTCGCGGAAGGTCCCGGCATAGAGGATGCGGAGAGGCTGGCCCGGGTCGCGGGTGCGGGGGCTGTATGCCAGTGCGCCCACATCCACCCCGAGGTTGTGGACAATGACCTTTTCCGCCGGGCAGCCGAGTTCCTCGAGTCGCCTGGCCATGTGGGGTCCAAGGGGGAGCACACACGCCGCTTCGGCGAAAACCCGTTCATAGCGATCCAGCCACTCCGGTCGAGCGGGTAGTTCGTGCACATCCGCCCCGTAGAACCCGACGACCCACGGCACACCCAGCGCCTGGCGGAGGTCATGGTCTCCCGCCGCCACCCATCCGAAGTGGCTGTGCAGGAGCGCGGGGTCGCGGCCGCGGAGCCGGCTGAGATCCAGCGGAAAGGGACGACGTCCGCCGACCCTTCTCCATGCGCGCCTTGCCAGGGTCTCCTGGTTCCAGGGCCACGCCTCGAGTTCAGGGAACTCGGACCGGTTCTCCAGGGAATCGGTGAGCACGAGCGGCCGATACCTGGGCAGGGCCAGCAGGTGATCGTACATCCAGTTCATCGTGCGCCCCACGAAGCGGTCGCACCGCTGCAGCGCGATACGGGTCATCGTGGGCGGGTGACTGGATGTGTTCGCATCGGCTTGCTCCGGGGGCGAGCAGAGGTGGGCGGGGTCGGACCGGCCCCTTCGTCGGGGTCCCGGGAATACCAGAACACTCGCATACGTTCGCTCCCGTCGTGTGCAATTTTCGAGCCCGCATCGCAGGGCGCGGCTCCGCGTGGCCGTCCGGAGCCCTCGCCGGCCACGTCACCTGCCCAACATACGCGTCCCGGCCGGCAATCGCGACCCCCGCGGTCCCGCGGGGGTCGGACGCGGCGATGCCCGACAGCCGGTGCACAGCCTCACTGCCGGGTGTCCAGACTCTCGTGCACCCGGCCGGAATTCGGCCGGGTGCACGAGGAAGCCGAGGGTCGAAGCCCTCATGGCGCCGGACGGCCGCAGGGCGTCGGCGCTGCCAGGCTAGCTGCAGGAAAGCGCAGGGTTGAAGGGGAAGAAGGTCCCACTCGGGTTGTCGGCGTGTGCCCAGACATGCAGGCTCCAGTGGGGAACCCCTGCGGCCATGAGGGGAGGCACCCCTTCGAAGTCGAAGCGCGTCCCGTCGAACTCGGGCCACGCCTGACCGACATTGATGACGATGTACTCGACGCCCACGAGCTTCAGCCTTCCGTCCTCGTTGGGGATGTAGAGGAGTGCCTCCGGCTGCATCGGATCGAAGACCGGGTCGACGAGGTCCATGTTCACCGCATGGTGCCCCATGGCGCCGAGGTCCGGGTGGGCCACGCAGTGCGGATCGATTTCGTAGCCGAAGCGCTCGGCCTGCTTCGTCGCATTGAAGCGAGCCGTCTGCTGCCGGACCGCCTTCAGGAGGTCCCCGTGGGCGCGGACCGGCGTGGCGCGAGATGGAGGCCCGCCGCGAAGCGCGGCCGCGGCGTGGGCAGCGTGGTGGTCATGAGCCGAAAGCTCCGCATCCACCGGCGCTGCGGGCGACGCATCGCACCCCACCGCAACCAGCGCGAGGCCGGGGAGGAAGGCAAGGAGGTTCCGGGTACGGCGACGTCTGCCAGCGTTCATGGTGTGGTCCTTGTTCGAGGGGTTCGCCCGGGTCGGGCGGCGCACGTGACGAGACCTGAGCATGGCGCGCGGCGCGGAAAGGGTCTCCGCACTCTCCTGCGCAGAAACCTCGACCGAGGGGCAGAACCGGCTGTCCGGTGCCCGGACCCGTCGGCCTCCTTCACCCCGACCCGACGGATCGAACCTCCCGGATCGCCGGATCCCTTCCGAGCTCGACCACGGTCCGGGCTACCTCCTCCCGCCGTCCCTGGATGCGAACGCGGCATCCGAAGGCGCCCTCCCTCGCGAACACCCCCTCCATCGACTGGACCGGCACACCCTCGGCTCGGACTCGCTCCAGCATCTCCTCCGGGGTCCCGGGGTCGCGCGCCCAGGTGATCTCCACGACGTGCCAGTGCGGCCGGTGGCGAAACCATGCGTCCAGCACCGTCAGCCCGCGGAGGGCCAGCAGCGCAACGAGCGTGACGAAGGCCACCTGCAGGTAGGCCTCCATCCCGGCGGCCATTCCCACCATCGCGGCGACCCACAGGGTGGCGGCCGTGGTGAGCCCACGGACGGACCCTCGCGACTGGATGACCACGCCGGCGCCGATGAACCCGATGCCGCTCACCACCTGGGCCGCGATCCTTCCGGGGTCGCCCTGACCGGGGCTCCCGAAGCCGGTGACCTGGGCGGAAATCTGGGTGGCCAGTGCGGCACCGAGAGCCACGAGAAGGTGGGTCCTGAGTCCCGCGGCCTTCCCCTCGCTCTCGCGCTCCAGGCCCAGGAGCGCCCCACCCAGCGCTGCCACCGCAAGCGAAAGAAGGGACGTCACGATGCCTCCGTCGGCGACCGGGGGAAGGGTTCCGGGCCGGCTCCGTTCTCCGACCCCTCGTGGGTGTACCGGTTGCAGGATGGGTTGCAAGAATGACGCCGACCCCGGTTCGGCGCCCCGGACGAGACCGTGCCGGGAAGCCGGGAGGAACCTCGCCGGAAGTTCGGACAAGGAGAGAGAATCGGCGAGGAGGACCCGGGCAGGATCGTCCTGCTCCGGAGCTCTGCTCGCGACCACCGGAGGGAGTACGGCCATGCGATGGCGGGACAAGCTGATGATGTCGTTCCTGATCTGGGTCTGCGTCTTTCCCGGCGTTCTCCTGATCACCTACCTGTTTCGCTGGGCCGGACTCGACCTCGACCTCTGGCTCGAGATCCTCGTTTCCACGGCCCTCACCGTCCCCCTGATCACCGTCGTCGCGGCCCCGCAGGTGGAGAAGCTGATCGCTGCGTCTCGCAACGAGACGCTGGAGGAACTGAAGATGGACCAGGCAGCGGAGGCGAGAGAGGCGGAGTGACGGAAGCGGGCGGGTCCGAAACCCAAGTCTTTCCGTGGCAGCATCATGGACCCGGGAGGGTCAGGACTTGCGGAAAGACCAAAACACACAAAGATTTGCATAAGCACAGAATACTTGCCCTGATTTCCACCTGGGAGCCCCTGCCGTGCGCACTCCGAACGCCCCCGAGAGCTTCCTCAGGCACCCCACCAGCACGCTCCTCGCGACGCCCGGATCCGTCCGTGTCCTTCGCGAACTCCTGGAGTCGGACCGGCCTCTCGCGGTCCGGGTCCTGGCCGAGCGGACCCGCCTGAGTGCGCAGGGGGTTCGCAACTCGCTGGACGCCCTCCGGCGGGGCGGCATCGTTGAGCAGCTCGGCGAGGGAAGGAGCCGTCTCTTCCGGCCCGATGTGGGCCACCCCCTGTACCTCGCCCTCGGGTCGCTATTCCATGCCGAGGCGGAACGGTTTGCCACCGTGATGGAGGCGCTCCGAACCGCCATGGAGAACCTCGTGCCCGAACCGATGGGTGCCTGGGTCTACGGAAGCGTGGCCCGGGGCGAGGATGTCGCCGACGCGGACATGGAGCTGGCCGTGGTCACGGCGGACGGTGACGTGGACACCCCCATCGGACGCCTCCGGGAGGTGCTCGGTCCGATCCAGGACCTCCAGCGCGTGTGGATCTCGGTGGTGGGTCTTTCTCCGAACGAGGTGCGTCGACTGGCGAGCGGAGACCGCTGGTGGAAGAAGGCCACCGATCCCCACCTGACGATCTTCGGAAAGGGACCGGACCAGCTGGCCGAGGAGCTGCAGCGCCCTGCCTCGCCCCGGAGGGCCTTCCGAAGCTGAGACCCGGGGGGTGATGCGAGCTTCGACGATCCGGAAGCCCACGCATCCTGCCCCGCGATGGGACGGCGGTTTCGAGTTACCTTGGTTGTTGCCGGGGATCTTCGCGGGTCCCCGGGACGCTGTCGGCGTACCCTTCCCGGCAGCCCCTTCCCTCCCAACACCAACGCATCCGATGGACCTTCAGATCACGGGCAAAGTCACGCAGATCCTTCCTGAGCAGTCGGGCGAGAGCCGCAACGGCCCCTGGCGGAAACAGGAGTTCATCATCGAGACCGAGGGCAAGTATCCGAAACAGATCTGTGTCGTCCAGTGGGGCGACAACATCGATCAGTTCGGAATCACCGAGGGCGAGACGATCAGCGCCCACATCGACCTTCAGAGCCGCGAGCACAACGGGCGCTGGTACACCGACGTGAAGGCGTGGCGGGTCGAACGGCCCCAGGGCCAGGACCAGGGCCAGCAGGCCGGCGGAAGTGCCCCGCCCTCCTCGTCCGCCGAGCCGTGGCCCTCCGAGGCTCCCATGGACGACGGGTCAGCGGACGACCTGCCCTTCTAGCGGGCGTCCCCCGGAATCTGCACCCGGATGAGCCCCCTGAAGTCCCCTTCCCCGTAGCCGGTCGCCCGGTCTTCGGGGTAGCGCGCCTCCATCACCTGGCGGACCTCCGGGTCCAGATCGGTGCCATGGCAGTGCAGGCACATGGGGGCCGTCCGCAGCGTGCGGTAGAACCGCAGGCTCCCGTCGGGGCCCTGGGCCGTGACGGTTTCCGGCGCGGAGCCCGGTTCGATCCCCTCCATGGCCTCGAGGTACCGGAGCATCCGTTCCTCCCATTCGTCGGGGGCATTGTCCGGGTTCCTCCACCGCATCGTGGTCCGCTTGATCTCCAGGCTGGGGTCGTGGTCCCGGGAAATCGTGCGTGTCAGGGGGATGGCCTCGTCCGAACAGAAGGACACGGCGCCGGCGACCCCTTCCTGTTCCATGGCTTCGGCAAGCCGGGACATGAGCCCCTGGGCCAGTGCACCGGCAGCGGGTGCGCCCAGCGCCTCGGCACGAGCGGAGTCCTCTGCATCCAGGAGATCCGGATGCTCGAAGTCCCCCGTGGGAGGTCCGGAGCAGGCAGAAACCAGGAGCAGGGCGGCAAGGGCCGGAAAAACGGACCTGGAGGGGGTGAGGCGGGGCATCATGGAGCCTCCTGGGGAGGGTTGTGGGGGGGGTCCGGGAGGGGCGGGATCCCTTGAACAACTTATTATTACATGTAGCCATAAGTCAACCAATGCCGCCCGGGTCCCCCTGGACACCCGGAGCGTCGGGGCGCTGGTGAACTTCTTGCTACGGGACTGCACGAGCCTGCGGTCGACGGGGATGTGACCGGCAGGGGAGGAGGAGCGCGCAACCCACCCACTGGAGACCCGAGCCGCCATGCACACAGGGAAGATCGTCCTCATCGTGAACCCCGGGGCGGGGGACGGGTCGGATCTGGAGGTCATCGGCGACTGGGCCGATGCACGCCCGGGTGCCACGGTTCGTCGCACTCGCGAGGGCGGCGACGCAGAGCGATTCGCCCGCGAAGCGGTGGACGCCGGCGCCTCCCTCGTCGTGGCTGCGGGAGGCGACGGAACGATCAGGGAGGTGGCCCGGGGCCTGGTGGGAGGCGCTTCCGAGACCCGGGACCGGAGGGGTCTCCGGCCTGGCGAGCCGGACCTCCCGACGCTGGGAATCCTTCCGCTGGGCACCGGGAACGACCTGGCCCGGAGTCTCGAGATTCCCCTGCGGATCGGAGAGGCGCTCGAACTCCTCGATCGCGGCGAGCGGCGCCTCATGGACGTGGTGTCGCTCACGCTGGACGGGGCCCCTGCTCCCTTCTACCTGAATGCACTGACCGGCGGCTTTTCCGGCGGTCTTCACGGCACCATCGACGGGGAAACCAAGGCCGCCTGGGGCTCCCTCTCCTATCTTCGGTCCGGTGTCGAGGCGTGGAAGGACCGCTCGGTCTACCCCATCGAGATGGAGGTCGACGGGAAGCGCACGCAGCACCGCGCACTGAACCTCATCATCGGCAACGGGTCTTCCGCCGGGGGAGGCATGCCGGTGGCGCTCGGGGCGGACCCCTTCGATGGGCTCCTGGAGGTGGTCGTCTTTCTGGATGCGTCGGGGCTGGAGCTCTCGGGGCTGGCAGCCCGGCTGTTCGCCGGAGGAGACGACGACCATCCCGCCCTCGTTCGGCTCCAGGGCCGCTCGGTGCGTGTCCGGACCGGGGGCGAGCTGCTGCCGGTGAGCATCGACGGGGAGCCGGGAGAGGCCGCGGACCTTTCCATCGAGGTACTCCCGGGGAAGCTCCCCGTGCTGGTGCCCCCCCGAAGCATCCAGGGCCAGGCCGGGTAGCGGGGAGCGGCGCAGGAACGGAGGTTCAGGAGTCGTTCAGGACGCGACGCACGGCCTCGGTCAACGTTCCCACCGAGAAGGGCCTGGGCAGGATCTGGCGACCTCCGGAGACGGCCTTGAGCCTGTCTCCTTCCAGGTCGTAGTCCGACAGGAAGATGACGCCGAGTCCGGGGTCCGCCCCCTGGAGGCGGTCCGCCAGCCCCTCCCCGTCCCGGTCCGGAAGGCCGAGGCTGACCACGAGCAGGACCGGGGTCTCCGCCGACGCATCCAGCATGGCCAGGGCTTCCTCGGCGGAGGCGGCCGAGATCACCGCGTACCCCAGCCCTCCCAGCACCCGACAGGTGAAACGCCGAACCTCGACGTCGCCATCCACCACCAGAACCGTGCGGGCTCCCCGCGCTGCGGCGCCGTGGGTGGACGAGACCGCCGCGGGCTCCCTGTCGGCCCGGGGGAGGAGGATCCGGAACGTCGTTCCCACACCGTCTTCCGACTCGACCCGGATGAAGCCGCCGCTCTGGCGGACGATCCCGTAGGACATGGAGAGGCCCAGGCCGGTTCCTTCCGGAGGCGGCTTCGTCGTGAAGAAGGGCTCGAAGATGCGGGCACGGGTGATCTCGTCCATGCCGGTCCCGGTGTCACGGACGGTGAGCACGGCGTAGTCCCCGGCAGGCACCCCTGGATCCTCGGAAGCATCCTTCCGGGAAATGGTCACATTTTCCGTGGCCAGAACGAGGGTGCCCCCCGCGGGCATGGCATCCTGGGCGTTCACGGCGAGGTTCATGATCACCTGCTCGAACTGAACCGGGTCGATGCGCACCGGCCAGAGTCCGGGTGAGATCCGGGTCCGGAGTTCGACCCGACGCTCGAGGACACGGTGCAGAAGGGCGACACTGCTCTCCACCACCTCGGCGAGGGAGCAGACTTCGGCGCGCATGACCTGCTGCCGACTGAAGGCCATGAGACCGCGGGTGAGGAGGGCCACCCGGTGGGATGCCGCGAGAATCTCCTCGAGCTGGGTCCTGGTGTCCGGGTCGCCCCGGAAATCCTCCATCAGGAGGTTCAGGCCGCCGGTGATGGCGGTGAGGGCATTGTTGACGTCGTGGGCAACGCCGCCGGCGAGCCGGCCCACGACCTCCATCTTCTGCGCCTGCTGCAGCTCCTGCTGGATCTGGAGACGTTCCGTCACCTCGTGGATCGTGGCGATCCGCACGTTCCGCCCGTCCACGACCGTGTCCCGCGACCAGACATCGGCGCTGAACACCGATCCGTCCTTCCGCACGTGCTGCACGACGGTGGTCTTCCAGAATCCGTGCGGGATCTCGGACATGACCCGCCGGGCATCCGCCCGGCCCTCGGGGGGACGCACCTCGAGCACCGGAAGGCCGACGAACTCCTCCCTCTCGTACCCGTACTGCTCGACGGCCGCCTTGTTCACGGCCAGGATGCGCCAGGTCGCGTGATCGATGATCAGGACGGGGAGGGCCACGGCCTCGTAGACCTGCCGGAAGTCCTCGATGACGAAGGGGGCCGGGGGGATCATCGGCAACTCCGGGGTGGAGTGCCCGGGGCGGGCGGGGACATGATGCCTCGGGGGTGGCATGCGGCGGCGGGAGGCGGGGGAGGTTCCGACGCGAGGCTCGAGGAAGGATGGCAGGGTCCTCCGACAATTGCCACAACCGGCCCGTCGCACAAGCCATCCGGACCTTGCCGCTGTTCCACGAGGAGTCACCTGTCCAGTGCCTCGCGAACGACCCGGAGCAGCCCTGCCGGACCGAAGGGCTTCCGGAGAAAGCCGGCTGCCCGGCGGCGGACGTCCTCGGGGAGTTCGCGGTCGGGATGGCCCGACGTCAGGACAATGGGGACCCCGGGGCCTGTCTCCTCGAGATACTCGAGGAGGGCGGAGCCTCCCATCAGCGGCATCACCACGTCACTCAGAACCAGCACGATACCTTCGGCTTCCCCGCTGAGCATGTCGACGGCTTCCCGACCGTTGGTGGCGGTCACGGCCCGGTAGCCCGACCGCTCCAGCATCCGCTGGACCACGGCACGGAACCCGGGGTCGTCGTCCACGACGAGTACCGTGGCGGCACCCTCCGTCAGGCGGATTTCGTCCCGGTCGCGGCCGCTCCCGGAGGAGTTCCCGGCGCCTGCCTTCGCGGCGCTTTCGACAGCGCCGGGGGCCTCGACGAGGGGCCAGAGGATCTCGAAGGTGGTGCCCTCGCCCGGCTCGGAGGTCAGCAGGACGTGCCCCCGCCCCTGCTTCACGATCCCGAAGACCGTGCTCAGCCCGAGCCCGGTTCCCTGCCCCGGCGGCTTCGTGGTGAAGAAGGGCTCGAAGACCCGCTCCGCGAGGTCGGCGGTCATCCCCTCGCCCGTGTCCGCCACGGTGAGGCGGGCGTAGGTTCCCGGCGGTGCCTCCCAGGGGCCTGTGACCGCGGATTCGGGGGTGATCGTGCACCGGTCGACGCCGAGCCGGATCTCTCCCACCCCCTTCACCGCATCCACGGCATTCACCACCAGGTTCATGATGACCTGGTCCACCTGCGAGGGATCGGCGTACACCGTTGCCCGTTTCCCGACGAGGTTCACCTCGACCTGGATCCGGCTGGGGATCAGCCGCCGCAGGAGGGGCTCGATGTCGGCGAGCGACTTGCCCAGGTCGAGAACGATCTCTTCCATGACCTGTCGGCGGCTCAGGGCAAGAAGGGGTCGTGTCAGCCGCGTGGCGCGGTGCGTGGCGGCGATGATCTCCTGCATGTCTTCCCTGAAGAGGGAGTTCCGGGGAAGGTCGTGCGCGAGCATCTCGGTGTGTCCCTGGATCACCGTCAGCAGGTTGTTGAAGTCGTGGGCGATGGCACCCGCCAGGCCCCCGAGCGCCTGCATCTTCTGGGAATGGCGGAGCTGGGCCTCAAGCTCCCGGACCTGGCTGATGTCCGTGGACACGCCGACCACGCCCACGAGGCGGTCGTGCGCATCGTGGATCGGCGCGTTGGTGACGAGGGCGGGGAAGGTCGAGCCGTCCCTCCGCCGCACCTCCATCCGGCCGGTCCACCGCTCGCCCCTCCGGAGGGTTTCCATGACTTCTCCCGCCTCGCGGTGGGCCTCCACGGACGGGACCAGGTCAAGGATGTCGCGGCCCAGCGCCTCGGTGGAAGGCCAGCCGTAGATGGACTCGGCAGCCCTGTTCCAGTAGGTGATGCGCCCCTCCAGGTCGGTGGCGATGACCGCCTGCCCCACGGAGTCGAGGAGCCTCGCCTGGAGCCGGTTCGTCTTCTCGACGCTCTCCGCGTCGTCCAGGTCCTGGACGGCGAAGAGAATGGCCCGGGGCCCCGCGTCGTCGAAGGGGAGCCGTACCGGGGAGATGGAGAGCAGCACGGGGGCGGGGCTCCCGTCGTGCCGGTGGCAGGTGAACGGAACGCCGGTGAGGGTCTCGCCGTCGGCGGCGCGGCGCCTCATCCCGATGAACGCCTCGGTATCGGCCTCGCCCAGGATGGGAAGGGGATTTCCGCAGACTTCCTCCGAGGACCACCCGAAGACCCGTTCCGCCGCCGGGTTCCACACGACGACCGAGCCCTCGGTGTCGATGCTGAAGAGGGGGATGGGCGAGGCACGGATCAGTGCCCTCTGAAACATCTCGCCCTGCCGGAGGCTTTCCTCGGCGTGGATGCGCCCCATGGCCTCGCCCAGGCGATCGGCCACGCTTGCGAAGAGGTTGGCTTCCTCCAGGGAGAACGGCGCGTCCCCACCCGGAGGCGGACGGGAGCGGGCGACCTCGACCTCGCCGAGTTCCCTGTCGTCGGCCACGATGCGCCGGGTCATGTTCCACTCCGTGGACCGGAACCCGCTCGTGACCACCTCCTCGGTGCCGAGCCGGATGCGGGCTCCCGGGGCAGGGTTCAGACGAAACCCGGAGGGGAGCACATCGACAACCTCCTGAAGGGAGACTCGCCACTCGGGGTCGCCTCGACGAAGCGCGCGGTCCACCGCGAAGAGGCAGGAGAGTTCTTTCATCCGCTCGCGCAGGTCTGCCTTCCCTTCCTCCAGCGCCCCTTCGAGCCAGGCGAGGTAGGGGTCCTGGGGGATGCGGTCCGGGCGCCGGCGCCGTGGGTCCTGCTCACCCGGGTCGGAATAGGTCTTCATGGCACTCCTGCAGCGGAGGGAGTGGACATGGGGTACATCTCGCGGTGCCCAGCCGGCAGCAGCCGGAAAGCTGCCGATGGACGTCAGGGGGGGGTCGGCCCCTCGCTCCTTGCCCCCGCAATGTCTGTTCCAGAGTTGCTCCGGGACGCGGGGGCCGCCCTTCCTGCCCGGACGCATCCGAAACTCTCCAGGAGGCCAGGATTTGTCAAAGTACGATTCGTCCTTTTTCGCGTTCCTGGGCGTTCCCCAGGGCCCGCCGGCGCGACCCGGAGGTTGGACAGTGGAAGAAGTGGCGGTTATTGTACGGTCAAGGATACCCCGGGATCACGGGTGCCCAGTTTCAGGCCACGGTGACGGGATCCTGAGAAGCCCTGGCACTTGCTCATGGACGTGATCCCATGACCGATCTTCCCCTCGTCAACTCGGCTGCCGAACGCGAGCGAAGACGGAGGCTCCTCGAGACGATCATCTCGAGCACGCCGGAACCCGTCTGCGCCTTCGACCTGGACTGTCGCTGCGTGTTCGCGAACGAGGCCCTTCTCGAGGTGTGGGGGCGCACCCTCGAGGACGCCCTCGGAAGAACGTTTCTGGAGCTCGGCTACGGTCCCCGACTCGCCGAAGCCCACGAGCGGGAGATCGCTCACGTCGTCGCCACAGGGCGGCAGATCCGTGGGGAGTCCACGTTCCCGCACGCGACGCTCGGCCCCCGGTCCTGGGACTACACCTTTGCGCCGGTGCTGAACGGAAGCGGCGACGTCGATCTGGTTGCCGGTACCGCTCGTGACATCACCGCACTCGAGGCTCGGGGCGCCGAGCTGCGGGACTCCGAAGAGAGGCTGCGCATTGTCACGGAGGCCGCGCAGATCGGGCTCCACGACCTCGACCTTCCCTCGGGCAGGGTGTGGTGGGATCGACGTACCCGGGAGTTCTTCGGGGTCGGGCCGGAGACGCCGATCACCTACAAGCTCTGGCGAGCCTGCCTGCACCCGGACGATGCGGAGGGCGCACGGGCGGCGCTTCGACGGGCCGTCGACCCGGAAGGTGAGGGCCGGTACCGCGCTCGGTATCGGGTGGTGAGCCGCAGAGATGGATCGATTCGGTGCCTCGAGGTCACCGGCTCCACGACGTTCGTCGACGGCACCGCGACCCGCGTCGTCGGGACGGCCCAGGACGTGACCGAGCAGGAGCTGGCCGAGAGGGCGACGAAAGAGGCGGATCGGCGGAAGGACGAATTCATCGCCACGCTCTCCCACGAGCTCCGAAATCCGCTCGCTCCCATCCGGATGGCCGCTAGCGCCCTCCCCCAGGTCCGCCACCAGCCCGATCGGTTCGACGCTCTCGTGGGAATCATCGAGCGGCAGACCACCGACATGTCGCGGTTGATCGACGACCTGCTGGATGTAAGCCGGATCACCCGGGGGAAGATCATCCTGAAGAAGGAGCGCATCGACCTCGCCATGCTCCTTGCCCACGCCATCGAGGTCGCGGGACCCGACCCCGATCGGGAGCGGCTGCGATTCGAAGTCAGCTTTCCGGAGCGCCCGATCACCCTCGAGGCGGATCCGGTTCGACTCTCCCAGGTCGTGAGCAACCTCCTTTCCAACGCGTTCAAGTTCACGGACCGCGGATCCGTGCACATCGCCGCCTGGCGGGACCCTGACAGCGATGTCGCGCTCATCCGGGTCGAGGATACCGGTCCGGGGATAAGGCCGGCCGACCAGGCGCGCATCTTCGAGATGTTCGCGCAGGAGACGCGGGAGCCCGGAAGGTCGCCCACCGGAGGCCTCGGGATCGGCCTTCCGCTGGTGAGGATGCTCGTGCAGCTGCACGACGGCGAGGTCTCCGTCGACAGCGCGCCGGGACGGGGAAGCAGCTTTACCGTCCGGATTCCCGCCCTGCCGGAGGAGTTCTCGAGCGCGCCTGTGCGAGGGGCGGTCGCGTCCACGGGCGTGGACGCCGCCGGCGAAGTCCGCCGCGTTCTCGTGGTGGACGACAGCCCCGATGTCCTGCACTCCGTCGAGATCTTCCTGCAGGCCCGCGGGCACGGCGTGCACACCGCCAAGGACGGAAAGGCCGCGCTCGAGGTCGGAGTGGCGGTGCGACCGGAGGTGGTCATCCTCGACATCGGTCTCCCGGAAATGGATGGCTACGAGGTCGCGCGGCGGATCCGCCGCAGCGCCTGGGGAAGAGACGTCGAACTCATCGCCATGACCGGGTGGGGCCAGGAACGAGACAAGGAAGTCGCGCGCGAAGCGGGCTTCGATCACCATCTCACCAAGCCTGTCGACCCCACGATCCTGGAGCGGCTCGTTGCCGGCGTCAGGTGATCCCGAGCGACTCCGCCCGGTTACCAGCTCAGCCTTCGGGGGCGGCACCGGAATTGCATTTCGAAGTTGATCCCTTCATCCTTCCCGGACGGATCGCGGCGACCGCACCCATCGGCCAGACAGATCGAAAAGGGAGTAGCAGATGACGACGACGGGTCCCGAGCGTGCAGAAGCGAAGTCGAACCCCACACCGTGGATGCCGACGGGTGTGCCTGGGCTGGATCTCGTGCTTTCCGGGGGCCTGCTCCGTGATTCGGTCTACATCCTCGAGGGCCCCCCGGGGGCCGGGAAGACCCTGCTCGCCAACCAGATCGGGTTCCACCGGGCCAGGCAGGGCGAAACGATGCTCTACATGACCCTCCTCGCCGAAGACCACCACCGGATGCTGCGGAACATCGGGGGCATGTCGTTCTTCAGCCAGGAGATCGTGGACGCACACCTGCGCTTCATGAGCGGGTTCGACGTCCTGAACACCGAGGGGCTCCGGGGCATTCTCAAGTTGATCCGGTCGGAGAGTTCCCGGTCCTCTGCATCGCTCCTCGTGATCGATGGCGTGTACGTCATCGAGGACCACGCGGGATCAAGGGCCGAATTCCGAACCTTCATCAATGAGCTGGAGTCGATGTCGTCGCTCCTCGGGTGCACCGTCCTGCTCCTGACCAGCCGCGAATACGACTCCCGGCTCCCCCACTACACGATGGTGGACGGGTGGATACGGCTCGACAGCCGGAGCGACGGGCACCGGTGGGTACGGGAACTGACCGTTCGCAAGTTCCGGGGGAGCGGTTTCATCGGCGGCCCCCATGTGGCAGGCATCAGCGACGACGGCATCCGGATCCTGCCGCGCCTCGAGAGCCTGCCCTCCGAGCCCTATCCGGCTCCCAGCGAGTTCGTCCCCTCCGGGGTCCCGGACCTGGACCGCATCCTCGGTGGGGGAATCCCCTCGGCCTCCACCACCATCGTCGTGGGTGCTTCCGGCTCCGGGAAGACGAGCCTCGGGCTCAGCTTTCTCGGTGAGTGCACGGCCGAGGAGCCGGGCCTCTACGCAGGATTCGGGGAAACGCCGGAGCGCCTCCAGCACAAGTCCATGAAGCTGGGGCTGGGGGTGGAGCATCTCCACGCCTCGGGGCCGGTCGACTTCATGTGGATGGCTTCCGAGGACACCGAAGCCGACATCCTCGTGCAGTCGATCCTGGAAGCCGTCGAGCGCAGGGGCGTCAGGAGGCTGGTCGTGGACGGGCTCCAGGGACTCAGCCGGAACCTCACCTACCCCGAACGGCTCGGGCCGCTGCTGGCTGCCGCCTCGCACCAGCTTCGGCGACGCGGTGTGACCACGCTCATGACCGCCGATGCTCCCCAGCTCATGGGCGGCGAACTGGCACTCACCCTGCGGGACCAGGCATCCCTGAGCGAGAACATCATCCTCCTCCGCTACCTGGGACTTCGGACGCGAATGCGGCGGACGCTGTCGGTCATCAAGGCGCGGGACCAGGACTTCGACCCGAGCGTGTTCGAGTTCACCATCGGGAGCGGCGGCATCCGGTTCGTTCGAAGCCTCGCCGAAGGGGACGATGACCCCGGGGAATCCTCCGCGGACGTTACAGGCTGAACGGGCCATGACCGTCGGATCCCGCTCCCCCGCCGAGAAGCCGCGCATCCTCGTGGTGGATGACGAGTCCAGCTTCAGGTCGCTGCTGGGCATCCTTCTCGAGATGGAGGGCTTTGACGTCGCCACGGCGGGGCACGGGAGGCAGGCCATCGACTGTCTCCGGGAGGGGCTGCCGGACCTGGTCCTCACCGACTACTACATGCCCTTCGTCGGAGGCGACGAACTGATCCTGGCCATCCGCGACCATGCCGAGTGGGAGCATCTTCCCATCATCCTCATGAGTTCGGAACCTGCCTCCCGGCTTCCCGGCCAGGACGGGGCCGACCTCTTCCTCCGCAAGCCGTTCCGGATCGAGGAACTGCTGCGCGCGATCGCGCTGTTTTCGGAGTAGGGGCAGGTCATTCGGTTAGATCGGGTCGGCGGGCGATCGCTCCGCAGGTGGCGCCTCGCCGCCTGGGCGTACCTGGTGCTGACCCTGGCCTCCGGCGTGCTCCTCCGGTACCAGTGGACCGGTGCCGGCAGACCGCTGTTCGACGGCCGGTACCTGCTCCATGCCCACTCCCACGTGGCGCTGCTGGGGTGGGCCTTCGTCGCCGTCTTCCTCGTTCTCCTGGCCCGACCCGTCCCCGCCGGCCGAATCGGGGCCCCCCGCACCCGGGTGGGGCCCCTGGCCGAGGCAGCCTTCCACGCCCTCGTCCTGGGCATGTT
>REBP01000173.1 GCA_007692665.1 Gemmatimonadales bacterium | reverse complement strand
ATCATGCACAATGGTCAGTGTTTGCTTCTGCGCTTCGTGATGTACGTGCCAATGTCCCCTTCGCCACTTAGTCGGCATTGCCTCGCTCCTTCATTGCTGACACGGACTGCCGCACTTCCATTCCGAAACCGTCGGTTACTAGTTCCTTCAGCGCCGGGCCCGCCCTACTCCGTCCCCGGAATCCGGATCGCCCCCGGGTGGCCGGCCAGGCGCCGCGCCGTGGCGAGCTGCCCGGCGTGGTAGGCCTGGTGAAAGAGGACCGTGGCGAGGAAGATCCCCCGGGGCGTGTCGCCAAAGGCCGGGGTGGGGATCACCGCGGCGAGTTCCTCCTCGGTGAGGGCCGCAAGCGCGCCGGCGATCCGCGCCTCGCCGGCGGCAAAGCGGGCCACGAGCGCCTCCCAGTCGATGGCCTCGTCCGGGTTCGTGATGGGTTCGGCCCCTGCCCGGGCAAGCCGGGGGTCCTCCCAGACCGGCTCCACCCCCAGGACCCGGGCGAGGTCGTTGTGGACGTTCACCAGGTGCCCCAGGATCCAGTTGGCGCAGTTCCCGCCCCCCGGGGGCTGGAGGAGGGCGTCTTCCGCCGACATCCCCTCGAGGTTCTGGGCCGCCACCAGGTGCACGACCCGGAGCTGGTGGGCGAGGAGCGCGGCGCCGTTCATGGCTGCGCCTCCAGGAGGGCGTCGAGCTGAGCGGAGCCGGAATCGAGTGCATTCCACGCTCGACGGGCATGCATGGAACGCCGCCACCGTGGCGAGAATCCGCGAGAGTCTTGTCGGCACCTGAATGTTTCGGCGCTGTGCTGCCGCGGTTACCCGATCGTCCGATTGGCCACCCATCTTTTCGGCTCCATCCCGCAGCCCTCCATTTCGGAATTCTTCCCTGGGGTCGGTGCCATCGGCGCCGACCCGGGGCTGCGCTCCGCCCCCCCGGATGAGGAGCCATCCCGTCATGAACAACTCACGTTCGTTTTCACGTTTCTCTCACCTTGCAAGGGTGCTGGCCATCGCCGGTCTCGGCGCCCTGGGACTCCTGGTTGCACCCCCCGGTGCAGCCGCCCAGTCCACCGCCGCCGTCAGTGGCACGGTGACCGGCGCGGACGGGCGTCCCGTGCCATCTGCCCTCATCACCATCGAGAACACCTCTACGGGATTTCGGGCCAACGCCCTCGCCAACGACCGAGGGCAGTTCAACGCCCGCCAGCTTCCCCTGGGTGGGCCCTACCGCATCCGGGCCGAGAGCCTCGGGTACCAGGCGGTGCAGCAGGAAGGCTTCGAACTCAACATGGGCGACCGGATCCGGGTGGACTTCGAGCTACCCACCGCCGCAGTGGCCCTGGAAGGCGTGACGGTTCTCACCGACAGGACCCGGGAGATCGCTACCCGTCGCGTTGCCGCCACCTCGATTCGGGGCGATGCCATCGAGGCGCTTCCGGCGCAGGGCCGGGACTTCTCCGACCTGGCGAGCCTGGACCCCACCTTCATTCGGACCGGGGGGCGAAACCTCTCCATTGCCGGCCAGCGGGGTACCCAGACCGAGTTCCTGATCGACGGGATGTCGACCCGTCGGAGCCTCTCAGGTGGCTCGTCCGGCCAGGGCGCCTACACCCTCTCCATGGCTGCCATTCGCGAGTTCGAGGTGACGCGGAACGAATACGACGTCACCTACGGCCGGTCCGGCGGCGGGGTCAACGCCGTGACCCGCTCCGGGACGAACGAACTCTCGGGTCAGCTTTTCGCATTCCACAAGAACGACCGCCTCACCACCGAGGACTTCCAGGGGCGCCGCCCGGACGACTTCCGCCAGACCCAGTTCGGGTTCGGCATCGGGGGGCCGGTCGTGCGCGACCGGGTCCACTTCTTCGTCGCCTACGACCAGCAGCTCGAGTCCACCCCCTTCGTCAACGGAGACATCCGAAACGGCGACGATGAAGTGAACTTCCGGGTGTCTGCGGACTCGTTGTCCCGTCTCCTGGACATCCTCCAGACCAACTACGGGCTCCAGGATCGGGACCGGCAGTTCGGGACCTTCACCCGGGCCCCGCTGAACCAGGCGATCTTCGGCCGGCTGGATGCGCAGATCTCCAACCGCCACGCCCTCACCTTCAGGACCAACCTGACGCGGTGGCAGGACCCGGAGTTCCGGGGAGGGGACCAGCAGCTCACGCTTCTCGAGGCGAAAGAGGGCTCCCGCTCGATGGAGCTGGCAGGGCTTCTCTCCCTCCGTTCCAGTCTGACACCGACCCTTACCAACGAAGCCAAGCTCCAGGTGGTGCGCCTGGCCCGCTTCAACGAGCCGAACACCGACATTCCCCGCGGCTTCGTCCGGATTCGCTCCGACCTCCCCAACGGCACCACTGGCGACACGCGGGTCCACTTCGGCGGGAACCGGCTTTCTCCCTCCGAGCACCGGGAGGTTCAGGTCCAGCTTGCCAACACGAGCTACCTGCAGCTTGGTAACCAGCTCGTGACCTTCGGGACCGACAACATGCTGACCCTCAGCCGGTCCCAGGAATCGAACAACCAGGGCGGCCTCTTCGAGTTCGAGTCTCTCGCGGATCTGGAGGCCATGGACCCCTTCCGGTTCACCCGCCAGGCTCCGGTGGAAGGACGGTTCAACTTCGCCACCCCCCGGGCCCTCTGGATGGGGCTCTTTGCCCAGACCGAGCTCGAGGTGAACGACGCCCTCACCGTGCAGGGCGGCGTGCGCTGGGATGTCCAGACCTTTCTCAACCAGCCGCAGCGGAATCCCATGGCCGAGGAGGTCTTTGGCCTTCGTACCGACCGCTTCCCTGAGGCCGACCTCTCCGGCTTCCAGCCTCGCCTGACCGTGACCTGGGACCCCCGGCGCGATGGAACTCGCCTCCTTCAGGCCGGTGGCGGCGCCTTCCGCGCCCAGACCCTGAACTGGACGACGGTGAACGCGTACCTGGGCACCGGGAACCAGTTTGCCGACATCACCTTCCAGGGGGAGAACGTCCCCTACCCCGACTTCAACCGGTTCCGCCAGGACCAGTCCGCCGTTCCCGGAATCCCGTCGGGCGGGGAGGCACAGGCCGCCCCCCAGTTCCTCAACGTCATCGGCGAGGGGTACCGGCTTCCCATGATCTGGAAGGCGAACGTGGCCTACCGGCACGACCTCGGATGGGCGTCGATGGGCGTGAACGTCATGGCCTCCCGCACCAGCGGCAACTATGCCTACGTGGACCGGAACCTGGTGGAGAACCCGGCCTTCACCCTGCCGGACGGTCGGCCGGTCCTGGTCCCCGCCTCGTCCATCGGCAGCAACGGTCGCCCCAGCGTGAACAACGCCCGCATCAATCGGGACTTCGGGCGGGTCTTCGAGCTCGTGGATGCCGGGAAGTCGGAGAATCGGGCCCTGGTGCTGGACGCCCTGGTTCCCCTGGGAGGGGGCGCCATGGTCAGCGCCTCCTACACCCTCAACGAAACCAGGGACAACCTCTCCTTCAACTGCTGCAATCCCGTCATCAACAACCCGGTGGCCGGAGATCACCGGGATCTACAGGCTCTGACGGCCTCGGACTACGACTTCCGCCACAAGGTCGTGGCCTTCGGTCAGCTCCCGGAGTACTGGGGCTTCCGCCTCAGCGCCCGCTACGAGGGACAGTCCGGCACGCCATTCTCTCTCATGACCGGGAGCGACATCACCGGTGACGGCCAGGGGAACAACAACCTGGCCTTCGTGTTCGACCCGGCCGATCCCAATACCCCTGCAGAGGTTGCCGCCGCCATGGAGCGTGTGCTGGCCAACCCCGACAACCTTGCCGCTGACTACATCCGCGCGAGCCTGGGGCAGATCGCACCCCGGAACGGGGGCCGGAACCTGTGGGGCAATCGCCTGGACGTGCGGGCAAGCCGGTTCTTCCCCACCGTTGCCGGGCATCGCGCCGAGGTGGTGGTGGATGTCTTCAATTTCGCCAATCTCCTGAACTCCGACTGGGGCGCCAACCGGAACCTGGGATCCCGGCAGACGCTTCTGAACATCACGGGCTTCGACCAGGAGCGGCAGGACTACGTCTACTCGGTCAACGAGAACGTGGGGACCACCGGGCTCTCCGGACGGCCCTGGGAGATTCAGCTCGGAGTGCGCTACCACTTCTAGGCCGAAGGGCCTGGTGATGCGAGGAAAACAGAGCGGCCCCGTCGGCGAGTCATGCCGGCGGGGCCGCGTTTTGTTGGAACGAGGGTCGGGCGGATTCGTCCAGCTGCCGGTCTCCCAGCGTCAGGCGCCGCAGGAGTTCAGCATTCCCGGATGGCCCGGGCGGCCTCTTCCACGGCGTCGGTGATGAGGACCCCGACACCTGCATCCACCAGGGGGCAGAACCCCTCCCAGGCTCCGTCTTCCATGGCGGCCCGGTCCAGTTCCCCGAAAGTGCTCACCATGGCCCGGATTCCCCGGGCCCGGAGGCGCTCCAGGAGCTCGGGGCTCCAGCCGGCCCCAACCGAGCCCAGCCCCACGATGTAGCGGGAGTGGTCGTGGGGGGTGGCCACCAGTTCCTCGTAGGCGGCTTCGGTGAGGAAGCCGTCCCGGTCGGGATCGTGCCAGAACGAGAGCATCAGCTCCGGCGCCAGGGCCTGGTAGGCGGCAACCTCGTCCAGCCCCTGTGCAATGACCATGACCCGGGCCTCGGCGCCGGCCTCACGGATCTCGGCCACCACCATCTCGGGGGTCACGCCCCGTTTCACGTCGAGACGAAGGATCGCCCGTCTCTCAGCCCAGGCCAGGGCATCCTGGAGGGAGGGAAGCCAGGCCCCGTCGGGTGTATTCTCGTCTCCCAGAAGCCGGATCTCGCGAAGTTCTTCCATCCGGAAGTCCCCGACCGGGCCGGAGGCGGTGGTGGTGCGGTCCAGGTCACTATCGTGGAGAACCACGATGCGTCCGTCGGCGGTGGCCCGGAGATCCATCTCGAGGAGCATGGGGCCGAAGCCCATGGACCGCTCGAAGGTGGGGAGCGAGTTCTCCGGAAAGCCCTCCACCGGGCCCCCTCGATGGGCGCTCACCAGGACGCCGGCACCCGAGCGGGCATCCAGGTAGGCGGCCAGGGAGTCGGGGGTGGGAAACGCCCTGTAGTGGGGAGCGTGGGCCTCCATCCGTGGGGGGATTCGATCCTCGGAGGCAGGGACGGTCGCCGAAGCCTGTCCGGCCGAAGCCTGTCCGTCGCCGTCGGTGCACCCCGCCACGAACGCGGTGGCGAGTGAGAGGGCCAGGGCGGTGAAAGGAAGGAGGCGGTTACCGCGGGCAGGGTGAAGACTGCGCATCAGGGATTCTCCAGGAGGCCGGGGAGGAGGACGCCGTCGGGGGTGGGGAAGTCGAGGCCCAGGAGGTGGGCCACCACAGGGGCGATGTCTTCCATCCCCATGAGGGGGACCCGGGCACCGGCGCGGATCCCCGGCCCCCAGGCCACGAAGCCCGTCTCCATGTCGCGGAAGCCGGGGTAGTGCCCGTGGGTGCCCCCGCTCCCCTCCCGAACCGCCGGACCCGAACGCGCCCCCATCATGTTGACGCCGTCGACGCCCGAGAGGCTGAACGGGACGTTGGGGTCGGCACCAATCGCGCGCATGGCCGCGTCGTCGATGACATCGAAGAGCCGCCGCTCCGACGGGGGCCGGGCCTCGATGACTTCCCGTGCCATTCGCACGGCAGCCGTGTCGGCGGGGTCCCTCACCATGAGAAAGGCCGAGGCGCCCGAGGTGTGGAAGGTGGCTCGCCAGTCCCCCCGGTCCGGCGCATCCTCCATGAGCCCGGCCTCCGTCAGCCAGACATTCGGGGCCACGCGGGTGTGAATGTCCGAAAACCCGTGATCCCCGGTAATGATGAAGGTGGTGCGGTCGAGGATGCCCGCGTCTTCGGCGGCCTCCACGATCCGGGCGATCCCCCGGTCCACCGCCTGCACCGCCCGCTCCACCATGAAGTGCTCGCGGCCGTGGGTGTGCTGGTGAGAGTCGGTGGTGGTGAAGTGAACCAGCATGAGGGTGGGGCGCTTCTCCCGGAGCGTGTACGCCGCCATGGCCGCCATCCGATCCGCCCGGGACAGCCAGGCACCGCGGAAGGAATCGTCGAGGGGGCCCGTGGCCCGGGACTCCAGCTCGTCCAGGAATCCGACCGGGGTGGTATGAGCCCGGAGGGCCTCGGTCCGGTCGCCGTCATCGAGGGGCCAGATCTCGGGGACGTTCCAGTCGATGTCGGCCCCGACGGTGACGGGCCACCAGAAGGATGCGGTCGTCCCTCCGGCGGCGCGCACCGCATCCCAGAGCGCAGGAACCTGGAGATGCTCCACCTCCCAGTACCAGCGGCCGGTCTGCCCCCCGGGCTCGAAGGGGGAGTTGTAGTAGATGCCGTGGCGTGCGGGCATGGCGCCGGTGACGAGCGTGGTATGCGATGGGTAGGTCACCGACGGGTGAACCCCGCGGACTCCCCTGGCATGGGCACCTTCGGCGGCCATGTGGCGCATCATGACGGCGGGCCACCGGGACTCGAGATAGAAATCCGGGCGGAGCCCATCCACCGAGATGAAGACCACGTGCTCCGGTCGGCCATCTGGCGCAGCAACGAGGGGGGGTTCCACCGGGGGGACCTGGCCCGGGTCCGGGGCGGACACACCGCCGGAGGTGAGGAGTGCGGCCGCCAGGATGGCGGAGTGGCTGAGGGCGCGCTGGAAGCGCCCCACGGAAAGGCCGGATCGGCGCATGTGGACTGGATGGTTGAAGGAAGAGGTCCTGCGAGGAGGGCGCGGAGGTTCAGGCCGGGTCCGGGATCCGGGCCGAATGCACACGGCCGAAGCGATCGCGGGCCTCCACGGTGAGTCCGGTGGCGTCAGGCTCCACCGGGGCGAAGAGCATGTGCTCGGTGGGATAGGCCCGAACCCACTGGCGCCGCGGCGGGAGCCGGTCCGGCACGAAGCTCTCGGCCACCAGCGGGTCGATCGCTACCCGAGAGGACATGGGTCCCCTGCGCATTCCGTTCTGCCAGAGGGTGACTTCCCAGGAGGGATCCCAGTCCCAGGCGTTCACCGCCACCTCGCCGGCGGCCTCGGGAACGGCGCCCCGGGCGTAGCCTCGCATCTGGTGGGAAGCGTCCTGGCCGGTGGACTTGTAACGCCAGCGAATCTCCTCGCCACGGGCCTCGTAGACGCCGTAGCCGTTGGGGGTGCCGTCTCCCGCCAGGTTCCCCGCCCACCAGGCCCCGCAGACGGTGCCAAGGACGTGACCGTGCGTCCCCTGTCGGAAGACGTGTTCCCCGTCGTGGGTATGGCCGGCAAGGAAGTGGGTCCGGAAAGGCTCGACGAGGCGGTAGAGGAAGTCCCGGTTCGCCACCGAGCCTCCGAGGGTCGGACGCGCCTGCCCCTCCCGGAGCGCCCGCGTGCCCTCCACGGGGATGTGGAGCGAGATGACCACCGGGGTGCCCGGCTCGACCCTGGCCAGGTCGGCCTCGAGCCAGGTGAGCTGGTCCGCATCCAGATAGCCGACGTAGCCGGCGGAGTGCCAGAACACGTCGTCCAGGACCACGTAGTGCACCGCGCCCCGGTCGAAGCTGTAGTAGCGTGGACCGTAGCGCCGACGGAAGGTGCGGGTGGAGGATTCCTCCGTCGCCCCGTCGAAGTCCAGGTCATGGTTCCCCACCACCTGGAAGGACGGAATCCCCACCCTTGCCACGGCCCGCTCGAAGTCCGGGAAGAGGGACAGGTCGTCGAACATGATGTCACCGCAGGCAATGGAGAACGCGTGCGCACCCCCCAGTCCCCGGATCGTGTCTTCGAGGTCCGGAACCGTCTCGGCGTGAAAGCGGGCCATTTCTCCGGCGTCCTGGGTCTGGATGTCGGCAAGGACCAGCGCCACGTGGTGCTCGTCGCCCTCCGGGAGGGCCTCGAGCGCGAACTCCGCGTCGAATTCCTCTCTCCCGTCGTCGGGAAGCACCTGGTAGAACCGGGCCGTCCCCGTCTCGGAAACCGGGATCCGATGCCCCCGCGGAAGGGTCATGTAGACGAACTGCCGTCGGGAATTGGTGGCGAGCTCGAACGCCCCGTCGGCGCCGGTCTGGACGATCCGCAGTCCGTCGGTGACGGCCACGCCCCCGAGGCCCCGGCCTCCGACGTGGACCCGACCGCGCACCCTGACAGGGTGGCCCGGCCCGAGGGGGACTCGCCACGGGGCATAGGGGTCGGCGAGCACGTGCTCGGGGAGGAAAGCGGCGAGAGCGCCTCCCATGGCGCCGACTCGGAGGAAGTCCCGGCGAGTGAAAAGGCGCGGGGGGGCGTGGGGCGGGAGCCAGGGCTCTGACATGAAGAAAATCCTCGAGAGGTGGAAGGGAGTCGGAATCTGGCTCGGCCCATCGGTCCGGGTGATCAAGGCCCGGTAACGGTTCCGAAACAGGGGGACCACCACCCCACCCACCTCCGCATCCCGCGAAGCGGCCTCAGTTCCTCAAACGACGGGTCGGCCCTACCCCGTCCCCGGAATCCGGATCGCCCCCGGGTGGCCGGCCAGGCGCCGCGGAACTAGCCCGCGGGCCCGACCGAAAGGTTTCTCTCACCCCTCCTTCGAGAGGCCCTCGGAGATCCGCTCCGCCTGATCCATGTGGCGGCGGGAGTGCTGGACACAGGTCTCGAACCAGGCACCCAGGGAGAAGCGCAGCACAGGGATGACCGGGGAGCGGGTCCGTGTGCGGGCCAGGTCGATCCCCTCGGAGGCGCGAATCAGCGCGGCCAGGCGGTCGTTTCCTCCCTTGAAGTCGGCGAGGAGGGTGTGGGGATCGGGACGGGGGCTCCCCTGTGGGCCACCGGAACCCCGGGGGTGCTTCGCGGCACGGGGTTGCATGGAACCGGGGGTCGGGAGCTTCGGCCCCCCCGGACCGACCAGGCGGATCCATCCCCGCGCGAAGGGCCCCCAGGCGAAGGGTCCTTCCCCCTTCCGTGCCCCGCCCCGGAGGACGGCCTCGAAGGAGGGCAGGTAGAGCCCGAGGGAGGTGCTCATGTGCTCCATGCACTCGGCGATGGACCAGCCCTTCGGCGAGGGTTTCCAGTGGAGGTCCTCGGCGGTGTGGCGACGAACGAGGGCGTCGGCCCGCTGGTTCAGCTCCTCGAGCGCGTCGACGAGGTCCTGTCGCTGGGCGTCCATGAAGGTCTCCGGTTGGAGGATTGCCGTGAAGATGGGCTCGAGGATCGGGCCGTCACGACCCGGGTACCGCCGCCGCCCCGTCGGGGTCGAAGAGCTCGCTGTCGAGATACCGGAGCCCCGTGTCGCACAGGAGGGACACCACCCTGTGACCGGGGCCGAGGCGGGATGCGACCCGCCGAGCCGCCACCAGGTTGGCGCCGGAGGAGGGCCCGGCGAAGAGCCCCTCCTCCCGGGCAAGGGCACGGGTCGCCTCGAAGGCCTCCTCGTCGGACACGGCCAGGATCTCGTCGACCCGCTCGCGCTCGAAGGTCTGCGGCACGAACCCGAGCCCGATCCCCTCGATGCGGTGGCCTCCGGTGGGTCCGCCCGAGAGGGCCCGGGAGGCCGCCGGTTCCACCACCACCACGTGGGCTTCCACCCCCGCCAGGTCCAGGGCCCTGGCGACCCCCGTGAGGCAGCCCCCCGTGCCCACCCCCATGACGAACGCATCCACGGGGCCGGCCTCCATGATCTCGCGTCCCAGGTCCAGGTAGCCGAGGGCGTTGGCCGGGTTCTCGAACTGGTTGGTCCAGTAGGTGTCCGGGTCCTGGGCCAGGACCTGCACCCGGTCCAGGGAGCGTTCCACGAGCTCGGGCGTGATCCCCTCCCCACCGCTGGGCATGACCTCGAGGGTGGCGCCCAGGGCCGCCATGGCCCGTCGCTTCTCCAGCGAGATGGCGTCGGAGGTGACGAAGTGGGAGCGGTAGCCCCGGGGCCCGGCTACCATGGCCAGCGAGCTCCCGGTGCTCCCGCCGGTGAGCTCCACCACGCGCATCCCGGCGCGGAGTTCGCCGCTCCGCTCCGCCGCCTCCAGGAGGCCGAGTGCCATCCGGTCCTTCATGCTCCCGGTGGGATTCGCGCCTTCCCACTTCATCCAGATCTCGGCGCCGTCCGGGTCGACCACGCGCTCCAGGCGAACGAGGGGCGTACGCCCGATGGGCCGGTTGCGGCTGCCACCCCTGCTCCCCCCCATGGTCCCTCCTGCGCTTCGCGCCAGGCCCCGGTCCCCTGCCCCGAGGCCCCGGGCACCCAGAGGGAGCGCGGCGGCGGCGGCGGTAAGGCCTCGAAGAAAGGTCCGACGGGAAGTCGAGGGAAGGTCCGGGGGTTCGAAGCTGGACACGATCAGGACTCCTGCGCGCGGGACGATGTCGGCCCGGGGCCCCCTCGGGGGCGGTCTTCCCTTCCATCGTAGGGGCAGTCCGGGTGGAGCGAAAGGACCTGTGCAGCCCGGCGCACCGTCGCGGGCGGTAGCGCCAAGAGGCAGCTTCACGCTCCTGCTAGATCTCGCCTTCCGTTCCCGTCTTCGGAATCTCCCTCCTGATCCTGCCGGCCATTTCGGCCAGTTCCTGCTGCGTCTGTTCGATGTGTCGGTTCGGGTCCAGCTCGCCAACGTCGTGGAGCGGCACGAGATGAAGGTGGACGTGAGGCACGCTGAGGCCTTCCACCGCGATTCCAATCCGCTTGGCCCCGGTGGCCTGCCTGATCGGTTCTGCCAACCGCTTCGCTGCCCGAAAGATGTTGGAATAAAGAGGTTCTTCCAGATCGAAGACACTGTCGACATGGGTCTTCGGGATCAGCAGGGTGTGGCCGGGATTACAGGGGCGTATGGTCAGGAAGGCCAGGAAATCCTCGGACTCCCACGTCCTGTGCGCCGGTTCCACGCCCTTGATGATCTGACAGAAGATGCAAGGTCCCATAAGCACACCGTAGTTCCAACCAAAGGAGCAATCTGACGCCCTTGCCCAGCCCTCACCGCTCGTATGCTGGAGGAGACTCCGCTGTCATGCAACGGGGGAGGGGCGCGACTGGCCGGCCCCCCCCTTCCGGGGCCCGTGCAGTGGCACTGGTTTCACGGCAGGTACGGCTCAGACCCTTCGACCGAGGTTGGCTGGAGGGGACTCGCACCACGCGCCCGGCTACCCCCTCCGCCCCCCCTCCAGCGAATACCGAACCGTACGCCAACACCCGCCCCTCCGCATCCTGCGAAGCGGCCTCAGTTCAAGCGACCTGCCGCGCCTCCAGGAGGCGTCGAGTTGACGGAACGAGCTCCTCCACCCCTCCTCGTGGCCGTTCCGGGATTCGCGCGTCGGGAAGCCCCGCTGCACGAAGACCATGCGGGTGCGGGGCCCCTCGTCGAAGAGGTCCACGGTGATGCGGGTGGCCCGGGCGTCCACGGCTTCCGGCGCTTCGCCCTCGTGGAGCCACCCGTGGGTCATGACGATCCGCGCCGGCCCCTCAGCCCCCGTGAAGCGGGCAGGCCTCGTCTGGTGCAAGCCAGTGCTTGCAGCGGTTCAATTGACCACGAGCGAGTTCGTACTCGGGGCACCGCATCTTCCCCGGAGCCCACCCCCCCTCCTTCGCCCATCGTCGTTGATCTCTGCGCACGGCGTTCCTGTTTCGTCGAGCGTGGTAGAGTGGGTCCAGGTGCTGATCCGTCCATCGGATGAGTTCCCGCGTCACTGCAGCGGGGTCGAACCCGTCATAGGGACGGATCGTCAGTGCTGAAAGATCACCGCAGAACTCCGGATCAACGACATGGCCGGCCAGGCGCTCGCGGAGGGTGGCCGGCGCGATCCCCTCATGCGTCAGGTAGTGGTCTGCCCCGGTCGCCAGCGCAGCGTCCTGAATCCTCAGTTCGCGGCGAGCCAACCAGAGGTCGGAGAGGTCGCGACCCTTCCGCCGCTGGGCCAGAGCCCTGAACTTCGTTCCGATGAGCTCTTCCGGCTGAAAGGTGAGGATTTCCCCATCCTCGTCCCATATGCGGGTCCTGACTTCGTGTCGGATTCGGATCAGCTCCAGTGCAGGCCGCGCATCGTTGCAGTTCACCTCGAACTTGACTCTCACCGGGTCGTTTCCAGGAAGGGCATCGACGGCGGCCTCAG
>REBP01000167.1 GCA_007692665.1 Gemmatimonadales bacterium | reverse complement strand
CCTGGATCGCCTGGACGTAGACGTCGTCCTCGGTGGCCGGGTTCGTGTCGTCGAAGCGCAGGTGGCAGCGCGCCGGGTCGTACTCGTCCGCCAGCCCGAAGTTGAGCACGATGGACTTGGCGTGGCCGATGTGCAGGAACCCGTTGGGCTCCGGCGGAAAGCGGGTGACGATCCCGTCGGGGTGCTTTCCGGCAGCCAGGTCCCGGTCGATGATCTGGCGAATGAAGTCGGTCATGCAGGGCCCCCGGGGGCAAATGAAGGGGAGTCGGCGGACGAGGCGGGGTTCCCCCGGGCCGGTCCAGTCCGGGCCCCCCGCAACATAACCCCGCCTTCAACCCCGCCGGGAGCCCTCGGTGTTCCGTACCGGCCAGGCCTCGGGATCCGGCGCGCGCACGCCCTCGACCTCGCCCGCCTCGCCATGCTGCACAACCACGCTGCCCTCGCTCCGCATGAAGTCGAGCGTGGTGGCGGGAATCGCGAACCAGGCCTGGATCTCCTCTCTGCCCAGGGGTGCCGACGCCGTGCGCCGATCCTCTCCGCCGAATCTCCGAAGGTTGTAGCGGGACCAGACGAGGAGGGCTCCGCCCAGGATGAGGATGACCAGGAGGTAGGTCGCCCCGGTGGCGAGGAGCGTGACCCGATCCGGGATCACCACTTCCCGGATGAAGGCCCGGGCGCCGAAGTACCAGGCCACGAGGGTGACCAGCGGCAGCCACAGGTACATCCAGAGCGCCCACGCCACGGCGGTGATCGTGCCGTAGACGATGCGCTCCCGCCGGGGCTGAAGATCGGGGCGCTCGATGATGAGCCCGTTCCGGTCGGGTCGAGGCGGCACCCTGCGGCCGGACGGTTTCACCACCGGGGGAGGCGGGGACTGGGTCGGCGGCGCCGGCGCCACCGGAGGCGAGGTCACCGGGGACGAAGTCCGGATGGCCGAGGTCGGCGGGATCATGGGGAAGCCCTCAGGCCGCGGTCCGGGCTCACCCAGACCGCCCGCGTGCCGCGCCGCTTGAGAATTGCCTTCGGGACTGCCACGACGGTTGTCACCATGTTGATCACCCAGAATGCAATGGGATACCAGACCATCCAGTAGTAGTACCGGCCCATGCCCCCCTCGTAGCGCCCGTCGATGGTCAGGCTCACGGCGAACTGGAGGAGGCAGGTGAAGCCCAGGAGCACGCCGTACCATTCGGGGAAGAGGGAGCCGACCCGGAGCGGTTCGGGGAGGGGGAGGACGAGCCCCACTGCCCAGAGCACGATGGTCAGCGCCATCAGATGGGACCAGATCACCGAGAGCCCATGCTCCAGGAGCACTCCCCACATCCGCCGACGACGCCAGTTGAGGAGGCTGGGCCCGTAGCGCAGCAGCACCTCGACGCCGCCCTGCGCCCACCGGAGCCGCTGGCTCCAGAGTCCCTTCAGTGTCTCGGGCATCAGGATCCAGCAGAGGGCCCGGGGCTCGTAGCGAATGTCCCAGTGATCCCGCTGGAGCTTCCAGCTCAGGTCGATGTCCTCGGTGACCATGTCGGTGGTCCAGTAGCCGATCCGGTGGAGCGCCGCCTTCCGGACGCCAGTGACCACGCCGCTCACCGTGAAGACCCTTCCGTAGATGCGCTGGGTGCGCTTGATGAGGCCGATGATCGCCGAGAACTCGCCGACCTGTACCTTGCCCAGCAGCGTCGACCGCGTGCGGATCCGGGGGTTCCCCGTCACCGCTCCCACCCGGGGCCCGTTTGCGAAGTGGCGGGCGATCCAGGTGGTGGCGTGGGGATCGAGGAGGGCGTCCCCGTCGATGCAGACGAGCACCTCCCCACGGGACGCCAGGGCACCCATGCGGAGCCCCACGGCCTTCCCCTGGTTCCGGGCGTGGTGGATCACCCGGAGGCGTGGGTGGCTCGCCCGGAGTTCCTCGAGGATCTCGCCGGTCCGGTCCGAACTGCCGTCGTTGATGGCGATGACCTCGAAGTCCGGGTAGTCCTGGGCATGCGCCCACGCCACGGTCTCCCGGACGTTGTCCTCCTCGTTGAAGCAGGGGATGAGGATCGACACCGACGGGCAGGTGTCCATGGCCGGCGGATCGTCCACCGCGTGCTTCTCGGGGCGCTCCCAGTGGAAGTAGTAGTACACGCCGCCGATCATCCACAGGTAGGCCATGAAGAGCGGGTAGTAGAACACGAAGTCGAGCAGGCCGCTCGAAAAGCTGAACATGCTGATCATGTCGCCCATCAGTTCCCCCTTGCCCATGGGTCCCGCTCCACCGACAGGGCCTCTCGCACGGGCCCCACCTCCGGGAGTCCCCGGATGAAGTCGTCGGGGTAGTAGCCGAAGTGGATCGCACCCCTCTGCTCGAGGCGCCGCATCCACCCCGCCAGTTCCTCGGCGGGAACCGGGGTCTGGGTGCGCCAGTCCACGCTCTGCAGCTCGAACACCGTTCCGGCGAGTCCGCCGGGGACCGCGGCCACCCGGTCCAGCAGCCGGTCCAGCCAGCGGTCGGCGTTCCGAGCCCCCTCCATGTAGGGCATGGCCATGACCGCCGTGTGGTCGTAGTGGTCGAGGGACCGGACGAAGTTCTGGGCGAACCAGGCCTCGGACTCCGGCTCGAGAACCACCCGGGCGTAGAGGTTCCGGGCAGAGCGGGCCGCCGGTCGGTAGCGGCGGACCACCTCCATCATCTCGTCGGTGAGGTCGAAGAGCGCGTCGGTGCGCTGCCGTGCCGAGGGGAGCCGGCCCGGTTCGCCGGGGAAGGCTGCCGCGTCCTCGTGGTCGTTCAGGTAGGCGTCGTCGTGGAAGAGGACTCCGTCGAAGGCGGCATGCCGGGCCAGGTCCTCGTAGATCTCGGAGATGATCCGCCGGGCCTCGGGCTCCCAGGGGGAGAGCCGCCGGTAATCGGGGCGGCTTGGCACCGCCGCACCGCTCTCCCACCGCCTGACCGACAGGGCGTCGTTCAGCTCCGCATCCCCGAGATCAAAGGCCAGGAGCGGCATCCACGCGAAGACCCGGACCCCGGCCCGGGTGCGAAGCTGCCAGGCCACGCGGTTGAAGAGATCCGAGCGGACGGGGAGATGCCGGTTCGCGAAGTAGAGGGACCGCGCGGTGCCGTCGCCCTGGGGGTCCGCGAAGGCCTGGAGGTAGACGTGGGAGGGGCCCAGGTCGACAATGCGGTCCAGCAGGGCGTCCAGGTTCCGCTCCATCTGGGCGAGGTCCTCGTCGTAGACGTAGTCCAGGTCCACGTGGACCACGCGCACGGGAGACACCGCCGAGGTGGACCGGCGGAGGAACCAGGCGAGGTCCTCGACGGTGGGGTTCCCGGAGACGACGAAGCGCTTCATGCCGTCGAGGCGGTCCAGCGGCTGGTCGCCGGGCACGAGACCCATGGAGATGGGCATGCCGAGTTCCCGGGCCAGCGCCTCGGTGACCTGGTTGTACTCGCCGTAGGGCCAGACCACCGCCCGGGGGGCACGGCCCAGCTCTTCCTCGATGCGGCGGGAAGCCCGCTCCAGGTCGCCGCGGATGCGGGCCAGGTAGTCCGCGTCCGACTCGTAGGCTCCGGTCGCGGGGTCGTGGATCCGGGTCACGGCCGCCGGCTGCTCGTTCCCGAAGGGGTTTCCGAGCACGCCCTCGTGGAGGTCCCAGGTATGGGTCGCCACCTCGACGAGGCCGGAGGCCTGCATCTCGCGAAGCGCATCCCAGGAGACGATGTCTTCCGGGCCCAGTTCGCCCAGTCCGTCGTAGTCCAGGGTCCACCCCTCGGAGGCGTCCTGCCATTCCCCGACCACGGCAACCACCGCCGGGTAGTCGTAGAGCTGCAGGAGGGGGAAGACCCGGGTGTACACGCTGGCGAGGCCATCGTCGAACACGAGGAGGAGCGGGCGGGACGGAAGCACGCCGCGTCCCTCGTGGGCCTCGATGACCTGGTCCAGGCTCACCGGGGTGAAGCCCTCGGCCCGGAACCACTCGAAGTGCTCCACCAGCCGCGCAGTCGAGACGGCGAAACGGTCCGGGTCGAGATCGCCCTCGATGTCGTCGCGCACGTCGTGGTAGGAGAGGATCCGGAGCGCGGGGAGGTCGTCCCCGGTCGGCCCCGGCAAGACGGCACCTCCGGAGGGCGCGGCTCCTCCACCGGCGCCGGCGCCGGCAACGCACCCCCCGAGCATGGCGAGGAGGCCGACGAGGGCCAGCGCCGCCATGAAGATCCCGGCCACGTATCGGCTCTTCACGGGAGCCTCCAGGTGAGTCCCAGGTGCCCCGAACTCCGGCGCTCCCGAACCCCATCGTAGACGGGGAGCCCGGCGTGGACGCCGTAGACGAGTTCGAAGCGGTCCGACAGTTCCCATCGATGCTCGACGGTGGCGTGCGCCACCCCGAGGGTGCCGTATCCCTTCTGGCCGACGGTGCCGCCGGTGAGGGACGCGCGCTGGGCGTAGCTCCGGTCCCGGTACCGGAACAGGGTCCAGTCCCAGAGGACGGCTCCCGTTGCCGACCAGGTCCTGGAGGGGTTGAAGTAGGAGGCACCCTCGAGGCTGTTTCGCGCCCCGTAGCCCTCGCCGAGAAGCGCCAGACGGTGCCGGGGGGTGCGCGCGACCTGCTGCTCGAGCGACAGGTAGGCGCTCTGCCGGACGTTGCCGTCGGTCATCTCGAGCCAGGCAACGTCCGTGGCGACGCTTCGGCCTTCGTGGGCCCGGTGGCTGATGCCGGCCGCGGCGCTCCACCCGCGGATCCCCTCCCGGTTCGCCCGGAGGGGGTAGTCGCGAGCACGGGAGTCCCCGGCGAGGCGGAAGCTCCACCGGTCGCCGGGCCGGAAGGACGCGGCCGCGGAGAGGCCCGGTGCCTCGGCACCGTCGCGGTCGGCGTTCCCCTCCACGCTGAGGCGCAGGGGACGGGATCGATACTCGAGGCCCATGGCAACCCGGTCCAGTGCGCCGCGCCCCTCCGGGTAGTCCGCGTCGGCACGATCGGTCCCTGCATGCAGCCGGAATCGGTGGGCCATGGGGGCCGAGACGATCCGGGTGCGCAGGGTTCGGTCCCTGGTTCCGAGGTCTCCTCCGGTGCTCCATCCGCCGCCCGCCCGGGCGGAGAGTTCCCAGAGCGCGTCCACCTCGACCCGACGAAGGGCGCGCCGGACATTCTCGGCCTCGGGGGCCAGGAAGCGGAGTTCCGTCGCCAGGTCGAGGGCCCGCTCCCGCTCCCCCGTGGCGAGGGCGGAGGAGATGCCCCCGATCCGGGCCACCACGTGATCGGGGTCGAGGGCCACGATCCGCTCGTTCAGGGCCCCGGCCAGCCCGGGCCACCCACGCCAGCCGTAGACCGTCGCCAGTTCCTGCCGAACGGTGAGGTTGAGAGGCGCCCGCGCGTGGAGATCCTCGAGGCCGCGCTGCGCCCTCGGGAGGTCGCCGGCCAGGGCCCACCCCAGGTGTCGGGCCACGGTGGCCGGGAGCCGGTCGGGATTCGGAAGGGATTCGCGAAGCCCCTCGCCGTGGCGCCGGTCAGGCTGCCCGGCGAGAAACTCGTCGAGCACCCGGTCCGCCTCGGCAAAGTCGTTCCGGTCAACCAGGGCCCAGAAGAGGCCCAGCGTCGTCTCGGGCTGCCCCGGCCATCCGGCCAGCGACTCCCGGTAGCGCGCGACGGCCTCGGAGGTGCGACCCTGCTCGGCCGCCGCATCGGCGACGGCCCGAAGAACATAGGGGGGGAGCGTCACGCCCTCCGCCTCGAGCGCTTCCGCCTCGGCCAGCACCTGGACCATGCGTTCCCGGTCCCGGAGGGCGATGATCCTGTCAAACCGGAGACGCACCTCGGGAAAACGGGCATCGTCCCCCTCCACCGCGACGAGGCGGCCCCGCGCGGCCGTGCCGGCGCCCAGGGCTCGATCGATGCGGGCGTTGGCAGCCTCCTGGCCCCGGGCTTCGGTGGCTGCCGGAGCCCATTCCACGAGGCGGGCCACGCTCCCGGCCTCGAGATCGTTCATCAGGTCCGGGGGCATGTACGCCCGAGCCGCTGCGGCTCGCTCCATGGCCAGCAGGTCGGCGCCGGCCGCCCGGAGGGCCAGCACTTCGGCGACGCGGGCGTCACCCCATTCGGGCCTCAGTCGAACGGCCTGCCGGTACTCGGCGGCCGCATCCACCCATCTTCCGGCCTGGCCGAAAATGTGTCCCGCTGCGAGACGGGCATCCGCGTTACCACCCAGAGGACCACGGAGCCCGGGGACCCGGGCCAGCGCCTCCTCCGTCCGACCGGCCTCTTTCAGCGCAAGCGCCAGTCCGACTTCGCTTTCTGTCCTTCCTGGAGCGCGAAGCAGCACCCCTTCGTAAAGTGCGGCACTCAACCCCGGGCGGCCCACGTTCCGCGCAGCCCGCGCCACGGCCTCGGCAATGACCGGGTCCAGGTCGTGGAAGGGGAGGTGTTCTCCTTCCGCCACGGCCTCCTCATCCCGTCCGGCCCACGCCAGGACCGCAGCCAGGTCGCCCCGAAGCGCCGCATCCGTCGGTTGCCGTGCGCGGAGCGCGCGAAGGATGACCAGCGCCCCGTCGTGATCTCCTGCTCGGGCAAGGCGGATGGCAGCCTCCCGGTCGGTGCGTGCGGACCGGGCCGCCTCGGCCTGCGCAGCGGCCAGGCTGATGGCCTGCACCGGGGCCCGGACGGTGTCCTGCACGGCAGCCCCGTGAGCAGGCAGCCCGGGAACTCCGGGCGTGGCCCCGTGCAGGGTCGCGGACAGGGCTCCCGGCGGGAGGGCGAACCCGGACAGGCCCACCGCCACGGCAAGGGGAAGGAGACCGCCGCCAGACAGGAGGCAGGCGCAGGTTGTGCGGGATCGGCGATCCACGAGCGGCTCGCTTTGGGGGCGAAGGCGGGACGTTGGTCCTCGCACCCGAAGCCGCAGCCTTGAGAAGACGAGGGAGTGAACTCGGCCTCGTCAAGGACAAGTCCCGTGCCAACCACCGGGGGAGCGGCGAGCCCCGCCTCCCGGGCGGAAAGGGTCTTCTGCCACCGCCCTTCCCGGGCCGCCCCGCCCGGTTGCACCCTGCATTGGACTCGCATCCTGCACGGGAGCCGGTTTGGGAGTCCCCTGCCCGAATACGTTCTGTCCCGGGTCCGGCCGGCCCCTGTGGGCGTCACCCGGGCGGCGCCCCCGCAAGTCCACCCCGAACCCACCGGCCGCCGATGGCAAACACGAGGGTCATCAGGGCCGCCAGCACGACCCCGAGGGCCGCCGCAGCGCCGAAGTCGAAGGATCGGAGTTGCGAGAGGATCTCGATGGAGATGGGGCGGGACCGGTACGTGTAGAGAAGGATCGAGGACACGAATTCGCCCAGCGCGCCCACGAAGGCGAGGAGCCCCCCGGCGGCGAGCCCCGGAAGCACGAGGGGCGCCGCCACGCGCCGCATCGTCGTGAAGGAACTCGCGCCCAGGGAGTGCGCCGCCTCCTCCAGGACCGGGTCGTACTGCCGGAACGAGGCGATGGTGGCCTGCGCCACAAGCGGAATGTTCCGGATGAAGTAGGCCAGCGGGAGGATCCAGAAGGTGCCTACCAGCACGAACCGGCCGAACCACGGCTCCGCGGCGGAGAACGTGGTGGCGAGGGCGATGGCAATGACGGTCCCCGGGAGCGCCCACGGGAGCATGGTCAGCGTCAGGAGGGCGCCCTTGCCGCGAAACCGCCCCCGTACGAGGAGGTACGCCACGAAAAAGCAGAAGACCAGGTTCCCCGCCGTGGCCAGCGTGGCCATCTGAAGGGAGTTGGCCACCGGCGTCCAGAGCTGGGGGCTCGTGAAGAGGAGGCGGTAGTTGTCCAGCGTGTAGCGGGACGGAAGGATCTGGGTGGTCCAGGCCCCCTCCGGGACGAAGGAGACGAGCACGAGCGTCAGGTGGGGAAGGAGGAGGATGCCCACACCCCCCACCCCGACGAGGGGGAGGAGGATGCGGGCCCAGCGCCCACGCACCGCACGGCGCCGCGCCGGCGTCCCCTTCCCCACGGCCGTGAACTCCCGGCCCCGCTCGAAGCGGCGGTGGATCACCAGGAAGAGAAGCGATGCCGTGGCCAGCACCACGGTCTCCACCATGGCCATGGTGAGCTCGCCGTTCACCTTGCTCGTGAAGATCTGGGTGGTGAGCACCCGGAATCCGCCCCCGAAGATGTAGGGTGCGGAAAAGGAGGCCATGGAGGTCATGAAGACCAGGATCGACGCGGCCCCCAGCGACGGCGCCAGCATGGGAAGGGTGACCCGGAAGAAGATGCGGGCCCGGCTCGCCCCCAGCGATTCCGCGGCCTCCCCCGCCGACGAATCCAGCCGGGCCAGCCCGGCGGCCGTGAAGAGGTAGAAGTACACGTACATGGAGTACGCGTGGACCAGGAGGATCGCCCACCCCCCGGTGAGTCGCCACGGGGGCCGTTCGAGGCCCAGCACCAGCTGGACGGTCCGGGTGAAGATGCCGCTCTCGCCGTAGAGGAAGAGGAAGGCGATGACACCCACCAGGGGCGGCAGCAGCACGGGGAGCGCCGCCAGCGCGCCGAACACGCTCCGCCCCGGAAAATCGAACCGGGTGAAGAGGAAGGCGAGGGGAATCCCGACCAGGGCCGAGAGGATCACGCTCCCGGCACTGATCCAGAGGCTCCCCCACAGGGCTTCCAGCTCGGCCCTCGACGTGAAGAAGTTCCGGTACCCGTCGAGCGAGAGGCGGCCGTCAATCCAGACCGAGTCTCCCGCCACGAAGAGCTGGGGGTAGAGGACCAGCCAGAGGAGGATTCCGAAGACCGGCCAGACCAGCCAGCGGGAGGAGCGTCGGGTCAGCATGCCCATGGAATCCCGCCGGGAACCGGGGAGTTCCCCGGGGCACGGCCGCCGCAGCCTGGTTGCTTCGGTCCTCTCCGTCGCGGTAGACTCAGGGTCTCCCCCCTTGCATGCAGGCTGGTATACATTGATCCGCTTCCACCCCCTCGTTCGCCTCCACGGGCTTGTCGCCCTTCCCCTCGTGCTGCCGCTGGCCCTGTTCGGATGTGGCGGCGGCGACTCCGCCACGTCGCCAGCCCCCGAGGTGGATCCGCCGCCCGCACCCCCCGGGCCCTCACTGGTCTGGCCGCTCTCGAGCTCCGACGGGGTGGACGCCGACTCCGTCCATGCCCCCTACGGGCCCCGGGCGCTCCCCTCCCGCTACGACTTCCACGCGGGGATCGACCTTCCCGCCCCCCGGGGGACGCGGGCCAACGCCGTGCTCCCCGGACGGGTCGTGCAGATCCGGACCTGGAACGGCACGTCTTCGGGCGCGGGCAATGCCGTGCTCATCGCCCACGACGGGGGCGTCCACACGAACTACCTGCACCTGGACCAGATCCAGGTCGTGGAAGGGCAGCAGCTGCAGGCCGGCGACCGCGTCGGCACCGTGGGGAGCACCGGTGCCACCTACCCCCACCTCCACCTGGGCTACTTCGTGGGCCTCCCGGGGACCTCGGGCGACGAGCGCCTCTCCAGAAATCCGCTGGAACTCCTCCCCACCGGGGGCATGCAGGGGGCCGGCTCGGCCTTCCAGGGAGACACGGTCCACTTCGACCTTCCCCTTCGCGGCATGACGGTCCGGAAGGTGATCCTGCACGGAAGCGCTCCGGATGCCCCCGACGGAACGGCCCGGCTCGAGCTCGACTACTACGCCGTGGTCGCCCGCGGCGCCACGCCCCGGCACGAACAGGAGCAGTTCGGCGTGCACGTGGACGCGGGACGCCCCGCCGAGGGCCGCTTCGAGCTGTCGGTCCACCCGCTGGACGCGGAGTTCCGGGTGGAGCGCGTGCTCCTTGTTGGCATCGGTGGCGACACCCTCCACGTGGGGGAGCGCCCGGGGGGGTGAGCCCGGGTCACGTCACCTGCGCCCGTAGAGCTCCCGCCACGCCGACTCGAACTCGTTCCCCGGGAACCACCGGGGCGGTTCGGGATTGTTGGCCACCCGGAGCGCCACCTCGAAGAGCACGCGCAGGTCACGCTCGAGCCCCGTCAGGTCCCACTCTGACGTGATCATGTCGCTCACCTGGTGGTACCGCTCGAGCCGGAGAGCGGCGGCATCGAAGCCCAGGTCCCGCGCGTAGTCGGTCCCCGCCTGCAGGTAGATCGCCGGGATCCCGGCCTTGGCGAAGTTCACCTGGTCGGAGCGGTAGAAGCTCCCGGCCATGGGGTTGGGGTCGCCGGCGGGGGTGAGCCCGTAGCTCCGCACCACATCCTCGAACACGGTCCCCATGTCGTTCATGTCGATCCCGATGGCCGCCACGTCCCGGGTCGGCCCCCAGGACTGGGGCGAGTCCACGTTCACGTTGGCCACGATGGAGGCCAGCGGCACCGGCGGGTTCTCGACGAAGTACCCGCTCCCGAGGAGTCCCCCCTCCTCCGCCGTCACCGACAGGAAGATGGCCGAGCGCCGCAGGTCTCCGGCCGCCGCCGCCTCGACGAAGGCCTCGGCCAGCGCGATGATCCCCGCCACCCCCAGCGCGTTGTCCAGGGCGCCGCTGAAGATCGTGTCGCCGGGGAGGCCGGGGTCCACGCCGAGGTGGTCGTGGTGGGCGGTGAAGACCACGTACTCTTCGGCGAGTCCCGGGTCACTCCCCCGCACGACCCCCGCCACGTTGTCCGCCTCCACCCGCTCGAACTCCGTCTCGATCCGGGCCGTGACCGAGTACCCGGTGTCCACCGGCCGGAAGTCCCGCCGGTTCCCCATCTCGAAGAGGCCGGGCACGTCGGTCCCCATGGCCTCCGCCACCTGGTGGGTCAGCGCCGAGTCCGCCCACGCCAGGAAGTCCAGCCGGTAGTCGCGCTGCCAGACCTTCCGCTCCCCCATGTTCCCGATGACGCTGAACCCGTAGGCCGCCGACGCGTCGGTGTGGATCACGATGGCCCCCGCCGCCCCGTGCCGCTGCGCCTGCTCGAACTTGTAGGTCCAGCGGCCGTAGTAGGTCCGGATGTCCCCCCCGAACAGGGGCTCCCCGTCTTCCACCACCGCGGGGTCGTCATTCAGGAAGAGGAGCACCTTGCCGGCCACGTCCTCTCCCTTGAAATCGTCCCATCCATATTCCGGCGCCTCGACCCCGTACCCGACGAACACCACCGGAACGTCCGAAAGCTCCACCACCGGGGCCTCGCTGGTGGACCAGAAGGTGAAGTTCTCCTCTGGCGCGATGGGGAGCGCCCCGTCCGGCCCCGCCACTTCCACCGTGGAGCGTTCCAGGTCCTTGGTCATGCCCAGGAGCGCCACCGGCAGCCGGAAGCTCCCGCCGGTGACCGGCTCGAGCCCCGCCTCGCCGAAGCGCCGCTCGATGTGCCGGATCGCCCGCTCCTCTCCCTCGGTTCCCGGGGCACGCCCGGCCATGCTGTCGGCGGAGAGGATCCGGGTGTCGTCCAGGAGCGTTTCCCGCTGGATGCGAAGGGCCGGGCCTTCCGTCGGCCCCGCCACGCCCAGCTCCTCGGCGGTCGGGCGGTCCGGCTGCGTGCGGACGGCCGCTTCCACTCCGTCGGCGGTCTCACCCGGCGGCGCCGGGTCCGGTCCGTCCGGAGCGCACCCGGCGAGGAGGGCCAGGAACACCGCAGCAGCGAGGCCCAGGTGGCGGGAGGCCCGGGCGAACGGGGAAGCGGTGGGAACATGTGGCTTCATGGGAGACACCTCTGAAGGTCAGGGAAGGTCGGGGGCGGACTGCGCCGGGAAGAGCATGCCCAGGCCGGGCCGGCGTACGGTGAGACCGACGGCTTCGCCCGGTGCCGGGTGGAACCCGTCGCGGGGGCCTGCAGGGGACGCCTCGGCTCTGCCGCCCCCGCCCCCCGTTCCGCCGCGGTCGGAGGCCGCGGTCACTTCGAGGGGGGTATCGACGCCGTCCACCTGGACCCGCCAGGTGGTCACCGGGCCGGCAAAGCGCCGGTCGGTGACGGTGCCGGGGAGGGGGGACCCGTCCCCCGCGCCCTGGTCCGCGCCCTGGCCCGTGCGCTGGCCCGTGCCCTGGCCCGTGCCCTGGCCCGGGGGAACCATGACCAGGTTCTCCGGCCGGAGGAGGAGAAGGGCGTCGCCCCGCCCCGGCGGGTCCGCGCCTTCGGCACCTCCGGCCGGGCGCTGCCAGCGCACGCCCCCCGGCAGCACCACCG
>REBP01000159.1 GCA_007692665.1 Gemmatimonadales bacterium | reverse complement strand
CCCACGGCACCCCGGCGTACATGTCGCCGGAACAGGTGGACGGCCGGGTGCCGGATGGCCGGAGCGACCTCTACGCCCTGGGACTCGTCGCCTTCGAGATGCTGGCCGGCCGGCCGGCCTGGGGGGGCTCCGTCCTCGATGCCATGCTGGCCCGGCGGAACCCTGCGGGCGTGCCGCCGGTGGCCGGGATCCGACCGGGCATCGCCCCCGGCCTGGCCCGGGCCATCGACCGGTGTCTCCGGACCCGACCGGAGGAACGCTGGCCCGACGCCGCCGCCATGCTCGCCGCCCTGGACGACAGCACCCCGCTGTCGCCGGAGGAACGGGGGGCGCGGGTTCCGCGGGAGGAGGCGGCCGCTGGCCGGGATGACGCGTGGGAGAACGCTCCCACCCTCCGGTACACCCCGGGCACCCCGCCGCGCCCACCTGCCGAGGGCTGACCCGGGGCCCCCCCTCGTGTACCTTGAGGGGCGGGCGGAGCGACCTTCCGAAAGCCGGTTGCCGATGCCCTGCGTCCCGACCCCGTCCCAACCCCGTCCCGACCCCGTCCCTCCACCGAAACTCCGGCCCGCCGTGTCGTTCGTCCATCTCCATACCCACTCCGAGTTCTCCCTGCTCGACGGCGCCAACCGCCTCACCGACCTGGTGCAGCGGGCCTGCCACTACGAGATGCCCGCGCTGGCGCTGACGGACCACGGGTGCCTGTTCGGGGCCTGGAACTTCCAGAAGGCGGCGCGGAAGAACGGGGTCAAGCCCATCATCGGCATGGAGGCGTACGTTGCCCCCGGCGACCGGCGGGACCGCACCCGGGGAGCCGGGGACCGGGCCTACTACCACCTCGTGCTCATGGCCCGGGACCGCCAGGGGTACCGGAACCTGGTCAAGCTCTCGTCGCTGGGCTACACGGAGGGTTTCTACCACAAGCCCAGGGTGGACCGGGAGATCCTGGAGAAGTACTCGGAGGGGCTCATCGTCAGTTCGGCGTGCCTGGCCGGCGAGGTGGCCCGCCACCTCATGGAGGATCGGGAGGCGCAGGCCCGCGAGGCCGCCGAGTGGTATGCGAACGTCTTCCAGGACCGGTACTACCTGGAGGTCCAGGGCCACGATTCCGACGGGCAGAAGGAGCTGAACCGGAAGATCTTCGCCCTGTCCGAGGACCTGGGGCTCCCGGTGGTGGCCACGAACGACGCCCACTTCCTCGAGTGCGGCGACCACGAGGCCCACGACACCCTCCTCTGCATCGGCCTGGGGAAGGACAAGTCCAACCCGGACCGGATGCGCTACGACGAGGGGCTCTACTTCAAGGGCCCCGACGAGATGCGCGACGTCTTCCCGGACCGCCCCGACGTCATCGAGAACACGCTTCTCATCGCCGACCAGGTGGATCTCACCTTCGAGAAGAAGTACCACGTTCCCGAGTTCCCCCTTCCGGAGGCGTTCGAGGACGAGAACCGGTACCTGGTCCACCTGGCCACCGAGGGCGCGAAGGTCCGCTACGGCGACCCCCTCCCCGACCCGGTCCGGGAGCGCATGGAGTTCGAGCTCGACGTGATCCTGAAGACCGGGTACGCCGGGTACTTCCTCATCACCTGGGACTTCATCGACTGGGCGCGGCAGCACGGGATTCCCGTGGGGCCCGGGCGTGGGTCGGCCGCGGGCTCGCTGGTGAGCTACGCCCTGGGCATCACGAACCTCGATCCCCTGGAGTTCGACCTCCTCTTCGAGCGGTTCCTGAACCCCGAGCGCGTGTCGATGCCCGACATCGACATCGACTTCTGCTACGAGCGGCGCGGCGAGGTCATCGAGTACGTGCGGCAGAAGTACGGCCGGGATGCGGTGGGGATGATCATCACCTTCGGGACCATGAAGTCCCGGGCGGTGATCCGCGACGTGGGCCGGACCCTGGGCTTCGAGCCCTTCGAGACCGACCGGATCGCCAAGCTCATTCCCAACGAGCCCGGCAAGGCCATGACGCTGAAGGAGGCCGTGGAGCAGCTCTCCGAGGTGAGGGCCCTGGCGAAGCAGGACGACCGGCACCGGAAGCTCTTCGAGTACTCCATGACGCTGGAGGGGCTCTCCCGCCACGCCTCCGTGCACGCGGCGGGCGTGGTCATCGCCCCGGGACCGCTGGACGAGTACGTGCCCGTATGCACGCAGTCCAGCAAGGGGAGCGGCGCGAACGGCGACGGCGAGGCCGTGGTGGTCACGCAGTACGACATGAACTGCCTGGAAGACGCGGGCATGCTCAAGATGGACTTCCTCGGGCTCAAGACCCTCACCGTCATCGAGGACGCGGTGACCATGGTCCGGACCCGGCAGGGCGCGCTGATCCACCCCCGCTCCGGCGACCGCTACGAGACCATCGACGACCTCCCGCTGGACGATCCCGCCGTGTACCGCATGCTCTCGCGGGGCGGCACGTCGGGGGTCTTCCAGTTCGAGTCGAACCTGGCCACCGAGAAGCTGCGCTCCATGCGGTGCGACCGCTTCGAGGACCTCATCGCCACGAACGCGCTGATCCGGCCCGGGCCGCTGGACTCAGGCATGACCGACGTCTACATCCGGCGGAAGCTGGGCCAGGAGCCGGTCCGCTTCGCGCACCCGGACCTCGAGAAGACGCTTCAGCCCACCTACGGGGTCATCGTCTACCAGGAACAGGTGATGCGGATCGCCAACGTCCTGGCCGGCTTCTCGCTGGCCGAGGCCGACGTGCTCCGGAAGGCCGTGGGAAAGAAGGATGCGGCGCTGATCAAGGTGGAACTCGGCAAGTTCATCTCGAAGGCCGTGGAGCGGGGCGTGGAGCCGAAGCTCGCCGAGGAGCTGGCCGACCAGATCGAGACCTTCGGCCGCTACGGCTTCAACAAGTCCCACTCGGCGGCGTATTCGCTCCTCTCCTACCACACGGCCTGGCTCAAGACCTTCTACCCGGCCGAGTTCATGGCCGCGCTCCTGTCGTCGGTCCTCGACAAGACCGACGACGTGGTGAAGTACATTGCCGAGTGCCGGGACCTGGCGCGCTACGTGCCGGGCCTGGACGACGCGGTGGAGGTGCTCCCCCCCGACGTGAACGAGTCCGGGTGGAAGTTCACCGTCACCGATCGCCTCCAGATCCGGTTCGGGCTCGGGGCGGTGCGGGGCGTGGGATCGGGGGCCGTCCAGTCGATCCTCCGGGCCCGCGACGAGGGGGGCCCCTTCGATTCGCTCTTCGGGTTCCTCGAGCGCATCGACACCCGGGCGCTGAACAAGCGGGCCTGCGAGGCCCTCATCGCCGCCGGGGCGCTGGATGCCTTCGGACACCGGGCCCAGCTCCTGGCCGGCCTCGGGGACGCGTACTCCGAGGTCCAGGCCCGGGAGGCGGAGGCGGCGGCGGGGCAGGCCTCGCTCTTCGACGGCGGAGGGGCCGAGGCCGAACGCCCCCTCCCCCTCCTCCCCACCGTGCCGGAATGGTCGGAGCAGGACCGCCTGGCCAGGGAGAAGGAGGCGCTGGGCTTCTTCATCTCGGGGCATCCGCTGGACCGCTACCGCGACGCGGTGCAGGCGTTCGGCCCGGCCTCGGCGGGTTCGCTCCGGGAGTTCCTCGGGAAGGAGGTGGAATTCGGGTGCGTCGTCACGAAGGTGGCCCGGCAGATCTCCCGGAAGGACAATTCCGAGTGGGGCCGGATCACCGTGGAGGACTTCTACGGCACCGCCACCGTCCTCGCCTTCCGGGAGTCGTGGGAAATGGCCCGGGAGAAGCTCACGAGTGACGCGGTGATCCTGCTCCGCGGGAAGATCTCCGACCGCGAGCGCGACGAGGAGGATCCGCCCCTCTTCCTGGACGGGGTTCACCTGCTGGAGGAGGTGCAGCGGAGCGGCCGGCTGGCGGTGGTCATCGACGTGGAGCCGGGCGAGACCCCCAGGGCAGAGGTGTTCCAGAAGGCCCGCGCGCTCGTCGACGCCTCGCCGGGGAGGGCGCCCCTCCAGCTTCACGTGGCGGCGACGGGCGGCGACGACGTCCCCCCCCGACTCCGGTCCCGGACCCTGCGCATGGACCCCCGGCCGGAGGTCCTCGACCAGCTGCGGGAACTCTTCGGGAAGGGGCGGGTCCGGATGGTCCTGGTCTGACAACGTTATTCCGAGAGGGTCACATGCCCTGGGAAATCAGGACAAACTGGCGAGAGGGGTGGGCCACCACCCGGTTCCACGGCAGGGTCACCACGAACGAGGTCATCGAGGCCCGGGCGATCCTGGCGAATGACCCGGCCCGCAGGCCGGGCCTTCGCATGGTCATGGACTTCGAGCAGACCACCGAACTCGACCTCACCCCCGCCCAGATCCGGAGAATGGCCGCGCTCTGGTCCGAGGACCCGGCGGCGGGTCTCGCTGACGAGACGTGGCGACTCGGGCTCGTCGCGTCCACACCCGTCCAGTACGGGCTCTTTCGCATGTTCGAGCAGTTGCGGACCTCCATTCCGGACCAGGTCCGGGTGTTCGAGGATCGCGCCGAGGCCCTGGCCTGGGCCGGGATCGACGAGTCCGCGACCGGGGGCCCCGTCGCCCGGGAAACGGTCACGCTGGGGGGCGGGTGCTTCTGGTGCCTGGAAGCCGTCTTCGACGGGGTGGACGGGGTGCTCTCGGTCCAGTCGGGGTACGCCGGGGGTCACGCGCCGAACCCCTCGTACCGCCAGGTCTGTGCGGGCGGCACCGGCCACGCCGAGGTGGTGCAGGTCGTCTTCGACCCCGCCCGGATCTCCTTCGAGGAGATCCTCCGCATCTTCTTCACGATCCACGACCCCACGACGCCGAACCGGCAGGGTGCCGACGTGGGCCATCACTACCGGTCCATCATCCTCGTCCACTCCCCGGCCCAGCACGAGAAGGCTCGGGAGGTCATGGAAGCCCTGGAGGCGGAGAGGATCTGGAACGCGCCCCTGGTGACGGAGCTGGAGCCCCTCGAGGCCTTCCATCCTGCGGAAGCCGAGCACGACCGCTACTTTGAACGGAACCCCGGCGCGGCCTACTGCCGCTTCGTGGTGGAACCGAAGGTGGCACGGGCCCGAGCAGCCTTTGCCCACCGGTTCGACGGCTGAGCCGTTCCGGCAGATCCCGTCCATGGCTCCTGGAGAGCCGGGGGGGGTAACAAAAATCCGGGCTGGTGCGTCCTTGTCCTGCAGGGGTGCAGCAGGGTACCCCAGTCCGCAACCGTCAACGATGGCCGATGCTCCCGGAAAGGGGGCACTCGCCAGGGCAGTCCCCGTACCAGGAGTCACGACCATGACCCGCATCCTCTCGATCTCCGCCACCGCCGCCGCCGCCATGGGGCTGCTCCTCCTCCCGCCGACCTCCGTCGCCTCGACGACGGCGGACACCGGGTGGAGTTTTCCGAGCGGACTCGTGGAGTCGGCGCCTGCCTGGGGGGGGATGCCCGCGGTTCCCGGGTCGGCTGAAGGCACGTCGGCGGCGGATCCCATCGACACGGACTGGCGCACGCTGCTGGGGCTGAACTACCGGACCGGCGAGGTCACGGCGGCCCTCGAGTCCCGGCGCGGGAAGCCGGTGCGGATTCCCGGCTTCATGGTGCCCTTCGAGGACGGCATGTCCGGGGTGAACGAGTTCCTCCTCGTTCCGTACTTCGGGGCCTGCATTCATACGCCGCCGCCGCCGCCGAACCAGATCGTGTATGTCCGGATGGAGGGGAGCAAGCGGGTCGAGGTGAACATCTGGGATGCGGTGTACGTGGAAGGGGTGCTGGACATCGAGTCCATCGAGAGCCCCTACGGTACCGTGGGCCACCAGGTCCTCGGGTCCGCCGTGAAGCCCTACGGCCGGGATCAGTGAGCCTGGAAGCTTCAGCGCAGCACCCCGCCGTCCGCATCGAGAACCTGGTCTTCTCGTACAGGAAGCGCGAGCCGGTCCTCGACATCGAAGTGCTCGAGGTTCCTGCCGGCGAGCGGGTCTTTCTTCACGGCGCCTCCGGGAGCGGAAAGACGACGCTCCTGGGACTCCTCACCGGCGTGCTCTCGGCCGAGCAGGGCGTGGTACGGGTTCTCGGCACGGACCTCACGTCCCTGTCCGGGAGCCGTCGGGATGCGTTCCGGGGCGAGCGCCTGGGGTACATCTTCCAGATGTTCAACCTCATCCCGTACCTGACGGCGCTGGACAACATCATCCTGCCCTGCCAGGTCTCGAGCTCGAGAAGGGCACGGGTGCGGGGGCCCCTGGAGGACGAGGCGCGCCGGATCGCGGCACGCCTCGAGATCACCTCCCTCCTGGACAGCCGTCCCGGTGAACTCTCCGTCGGTCAGCAGCAGCGCGTGGCAGCCGCCCGTGCGCTCATCGGTCGGCCGCAGCTCGTGGTGGCCGACGAGCCGACGTCGGCCCTGGACTCCGACCGCCGCGACCTCTTCCTGGACCTGCTCTTCGATTCGTGCCGTGAGGCCGGGGCCACCCTTCTCTTCGTGAGCCACGACCGGTCCCTGGAAGACCGGTTCGACCGGAGCCTCTCCCTCTCGGATGTGAACCGCGCCCTCGTGAAGGCGACATGATTCGATGCTGATGCGATGCTGACCTCATGCTGACCCCCCGACTGGCGCTCCAGTCCCTCAGGAACCGGCTGCTGGCGACGACCCTCACGGTCCTCTCCATCGCGTTCTCGGTCGCCCTCCTGGTGGGGATCGAGAACATCCGGAACGGACTCAGGGAGAGTTTCACCGGGACCATTTCCGGGGTGGACCTCATCGTGGGTCCCCGCTCCAGTTCGGTCCAGCTCCTTCTCTATTCCGTGTTCGGCATGGGATCCCCCACCGGCAACATCTCGTGGGAGACCTACACCCACTTCCGCGACCACCCGGCGGTGGCGTGGACGATTCCCTATTCCCTCGGCGACAATCACCGCGGCTTCCGGGTCATCGGGACCACCGACGCCTTCTACGAGCACTTCCGCTACCGGGAGGGACGCAGCATCGCCTTCAGGGAGGGGGGTCCGGCCAGCACCGACCACGACGTGGTGGTGGGCTCCGAAGTTGCGGATCGGCTGGAGTACGCCCTGGGGGACGAGATCGTCGTGACCCATGGCATGGGTGCGGCCGGGATCATGGACCACGACGATGCTCCCTTCCGGATCACCGGGGTGCTGGAGCGGACCGGCACCCCCGTGGACCGGGCGCTCTACGTGACGCTGGGCGGCATCGAGGCCATGCACGCCGGCTGGGAAGGCGGCGTTCCCCCCATGCCCTCCTTCGCTCCGCCCCCCGAGGACGAGAACGAGGCCGGGGAAGCGGACGACGGCGCGGCCGCGCCGGGGACCCGGGCGAACGAGCCCCCTCCGGCTTCCGTGGAGCCGGCGCAGATCACCAGCTTCTTCGTGGGCACGCCCACCCGGTTCGAGATGCTGGGCCTCCAGCGCGAGGTGAACGACTTCCAGCAGGAGCCCCTGACGGCCCTCCTTCCGGGGATCGCCCTCGCCGAAATGTGGCGGACCGTGGGCTACGCCGAGGACGGGCTCAGGATCGTGTCCTTCTTCGTCGTCATCGTCGGGCTTCTGGGGATGCTCGTGTCGCTCTACACCGCGCTCGATGCCCGGCGGCGGGAGATGTCGATCTTCAGGGCGATCGGAGCCGGGCCGGGCCGAATCGTCTCGCTCCTCGTCGTGGAATCCGGCTTTCTGGCCGCCGCAGGGGCGCTTCTGGGCGTACTCCTCGTATACGGCGGCATCCTCCTGTCCCAGGGCGCTGTGGAGGAACGCTTCGGACTTCTGATTCCCCTGCGACCCCTGGGGACCCTCGAACTCGGGTACCTGGCCGCGGTGGTCGTGGCCGGGTTCATCATCGGCCTGGTTCCGGCGATCAAGGCCTACCGCACCACCCTGACCGACGGCCTGAGCCCCCGGAGCTGAGGCCCTGCAGCATCGCACCCCGAGGCGGGCCCCCGCGGCCCTCTCGACATCCCGTTCCCGTTCCCGGCCCGTTTCCAGGGTGGAACATCGACATGACAGGAAGATCACCATGAAACGAAACGTGTTCGGCTTTGCCGCCGCCCTCGCCATGGCCACGGCCCTGACGGCCCCCGCCCTCACCGCCCAGCCGGGCGGCGGCGGCATGATGTGGTCCACCGATGACCCGGTTCTCCAGCGCATCCACACCGAGGCCATGGAGAATTCCCACCTGGAGCGACTGGGCATGCAGCTCCTCGACTCCATCGGCCCCCGACTCACCGGCTCTCCGGGGATCAACCGGGCCCATGACTGGGCCATGACCACGCTCCAGGGCTGGGGCTACGAGGCAAGGAACGAGCAGTACGGCACCTGGCGCGCGTGGGACCGCGGACACACCCACATCGACCTGGTGGCGCCCCGGCTTCGTTCCCTCGAGGGCACCATGCTCGCATGGAGCCCCGGGACCGGCAGCCGCGACGTCGAGGGACCGGTGGTCGTGGTACCCGAATGGGACACGCCGGAGCAACTCGAGGCGTGGATGTCCAGCGAGGTGGCCGGGAAGTTCGTGGCCATCTCCTTTCCCCAGCCCACCTGCCGCCCCAACCGGCACTACACCGACTTCGGATCGAGCGGTGCCCTGGAGCGACTGAACGAAGAGCGGAATGAGGCCATGCAGGCCTTCCGGCAGCGCGTGCCGTCGCCGGGGCTCCTTCGGGGCGAGCTCGAGGCCGCCGGCGCCCTGGGGATCATCGAGTCCAACTGGTCCAACACGTCGGGCACGAACAAGGTGTTCTCGACGAACACCCGGGAGATCCCCACCATCGACCTCTCCTGCGAGGACTACGGCCTTGTCTACCGCCTGGCGGAACACGACATGGGCCCCGTGGTCCGGGTCAATGCCGAATCCGAGGACCTGGGCGAGCAGCCCGTGTTCAACACCCTCGGGATGATCCGCGGCTCGGAGCTTCCGGACGAGTACGTCATGCTCTCCGCCCACTTCGACTCCTGGGATGCGGGATCCGGGGCCACCGACAACGGGTCCGGCTCGATCCTCATGATGGAAGCCATGCGCATCCTCTCCGAGGTCTACCCCAACCCCCGGCGCTCCATCCTCATCGGGCTCTGGGGCGGAGAGGAGCAGGGACTGAACGGTTCCCGCCGGTTCGTCGCCATGAACCCCGAGATTGTCGGGAACATCCAGGCGCTCTTCAACCAGGACAACGGGACCGGCCGCATCGAGAACATCTCCATGCAGGGGTTCGTGAACGCCGGTGAGCATTTCGGACGCTGGCTCGCCCGCGTTCCCCCGCAGATCGGCAACCAGATCCAGCTGGGTCTGCCCGGGGTTCCGGCCACCGGCGGCACCGACCACGCCGCCTTCGTCTGTGCCCCCGCCGCCGCCTTCAGTCTCGGCGCAAACTCCTGGGGCTACGGAACCTACACGTGGCATACGAACCGCGACACCTTCGACAAGCTGGTGTTCGAGGACATCCGGAGCAACGCTGCGCTGGTCGCCATGCTCGTGTACATGGCGTCCGAGGACCCGGAACGGGTCTCCACCGAGCAGCGGGTGCTGCGCAACAACCAGGGCGTGGTCCAGGACTGGCCGACCTGCCAGCCCGGACGTACCAGCTCCAACTGAGGCCCGCGCTTCGAGGGCCAGGTCCGGACACCGACCGACGGCCCGGGCATGGAGCAACGAACCCCGGGGGACCACGCGCGTCCCCCGGGGTTGTTGCGTCCCCCTCCCCCATGGCGGAGCACACGGCGCGGCGGTAATGTACGCCGGGTTTCTTTCGTCTTCCTTCCAAGCACCGCCTCCCCGTGAATCAGATCAACCCCTTCCTCGACCGCTCCTTCGACATCCCCTTTGACAGGATGAGCGCCGCTGACGTTCGACCCGCGGTGCAGGCGGCGCTGAGGGAGGCCTCGGACGGCGTGGCGCGGCTCGCGGCGGACGCTGACAGCCCGCTGACGTGGGATTCCACGGTGGGCGAGCTGGACCGTCTCACCGAGCGGTTGCGGCGGGTCACGAACCCGATTCATCACCTCCTGGCCGTGGCCGAATCCCCTGCCCTGCGTGAAGCATGGACCGGGGTGCTTCCCCAGGTCACGACCTTCTGGGCTCGCCTGTACCTGAACCGCGAACTCCGGGAGCGAATCGGGGCCTTCTCCGAAAGCGAGGAGGCACGGGGGCTCGACGACCTGCACCAGCGCCACCTCCGACGGACCCTTCGGGAATTCGACCGTGCCGGCGCGGGGCTACCCGACCTCGAGCGCGCCCGGCTCGAGGCCATCGATGTGGAGCTGTCCCAGCTCGAACAGACCTTCTCCGAGAACGTGCTGGACGCCACCGCGGCGTGGACCCTCCAGATCCGGGACGGTGCGCGACTCGACGGGATTCCCGAGGATGCCCGGGATCGCTTCCGGCACAGGGCCGAGGCCGGGGGAATGGAGGGGTGGGTCATCACCCTCGATGCTCCCGCGGTGCAGGCGGTGCTCAAGCACGCCACCGACCGTGACCTTCGCGCGGAAATCCACTCGGCCTACCTGGCGCGGGGAACGGAGGCGCCCTGGGACAACCGGCCCCTCATCCCCCGGATTCTCGAACTTCGCCGGGAGAAGGCCCGTCTGCTGGGATACGCGGATTTCCCCGATTTCAGGCTCGAGGAGCAGATGGCGAAGGACGGGGAGGGGGCGCGGACCTTCCTCGAGGAGATGGTGGAGCGGACCCGTCCCTACTGGATCCGGGATTTCGACGAACTCAGGGCCTTCGCCCTGGAGACCGGCCTGGGAGAGGTCCGCCCCTGGGATACCTCGTGGCTGGCGGAGCAGCTCCGGAAATCCCGATACGACCTGGACGAGGAGGAACTCCGTCCGTATTTCCCGCTCCGGAAGGTGATGGACGGGCTCTTCGAGCTGGCGCGCCGCCTCTTTGCCCTCGAGATCGAGGAGACCGCGACGAAAGCGGTATGGCACCCGGACGTCCGGTACTACACGGTCCGCGACGCCTCGGGGATGCGCATCGCGGCCTTCTACGCGGACCTGTTCCCACGCCCGGAAAAACGCCAGGGCGCATGGATGAGCGACTTCATCTACGGGGTGCCGGGGGACGACGAGGCCAGCTCGCCGCACCTCGCCAACATGTGCGCCAACTTCCCTCCACCGTCGGACAACAGGCCCGCCCTCCTGGCGCACCGTGACGTGGAGACGCTCTTCCACGAATTCGGTCATCTCCTGCATCACTGCACCTCGCGGGTGCCCATCGAGGGAAGGGGCGGAATCAACGTGGCATGGGACTGGGTGGAACTCCCCAGCCAGTTCATGGAGAACTGGAGCTGGGAGCAGGACGCCCTCGCCCTCATCTCCGGGCACTGGGCCACCGGGGAGCCCATTCCGGATCCGCTGTTCGAGCGAATGAAGCGGGCGCGACGCTTCCTTGGCGGCTGGGCGCAGATGCGGCAACTCAGCCTCGGGATCATGGACCTTGCCCTCCACGGAGAATACGATCCGGAAACGGACGGAGACGCCGTGGCGTGGGCGTCGGACCGGATTCTCCACATCTCGCCGACGCCGGAATTCGCCGCGGCCAATCCCCTCCCCTCCTTCCTCCACCTCTTCTCCGGCGGATACGCGGCCTCCTACTATTCCTATCTCTGGTCCGAGGTGCTCGAGGCCGACCTCTTCGGTCGGTTCCGCGACGAGGGAATCTTCTCGCGGGAACTGGGTCAGGAATACATGGACACCATTCTCTCGCGAGGGGACGCGGAGGATCCTGACGTGCTTTTCCGGCGCTTCATGGGCAGGGATCCGGACCCCGAAGCCCTTCTGCGCCGAAACCTGGGCGAGGTCCCGGCGATCCCGTGACACGGGGCGCGCAATTCCGTTACATGGGCGTTACACGGGGTCGATAGCTTCCGTGCGGTCGAGGTTCGGGGAGTCCCGAGCCCCCATGGACACGCCTCCCCCCGGAGACCCCCCGACCCCATGCGACGCATCGCCCTGCTCTCCCCCCACCCGGCGCCTGGCCTCCGGGCCTGGGCCCTCGCCGGCTGGGTCGGGGCCATCGTGCTCGCGTCCGCGGGGTGCTGGAGTACCGACCAGGGGGAAGGATCCGACGACCCCACCGAGGCCACCCGCCCGGGACAGGTCACGATCACCGGGGCCGGAGCCACCTTCCCGTATCCCATCTACGCCCGGTGGTTCTCCATCTACAACCGGGAATTCGGCGTACGCATCAACTACCAGTCCATCGGGTCGGGGGGAGGCATCCGGCAGATGATCGAGGGGACGGTGGACTTCGG
>REBP01000115.1 GCA_007692665.1 Gemmatimonadales bacterium | reverse complement strand
GCTTGGCCCCCACCCGGGCGATGGGGAACCCGGTGGCCTTGGAGGCCAGCGCCGAGGAGCGCGAGACCCTCGGGTTCATCTCGATGACCAGGAGCTCCCCCGTCTCGGGGCTCACGGCGAACTGGATGTTGCACCCCCCGGCCTCCACCCCGATCTCGCGGATGATGGCGATGGCGGCGTCCCGCATCTTCTGGTACTCGACATCGCTCAGCGTCTGGGCCGGGGCCACCGTGATGGAGTCGCCGGTGTGCACGCCCATGGCATCGAAGTTCTCGATGGAGCAGACGATGATGACGTTGTCGTCGCCGTCCCGGACCACCTCGAGCTCGTACTCCTTCCACCCGATGACCGAGCGGTCGATGAGGACTTCGGTGGTGGGCGAAGCGTCGAGCCCCCTCTTCACCGCCACTTCGAACTCCTGGCGGTTGTAGGCAATCCCCCCCCCGGTCCCGCCCATGGTGAAGGAAGGTCGGACGATGGAAGGGTAGCCGGTCTCCTCCACGATGGTGAGGGCTTCTTCCAGCGTGTGCGCGAATCCGCCGGTGGGCACCTCGAGGCCGATGCGGGCCATGGCCTTCGCGAAATCCTCGCGGTCCTCGGCCATCTGAATCGACTCCGCATTCGCTCCGATGAGTTCCACCCCGAACCGCTCGAGCGTGCCGTTCTCCGACAGTTCCATGGCAATGGTGAGCGCTGTCTGCCCGCCCATGGTCGGGAGGAGGGCGTCGGGGCGCTCCTTCTCGATGACCCGGGCCACCCACTCGGCGGTGAGGGGCTCGATGTAGGTCTGATCCGCAAGCTCCGGATCCGTCATGATGGTGGCGGGATTCGAGTTCACCAGGATCACCCGGTACCCCTCTTCCTTGAGCGCCCTTACCGCCTGGGTTCCCGAATAGTCGAACTCGCACGCCTGGCCGATGATGATGGGGCCGGAGCCGAGAATCAGGATGGATTCGAGATCGTCGCGTCGGGGCACGTCAGTTCACCTGTGTCAGGGCCGCCCGAACCGGGGCAGCGAGCGTGAAAAACGCCCGGCGCCGGGAGAAATCCCGGGCAGCGGGCGAAACAAGGCTCTGCGAATCACAATGTCCCCCGAGGGCAGGCGGAATCGCGAAGAGAACCGGGGTCGCACAAGAAATCGGTGTTGCGGAGGAGACCGGGGTCGCGAAGGAGACCGGGGCCGCCGTGAAGACCGGAGACGCCGTGAAGTCCGGAGCCGTCACTCCTTCTTGCCCGCCTCGCTCCGGATCGCAGTCGTGACGGCCAGTGCGAATCCGCCCCAGACAAAGCCGAGGATGGCGATCATGGTGATCCACGTTACCGTCGTCATTGGTGGAACTCCTGCCTGTTGGGCGCCGGCGAACCCGAAGGGGGATCATCGGCCCGTGAGACTGCCACGGGGGAAGGAAATGGGACCCGGGCACTACCGGCGCTGCAGTCCCGGTAAACTCGGGAGGATCGGGGTCGAAATCAAGGCTCCGTCCGCCACTCCGGGAGCGGTGGTCGCGGAGCCGTCGGTCCCATGGGGACCCTGCGCTTCCCCTCGGCGTCAGCCCAGGTCGTAGAGGGGTGCAAACCGCGCCGTAAAGTGCCGGAGGACCGGCTGTTGCTCGGAAAAGCGAAATCCGCCCACGTTCTCGCGCCGCCCGGCAAATGCCAGGATCGACTCCACGGCGTAATCCACATGGCTCTGCGTGTAGACCCGGCGGGGGAGTGCAAGGCGGACGAGCTCCATGCGCGCAGGCTCCTCCTCCCCCGTTTCCGCGTTATGGCGACCGAACATGACGCTTCCCACTTCGACACCCCGGATGCCCCCCTCCAGGTACAGTTCGGCCACCACCGTCTGTCCGGGGAATTCAACCGGAGGCACGTGGGGGAGCAGGGCTGCGGCGTCGATGTAGACGGCATGCCCGCCCGGAGGCTGCATGATGGGGACACCCCCGGCGGCGATCCTCTCTCCCAGGTAGCGGACGGATGCCAGGCGGTAGTCGAGGTAGTCTTCCTGGAGGACCTCCTCGAGGCCGATGGCGATAGCCTCGAGATCCCGACCCGCCAGCCCCCCGTAGGTGGGAAAGCCCTCGGTGAGGATGAGAAGGTTGCGCTGGCTCCGGGCCAGTTCGGGGTCGCGAAGGGCAAGGAATCCCCCGATGTTGGCCAGACCGTCCTTCTTCGCCGACATCGTGCAGCCGTCCGCGAGATCGAACATCTCCCGAGCGATGACGCGGACGCTGGTGTTCTCGTAACCGGGCTCCCTCAGCCGGATGAAGTACGCGTTCTCCGCGAAGCGGCAGGCATCGATGAAGAGCGGCGTCCCGTGTCGGCGGCAGACTTCGGCGACGGCCCTCACGTTTTCCATCGAGACGGGCTGACCTCCCCCGGAGTTGTTGGTCACCGTGAGCATGACCAGCGGAATCCGATCCGAGCCCTCGTCCCTGAAGAGGGCCTCAAGCCGGTCCACGTCCATGTTGCCCTTGAAGGGATGCGATTCGGCCGGCTTCAGACCCTCCGGGCAAGGGAGGTCAACGGCTCGCGCTCCGACGGCTTCCACGTTGGCTCGCGTCGTGTCGAAGTGGGTGTTGGAGGGGACGACATCATCCGGCCGACAGGTGGTGGTGAACAGGATGCGCTCGGCAGCACGACCCTGGTGGGTGGGGATGACGTGCTCGAAGCCGAAGATCTCCTGCACTGCCGACTCGAAGCGGTAGTAGGAAGGGCTCCCGGCGTACGATTCATCCCCCCGCTGCATGCCGGCCCACTGGGCTGCGCTCATGGCAGAGGTACCGGAATCCGTGAGAAAGTCCAGCAGCACGTCTTCGGAATGCAGGAGGAAGACGTTGAAGCCCGCCTCCTCCAGGAGTCGTCGTCGCTCCACGCGTGTCGTCATCCGGATCGGCTCGACGGACCGGATGCGAAAGGGTTCGATGATGCTCCGCCGTTCAGTTGCCAACGTCCACCCCCCGAATTCCAAGGAGTTCGCCCCGTGCCCGCAGCCCGTCGATCACGTTCTGGATATGGGCGTTTCGCTCCAGCCCGACAAGCTCGAACCCGCGGTTCACCTCGGCGCGGCTGACCCCCGCAGCGAAGGCCCGGTCCTTGAGCTTCTTGACGACCGATCGGGGTGCGAGGTCATCGATCCCACTGGGCCGCACAAGACAGCACGCCACGACAAGACCGGAAAGCTCATCGCAGGCGAAAAGCACGCGGTCGAGCCTCGTCTCGGGTTCGACGCCGGTAAACTCGGGCCGATGCGCCTCGATGGCATGAACGATCTCTTCCGGGTATCCCTGCTCGCGAAGCAGCCGCACCGCATGGTTGGGATGCTTATCGGGGAAACGTTCCCAGTCGAGGTCATGGAGGAGTCCGGCGAGGCCCCACACCTCCGGGTCAGCTCCATCGAGCACTGCGTAGTGCCGCACCGCCGCCTCCACCGCCAGCATGTGGGTCCGGAGCCCGGGGCTCTCCACCCAGGCTTCCATCAGGGCCACTGCATCATCGCGGGCGGGTGGGGGCATTCGGCGTGACCTGGTGGGAGAACAGGAAGTGGGAGAACAGGAAAGAAAGACCAGACCATGAAGTTCCCTTCAGCACTGCGCAGCCGCAAGTCCGGCGTGCGCCCCCACCTCCCCGTCGCCCCTGCTGCAGCGTCACCAGCTCATCCCGAATCGGGGCTGTTGTGCCTGGCTGTTGGTCCTCTCCACCCATTCGCTCGCCCGGGGCCGGAACGCAGGGTTCGGGATGAACGAGACACGTCCCCGAAATTCGACGGCCCGCCTCCACAGGGATCTTGCCGTTGTGCTGGCGAAAGCCACGCATCATGCGACGGCAAAGCCGCCATGCCCCCGGTGTGCGTGTCCAAGGGTCCAGGGTTGGGGCAGCTTCTCCGGGCGCCGTCGGTACCGATGCACCGGGTGCCGGCGAACCTTCAGCGACCTGACGGGAACCGTCCTTGCCCGTTGTCGTCGACTCGATGCATGGACCCGATACCTGGAAGCCATGGAGGAGCGTCTCACCCTGAGAGCTGCCGCTCGACACGCGGGAATCGCACTTCGGACTTCCTTCCGTTGGCGCCACCGAATCCTTGAAACGAGTCGAGTCGCTCGCAGCCGGCACCTTGCAAAGGATGCAGGGGTGTTTCTTTCGCGGCTGCGGGTTGCGGGATGCGGCGCGAAAGGCACTCTTTCGTCGGGCGCATCCTACCCGTGGATCGTGACTCTCGTCGGCGTGGACAGAAGGCGCCCGGCAGAAGCGAGAACTCCGCCCCCACCGATGCACCCGTGGCCGCGGCCCGAAGGTCCCGAGCGCCAACGGATCGAACTGGGTATCGTCGCTGGGTCCAGGCGCTTTCCCGACTGGGGGTCGATATCCCCTTTTCTCCGGAGGTCCATCGCCCCCGGTGGCACGCTGGTCGGGGGAAGCTGTCGCCATGCGGCCTTCCGGGAGGCCTCGGCACGAGGCGGGTGGCTCTGGCGGCCGAACCCTGCTGATCCCATTGAGGAAGCTCGTGCAGTCCGGGCAAGAGAGATCGGCCTTGGGCTCCGCGCCTGGCTCGCTCCGTTCCACGGGGTCTCCAGACGCTACCTGCCCAATTACCTGGAGTGGCGAACTGTCCGGGAACCACCGTATCGTGGAGCCTGCCCACCGACTTTGGTGCAGGCGCAGTCGGGATTCGTGCTGCCGAGGTGGTGAAAGTGGCTCGGAAAGTGGTTGGGTGCGAGGGCCCTGGCTTCGGTCGCCTTCCCGGGCGAGGCCCCTCCCACCAGGACCGTCTCACCCCTCCGGATCGAATCCGGCCGGGAGTGGCCGCGGGGGCCTCTCCTCGCCAATGGTTTCGAGCCCGGGCTCGCCACCCACCCAGGATGGGTCATTTCAACCGGGCCATCCTGAACATCCTTAACATCCTGAACGGTGATGACCACCGGTGCCTGCAACCGGAGGAATGCTTCCCCAACAGCCAGGTAGAACAGCCCTGAGGCGGGTGGGCACCCCCCGGTTCGCCAGGACGCGCTCCCCCTGCTCGGCCCGCCGTCGCCGGCGGGCGTTCACCCAGGCAGATCCGCCGAGGGGCACAAATGGGCCACGCAACAGTCTGCGCACCGGGGTTTCCGGGCGACGCAGGTCTTCCGGCCGTGGAAGATCAGGAGGTGTGAGAGCATCGTCCACCGCTCCCGGGGGAAAATCTTAACGAGGTCGGTCTCGACTTTCACCGGGTCCGTCTGCCGAGTGAATCCCAGCCGCTTCGAGAGACGCTTCACATGAGTGTCCACAACGATGCCGTGATCGATGTCGAAGGCGTTTCCCAGAACCACGTTTGCCGTCTTCCGACCCACCCCGGGAAGTGAAACCAGTGCCTCCATCGTGTTCGGAATGACCCCGTCGTGGCGATCCATGACCGCGTCGGCCATGCCGATGAGGTTTTTCGCCTTGTTTCTGAAGAATCCGGTCGACCGGACCAGTTCCTCCACGTCGTGCTGTCGGGCCTGCGCCAGCGATTGGGGGTCCGGAAACGCATCGAAGAGCGAGGGTGTCACCATGTTGACGCGCTCATCAGTGCACTGCGCCGACAGGATGGTCGCCACTGTCAGTTCGTAGGGATTCCGGTGATGGAGCGCGCAGTGCGCATCAGGGTATTCCGTCTCCAGAATCCGGTAGATGCGGTCGGCCCTCAGAGCCCGGTCGGCCTTTCGTTCTCTCGGTGCCACGTGGACATCCCGGTGAGTGGGATCGAAAGCTGGGACTTGCCGGATGGTGGGCCTCAGCCCGTTCCCACGAGGCGAAGCGTGGCGGCGGTCAGGCCCTCATCCGCGGGGCCACCGTGAGCAGGACCAGCGTCGGCAGCGCCGGCGTCGGCAGGGGCCGGTACGGTCGCCGCGGACATCGCACCGGGAACCGTCATGGCGTACCCGAGGGCCCGGGCAACCAGCTTGAGGGTTTCGCCCGTAGTCTCCACCGAGTAGAGGTTCCCGAGTTCGCCACCGGGCAGCGTCGTCTGGAAATCCTCTCCTGCACCCTCGGGGCGGGCCCTGCGCTCGAGCCAGGCCTCCACATCCGCCATCGGCACCTCCGGAAGAGGAAGGACCGAGAACCCGGGCCGATCCGCCCGCACACCGGTGATGACGAGCAGGGAAAGCCCGGACTTCGGCGCCGTTCGTTCCGGATGGCTCGGGGGCGCGCCTTCGACGGCCTTTCCCGCGGCGCTCTCCGGAGGCCCTGCGGCTTCCGAAGCATGGGAGGATCCGTGGGTGCTCATGCACCAGGAGATCCCGTCGATGGCCTCGGCCGGACCCGACTCGCCGGCCGGACGGGTCCAGAAGAGATGGACGGGGAGACGAAGATATCCGGCGCGGGCCGGCAGGGAGGTGTCCCAACCCTCCGGGGTCGGATGGGCCTCCACGAGGTAGCGGGCTGCACCCGGCTCCAGGTCAAGAAGAAGCCCCGGCGGGTCGCCATGGAGCAAATGGAATGCGTGGAAGAGAAACGACCCGAAGGTATGGAAGAGCTCCGGAGACGACTCGCCGTCCTCGGGGCGGAGATCCTGGAGGGAGGCCCCGACCTGGGCGAGCAGCAGGAAGGCCGGGAGATCAAGGAGATCCGTCCCCCGGGATCGGGCCTCGGCTTCGATGGCAGCGAACCGCTCGTCCACCCACTCCCTCCCGGGGAGCCCCAGGGAGAAGGGGGTCGGTCGGGTGCTGCCTGCCTTCTTTTTCGCTCCGCCGGTCATTGGTCTCCCTCGCTGCGAACGCCGTCATCGTCGCCGGCGTCCTCGCCATTGCGGTCGTGGTTGTCGTTGCCGTGGCGGCTGCCGTTGCCGTTGGGGCTGCCGTTGCCGTTGGGGCTGCCGTCGCGGTTGCCTGCGTCCTCCCTGGAATCGGGGACAGGCGGCGGTCCCCCGGCGGCGCGGCCGGGTCGTCCATCGAGGGGACCCGGTGATCCCGGCGCGTCGCCGATCCGAACCGCTTCGGCCTCGGATTCCACGAGATCGAGCTCTCTCGCTTCCTTCGATCCGAGCACCCGCTTCAGGCGGGCGAGGAACGGTCGCTCCCTCACCAGCACCAGCTGCAGCCAACCCCCGGCCGTCTCGACGCCATGGATCCAGATCCAGTGGATGTCGCCCATCTCCTCCGGGCGGGGGATGGCCCAGCGGCCACCGTCCCAGTCGAACTCGAGCTGCTCCGCCGAAGCGAAGGCCTGATCGGTGAGTCGAAGCTCGATGTAGACGTCGTACTCCACCCGGTGAACCCCGGAGGCCAGGGTCGGGCCATACTGCCAGTACCATGGATCGAAGGTCTCTCCCTGGCTCCGCTTGTAGGTCTCCTCCATGGCATAGTCCAGCCCCTCCAGGGCATCGTCCTCGGCCAGGAATTCCAGGTGGTGACGAAGCTCGTGGGTGATGGTTTCCCACAGCTCCTCTTCCCAGTCGAAGCCCTCGCCCCGCTCGGCCACCTTTCGGAACGAACCCCAGTACAGCGCAAGGATCGAACGGGTCGTGTCCGGCCCCATGTATCCGGAGGGATACGGCTCGGTAAAACACATCCCCATCGTGTAGTACTCCGGGTACTCCGGATGCTCTTCGGGGTCCCGCTTCACCACGATCCCGTCGATCCCCTCCTTGTAGGTCTCGGGGATTTCGGCCCACATGGCATGGGCGCGGGACTCGAAGGCGTCGAAATCCATGCGGTGGTCAGCGTCGCCCCTGCGCGCCCAGCGTCCGGGTCACCAGGAATCGGTTGATCCCGATGAGCACCCCGATGACGACAGCCCACTGGAACACGACAGTTCCGATGTTGAAGGTGGCGAAGGGCGTCCAGTTCTCCTGGAACCCCGCCCCCCTCACCTGCCAGAGCCACCAGACGATGAGGACCACCGCCTGGACCACGACCAGTCGAATCGCCCAGTCCCACCAGGCACCGATATGGATGTCCGAGTCACCGGTGTTGATGAACTCGGCCCGCCACTTCGACACCCCGTACTTGAGCACGGCCACCGCGAAGAAGAATCCGGAAAGCATCAGCCCCACGCCCCACACGAAATCCTGGTTGCCGAACACCTCCATGGAGAGCGCGCTGGGAATGCCCAGCAGGAGCCCGCCCACCCCGACGATGGCGATGGCACGGTTCCGCTCCACCCCAAGGTCCATGATCACCCGGCTCGCCAGCTCGATCATGGCGATGAGCGAACTCCACGCCGCGAAGACCAGCGCCAGGAAGAAGATGATCAGGAAGAACTGGCCGAAGGGGAGCGTATCGAAGAGCTGCGGGACCCAGATGAAGGTCAGGCCCTCGTTCCCGGCGCCGGTGATCTCGGCCGCCGCCCCGGGCATCACGGAGAAGACCGTGCAGAGGACCATGATGCCGGCCAGGAGCGACATCGCGTTGTTCCCGAACCCGATGACGAAGGCGTTCAGCGCCGTGTCGGAGCGCTGCCGCATGTAGATCGCGTAGCAGAGCACGAGTCCCCACCCGGCCCCGGTGTCCCAGGCATTCTGGGTCAGAGCCTGCAGCCAGATGTCATAGGACGCCAGGTCCGACCAGTTCGGCGTGAACAGGAAGGCCAGGCCGTCCACGGCCCCCGGCAGGGTCACGGCGCGCAGCGCCAGCACGACCACGAGGACCACCAGTGACGGAATGAGGAAGCGCGCCGCCGTCTCGATGCCTCTCACACCCTTCGAGACCACGAAGACCCCCAGCGCCATGGCAATGGCGTGGGTGAGCACCGCCTGGTTGGAGCTGGCATAGCCTTCCCAGAACGAACCCGGGGGCATGTCCGGTACTTCACCCACGATGGCCGCCCAGAAGAAGCGGATCGTCCACCCCATGACCACCGAGTAGTAGAACATGATGGCCGTGGCGGTCCACGCCACCCAGGCCCCCATCCACCCGAACTTCGGTCCCATGGTCCTGGCGAAGGCTCCCACCGGCCCCAGGCGGGTCCCCTTCCCCATCCCGAATTCCAGGATCAGGAGGGGGATCGACCAGAGGAGAAGAAACACGACCCACGCCACGAGAAACGAACCACCCCCGTTCGTGGCGGCAATCCGCGGGAAGCGCCAGATGTTCCCCGTCCCGACGGCCATCCCCACCATGGCGAGAAGCATGCCCCATCGGGAGGAGAAAACGACGGACCGTGAGCCCCCTTCCACGCCCCCGGCACTCACCCGTGGATTCTCTCGAAGAGCCAGCCCTTCACCTGCCCCGCGTCGATGCGGACCTGCTCCAGCGTATCGCGGTCCCGGACCGTCACCGAGTTGTCCTCGGCGGTCTGGCCATCCACGGTGATGCCGAAGGGCGTCCCCGCCTCGTCCTGCCGGCGGTAGCGCCGGCCGATGGAGCCGGCCTCGTCGTAGAACGAGGGAATGGATGCGCCCCGGAGTTCCTCGGCCAGCTTCCGGGCGAACTCGGGCTGGCCATCCTTCTTCGTGAGGGGGAACACCGCCGCCTTGATCGGTGCCAACGCCGGGTGGAGTCGGAGCACCACCCGTGTCTCACCCTCGACCTCCTCCTCGTGGTAGGCATCGGTGAGCAGCACCAGAACCGTCCGGTCCACCCCCACCGCCGTCTCCACCACGAAGGGACGGAAGCGCTTCCCCGCCCCGGTGTCGATGTACTCCAGCCGCTTTCCCGAGAATTCCTCGTGGCGGGAGAGGTCGAAGTCGGTCCGGTTGTGAATCCCCTCGAGTTCCTTCCAGCCGAAGGAGAACTCGTATTCGATGTCCACCGCCTTCTTCGCGTAGTGGGCGAGCTCGTCCGGGCCGTGCTCGTGAAACCGCAGCCGTTCGGCCCGGATCCCCAGAGAACGGTGCCAGGCCATCCGCTCCTCCCGCCAGTACTCGAACCATTCGTCGTCGGAGCCGGGTTCCACGAAGAACTGCATCTCGGCCTGCTCGAACTCACGCGTGCGGAAGATGAAGTTGCCGGGCGTGATCTCGTTCCGGAATGCCTTGCCGATCTGCGCGATCCCGAACGGCACCTTCTGCCGTGACGCGGTCTGCACGTTCAGGAAATTGACGTAGGATCCCTGCGCCGTCTCCGGTCGCAGGTAGATCGTCGCCGCGTCCTCCTCCACCGGGCCCATGAAGGTCCTGAACATGAGGTTGAAGAGTCGGGGCTCCCCGAGCTCGCACTCGTCCGTCGCACCGGGGGTCTTCGAAGGCTTCCGTCCGCAGGCCTGCATCGGGAGCTGGTCCTGCCGGAAGCGCTTCTTGCAGGTCTTGCACTCCACCAGCGGGTCGGTGAATCCCTCCACGTGACCCGACGCTTCCCACACCCTGGGATGCATGAGGATGGAAGAGTCGAGCCCCTCCACGTCGTCCCGCTGATGCACCATGCGGGACCACCAGCGCTCCTTCACGTTCCGCTTGAGTTCGATCCCGAGCGGCCCATAGTCCCAGACGGACCCGGTTCCCCCGTAGATCTCGGAGGACTGGAAGACAAAACCGCGTCGCTTCGAAAGGGAAACGAGCTTCTCCATCACGTCGTGCTCGGCCATGCATCCGCCCGGGCGTGAAAAGGGTCAGGGACAGGGAAAGAAACAGGTTCTGGTGAAACGGCTCGAAAGCTAGACCGCCGGAGGGGCGGGAGCAACCGACAACCGGGGGCCCTCCGTGGTCGCCGCCGCCCCCCTGCGCCGTTGCCCCGCAGCGAACCCATGGCGTAGGTTGGGGGGTAGCAAAGAAAAAGCCCCGATATTCCTGTCCTCCCCGCCCTGTTGCGGGCCGTGTACTTCCCGGCACGGGCGACCGACCGGGTCCGACCCGGTCGGCCATCACGTCGGGCCGAGTCCCTTCCCGGGGACGTCCGAATTCTCAAGGAGAACGGCTGCATGCTGAGTTTCACGCCGCGGGCCCGCGAAATGGTCCGCTCGTTCATGGATCAGAGCGAGGGAGAACTCGACGCCCTCCGCATTCACCTCACGGGGGGCAGCCCCGTGGCCCCCTCGTTCGAGCTGACCCTGGTGGGACCCGACGAGGCGAAGGAGGACGATGTCCGGGTCGAGGCGGACGGGCTCGTCGTGCTCGTGGACCCGTCGAGCGCGAAACGTCTCGAGGGCGCCAGCGTCGACTTCGTGCAGCGGGTGAACGAGACCGGCTTCGAGATCACCCCGCTGGCCCCCCAGCCCTCGGTGAAGGCCCCGACGGGCGCCATCGCGGATCGGGTCCAGGAACTCCTGGACCAGCAGGTCAACCCGTCCATCGCCTCGCACGGTGGAAAGATCCTCCTGGCCGACGTGCAGGGGACCGAGATCTTCATGCAGATGACCGGTGGGTGCCAGGGGTGCGCCATGTCCCGGATGACCCTTCGCCAGGGGGTGGAGAAGATGATCCGGCAGGCCATTCCGGAAATCACCGAAATCCACGACGTCACCGACCATGCGTCGGGCGAAAACCCCTACTTCTCCGACTGACGTGGGGTCCCGCGCTGCGGCGAAGCGGTCTCCCGCCCGTCGGCTCCGGCTCACCCCGGCGACGCTTTCGACCCTTTTCCTGATTCCCGTGCTCTCCCTTGGGGGGCTCTCGGGGTGTGCCCCGGGCTGGACCGGGAGCACCGCAGCCCCGGAAGAGGCTCCGCCCCGGATCGGGCCAGCCAACGGATCCGTCCTGGTGGCCGGCGGAGGCCGCCTGGGCCCGGAAATCTGGGAGCGTTTCGTGGAACTCGCCGGGGGTCCGGACGCGCGCATCGTCATCATCCCCACGGCGGGGACCGACGAGGAATTCCCCGAAACCTGGCCCGGCTTCCTTCCCTTCCGGGAGGCGGGAGCCCACAACCTGACCGTGCTCCATACCCGGGACCGCGGCGAGGCGGACTCGGAGGTCTTCGCCCAGCTGCTGCGCGAGGCGACCGGCGTGTGGATCCCCGGGGGACGCCAGTGGCGGCTCGTGGACTCCTATCTGAACACCCGCGTCCACCAGGAACTCCGGGACCTCCTGCACCGGGGCGGCGTCGTGGGCGGCACCTCCGCCGGCGCCTCCATCCAGGCGGAATTCCTGGTGCGGGGAGATCCCAGCACCAACCAGGTGATGGTCTCGCCCGACTACGAGGAAGGGTTCGGCTTCCTGACCGGGACCGCAGTGGACCAGCATCTCCTGACCCGGGCGCGGGAAAACGACCTCTGGGAAGTGCTTCAGCTCCGCCCCGACCTGCTGGGGATCGGACTCGACGAGGGCACTGCCCTCCTGGTGACCGGGGACCGGGCGGAGGTCATCGGCTCCAGCGAGGTTCTCTTCTACCTCCCCTCCGACCAGACCCGGACCCCGCGGATCGCACGGGCCGGCGCCATCATCGACCTCGGAGCCTGGAGTTCCGTCAGCGTGTCCTCGCCCGCCGATGACTGGGAACCCTCCTCACCGGACCGGAGCCTGCGCTGACCCCGGTCCCCCACCTCCGGCTTGCCGATCTTCCCCGCCCGGGGGACCGCGCCCTGGCCGTCCGGATCGTCCCCGCCGCCGAGCGGGCCGTGCGCGCCGGGCATCCATGGCTCTTCGCCTCTTCCATCAGGGAGGTGAATCGGGAAGGTCGAGCCGGCGACCCTGCGGTGATCTTCGACCGGAAGAACCGCTTCCTCGCGGCGGGGCTCTGGGACCCCGAAGGTCCGATCCGGGTGCGCATCCTTGTCACCGGAAAGCCGGCCCCCATCGGGGCGGAACTCTTCCGCCGCCTGGTGGCTGACGCGGTGACGCTCCGCAGACCCCTTCTTGACGATCCCGCGACCACCGGCGTCCGGATCCTGTACGGCGAGAGCGACGGGTTCTCGGGGGTCGTGGCCGACCTCTACGGGGAGCACCTGGTGGTGAAAATCTACTCGCCGGCCTGGATCCCGAGACTCCCGGAACTCGCGGAAGCCCTGGAGGCCGAGCTGGCACCCCGGAGCATTCTCCTCCTGGCCGCGCGCCGGGTGGCGCAGGAGCCGGCAGTCGTCCTGGGGGAGTTTCCCGCCGACGAGACCCTCCCCTTCGTCGAGGCCGGCCTCCACTACGAGGCGCACCCGATCCAGGGACACAAGACGGGCTTCTACCTGGACCAGCGGGACAACCGCGCGCGCCTGGGCCAGCTCACCGGACCCCGGGTCCTGAACGTCTTCAGCTACACCGGGGGCTTTTCCCTGGCCGCGGCGGCCGGCGGCGCCACCGAGGTCACGAGCCTCGACGTCAGCGAGGCGGCGCTGGCCCAGGCCGACCGCCATTTCGAACTGAACGCCCATCTCCCGGCGGTGGCCGCCACCCGGCACCATACGCTCCGGGGGGACGCCTTCGAGGCCATGGAGGGGCTGGCCCGCAGCGGGACCCGCTTCGACACGGTGGTCGTGGATCCGCCCTCCTTCGCGAAGGAGGCGCGGCAGGCGGCGGGGGCGCTGGACCAGTACGGGCGTCTCACGCGCCTTGCCCTCCGGGTGCTGGCGCCCGGGGGACTTCTCCTCCAGGCCTCGTGCTCGAGCCGGGTTTCCGCCGAAGACCTGTTTCTCCGGATCCACCAGGTGGCCCGCGATGCCGGGCGCCCGCTGGAGGAGGTGGACCGCACCGGGCACCCGCTGGATCACCCGGTGCGCATTCCGGAGAATGCCTACCTCAAGGCCCTCCTGGCGCGGGCACCCTAGCGGACTCGAGTCCGGTGGTCGCTTCGGGCACGACGGGGCGGGAGGCACCCGGCCGGGGAACGCCCTCCGCACCTGCCGCCTCCGCCTCTGCCAGGTCCTCGGCCATCAGCGCCTCGATGGCGGGCCCGAGTTCCCGGAGGATCTGGGTGGGGAGCGCGGAGGTGAAGCGGTAGCCGTCGGCCTGGTCCCCGGGCACGTAGGCGCTGATCACCCCGTAGTAGCGATCCCCGATGAAGAAGACGAAGGTCGAGGTGCGGTTCACGCTCCTGGACTCGAGCAGCCTTCCCCCCGGGGCGTACACGCGGAAGCGGTTGTCCCCGGTCCCGGTCTTTCCGCCCACGACCAGGGGCGTGCCGTCCGTATCCCGGAGCACCCCCCGCATGCGGCGGGCCGTTCCCTCCTCCACGACGTCCACCATGGCTTCCCGGAGGATTCTCGCCACGGCGGGATCCATGACCCGCGTTCCCTCCGCGCCCTTCCGGAGGAGCCGGGTCTCCCAGGGGGTGTCCTGCGCGAAGTGCAGTTCCTCGACCCGGAAGGTCGGGAGCCGTACCCCCTCGTTCAGGATGATTCCCACCAGTTCGTTCAGCGCCGCCGGGCGGTCTCCCGAACTCCCGATGGAGGTCCCGAGCGACGGCACGATGTTGCCGAACGGATACCCCAGCCGCTGCCACCCCCGGTGGATCTCCGTGAACGCCTCCACCTCGAGGAGCGACCGGATGCGCTGGTCCTGGGCCCCCACCCGGCTCGTCCGGAAGAGCCAGCGATAGACCTCCTGGCGGGCCTCCTCCGATCCGCGGATCGCGTCCGCACCCCCCGCGTCCGGGTTCTCGATGAAGAAGCGCGCGGCCCAGAGTTCAAGCGGGTGGACGCTGGCCAGGTACCCCAGGTCCGCGAGGTCATGGGGCGTGGGGTCGGCACGGCGGTAGATGTCGGCGATGGCCGCGTCGCTGAACTGGGCGTCCGGCATGTTCTGCCGGAGGACCAGTTCGAACTCCTCCACCGTGGGCCCGGGCACGGCGGTGATGTAGGCCCACGCCATGCGCTGCGGCGAGAGACGCCGGTCGCCGAACAGGGCCTGCAGGATCTCGACCCGCGTCTTTCCCCGGTACTTCGGGATGAACTGGTTCAGGAACTGGATCCCTTCCCGGTCGGCGAACCGGGCCAGGTACTCCTGCCGGAGCGGCGTGTCCCGCTCCTGGAGGACGAAGGCCGTGGAGCCGGGGACCCGGAACATGTAGTGGTTCACCACCTCGCGCATCATGCGCACGAAGGGGAGGTTCACCGAGTGCCGGAACGCCGCCGTGACCGTGAGGGACTGGTGGTCGTAGGTGTTGTCGAAGTTGGAGAAGGTCTGAACCCCTCCGCCGGTGACGAAGCGCTCCCCGGGGCTCGCGGAAAACGTGCGGTTCATGGCGGCGCGGAGGGCGTCCTCGGTGGACTCCCCCGGATGGGTCAGCCTCCGGTCCCGTGCCCAGAGCGACAGCCTGTCCTGGGATGCGATGGGGAAGGCGCGCACGGAGTCGGTGGGCATGGCTCCGAACCTGTCGTGGAGCTCGGCCAGGATCTCCAGGTAGCTGGCAAGGGTTCGGAGCTTCGCGGTGGAGCCGAGTTCCAGGCGCGCGGACTCGTTCAGGTTGAAGGGCGCGTCGAGGTTGTCGGCCTGGATCCGCACCACGTTCCCCATGGGCGTCCGCTCGTGGAGGGACACGGAGTAGACGACCTCCGCAGGATCGCCCCGGTCCAGCAGCCGGAACTGGTTGAAACCCCGGGCCGCGATGAACGCCGGATCCCGCAGGTCGCGGAAGAGCTGGGTGGCGTCGGCCTGCGCCCCGGCGTCGATGGTGGTGCGTGCCATCATGTCGACCCGGTCCAGGTCGTAGAGCCGCGGCACCCCCAGCAGGGTGAGGAGCCCCGTCCGCACGGTGTTCACGGCCTTTCGTTCCACGAAGTCCACCGGGGGGCGCTCGGGCGGGAGGATCCGCGGGTCCACCCGGGTTTCCCGGGCGGCCCGGGCCAGCGCCGGCTCGATGAGCCCGTCGGCGGCGAGGAGATCCAGGTAGCGGTCCGTGAGGCGCGCAAGGGATTCCCGCCCCTCGGCCGAGGTCAGGTAATAGGACGGGCGCCGCTGGGCCAGGAAGAGGCTCAGGACCTGGCGGTAGACCCGCGCCGACGTGACGAGGCGGGACTCACCGTCGATGGCCTCCTCCCGCGAGGCGCCCTCGGCGGCGGTGCGGGCCACGGTGACCTCCCCGGTCCCCTCGGCTTCCTCGTTCTCCCCGGGAAGTCCGGCCAGATCCGCCCGCTCGATGGGACCCATCTCCGGAATCGGGCGCCAGCGGTACGGAGAGACCTCCTCGGGCGCCGGGATCACGCCGACCCGCCGCGTGGGAATCCCGAACAGCGCGACGCTGGCCGCCTCCGGATCCGTGCCGTACCAGGCCCACAGCCCGTCGGGAATCCCCGCGATCTCGCCCTCGCCGCGGATCGCCGCCAGCGGGACCGAGTTCACGTAGTGGAGCACGATGCGGCGCCGGGCCTCCATGGTCTCCTCGCCGTCGGCGTAGGCCCGGAAGGAGGCGGTGGCCATCTGGCGCAGCTTGTCGCCGGGGGAGGCGGTGAGCCCCTCCGGCGCGTGGCGGTACTTCTCGAGCTGGGTCGCCAGCGTGCTGGCCCCGGCGACACTCCCCTCCCGCCCGACGGCGCGGAGCCCGAGTTCCGCGGTGCTCCGGAGCAGTCGACCCCACTCCACTGCCGGGTTCCGGAAGGGGGAATCCGGGTCCAGCGCGGTCCGGTTCTCGATGTAGAGAAGGGTCTGCCACACCACCGGGGGGATCTCCTCGAAGGCGTTCCAGACGCGGTCCGGCGTGCGATGCCGGAAGAGGAACTCGCCGTCGCGGTCCACGATGGTGAGCCCCCCCTGGTCCTTCTCCCGGTAGACGGGGAAGAGCCCGTGCTCCGAGACCAGCGAGTGGAGACGGGCCGAACTGCGGGCCTGTTCGACGACGGCGAACCCGTGCCCCGTGGCCATGGCCACACGGTCCTCGAGGTCGGTGTAGCCCATGCGGAGGTCGTAGGGACCCCGGGCGGGGGGGAGCAGCGAGTCGGCGGGACCCGCCTCCATCCACCAGGAAACCTCGGCGGCCCGGGGGGCCAGGTACCGGGCCTGCCAGGTGGAGGTCCGCATCTCCCGGAGCACGAGCCAGGCGCCCGCTGCCATGATGACGAGCACCGCAACGAGAAATCCCGCCAGGATGCGGCGGCGGCGGTTGCGGGGAGGGCTCGGGGTCACGGTAACTCCGTCGGTGGACTCGGCTGGGTGGAGAGGGACGATGCGGACGGACCGGGGTGGCTCTCCCCTCCCCGGCTCCTGACGGGCCGGGGGATGGGTGCGTCCAGGATATCGCGCACGGCCTCGGCAAGTTCGGCGGAACCCACCGGCTTGTGAAGATAGCGCTGCACGGCGCCCGGTGCCGAGGCCCACTCCACCTCTTCCTGGACTCTGCCTGAAATATACAGCACACGGGAAGGCCCCCGCTCCTCCTGGAGCCGCTTGGTCAGCGAGAACCCGCTGATCCCCGGCATGACGAGGTCCGTGACCAGGAGATCCACCCGTTCCAGCGAGCGGGCGGAGGCAAGGGCGCTCTCGCCGTCCGGCGCCTCGACCACCCGGTAGCCCAGGCGTCGGAGGAGCTTGCCCAGGGCCCGACGGCTGTCCCGATCGTCGTCCACGACCAGGAGGTGCTCGTCGCCGCGGGGGAGGGGAACGCCGCGGTCCACGAGAAGCACGCCTGCCGCCTCGTCGCCTTCGAAGAGGACTCCCCTCACCCGCTCCGTTTCGCCCTCCACGATGACCACGGGATCCGGCGCGCCCGCGGGGACAATCTCGGATACCACGGGCGGTGCCGCGGCGATCCGGTGGCAGTCCCGTCCGGCACCCTTCGCAGCGTACAGCGCCTCGTCCGCCGCCCCGAGCATGGCCTCCGCCGACTTCATTCCGGGGGCGTACTGGGCGATCCCGGCCGAGAAGGTCACGCGTCCCCAGGGGAAGCGGTTCGTTTCGAACTCCTTCCGGAGCCGCCCGAGGAAGATCTCGGCACCCTCGCCGGTACAGTGGTGAAGGATGCTGAGAAACTCCTCCCCTCCCCACCGGGCGGACAGGTCCATCCGCCGGGTCACGACCTGGAGGGCGTCGGCGAAGGCCCGGAGCACGTCGTCACCGGCGCGGTGACCATGCCGGTCGTTCACCTCCTTGAACCTGTCCAGGTCGACCATGACGACGCTCACCGGGTCTCCGCGCACGGCCGATGCGAAGGCCGCGTCGAGGAAGATCGCGGCGTGGCGGCGGTTCGGCATCTGGGTCAGCACATCGGTCAGGGCCATCGCCTCGGCGGCGGCCACCTCCCGGCGCAGGAGTTCCGCCAGGAGCCCGATCCCGATGCAGACGGCGACGTAGGTCGTCACCATCCAGAAGAGGACACGGAACTCCGGAATGGCGAGTCCGAGGGCCACCGCAGCCACGTTTCCGAGGGCCAGCGCCGCCATCCCCGCCGCCAGCGCCGCCGAGGCACCCATCCAGCCACGGTAGTACGTCAGGAGGAAGGGAGGAATCAGCGCGCTCAGCCACAGGAGAACGCCGGATTCCTGCGACATCCAGTCCGGCGCGAAGACGGACCCCAGGATGGGTGCTGCAAGGGCCAGGAGCGAGAGTCCCAGGGCCCGGAGGGGGACCGGCGAGGCGTCGTGGGCCCCGCCCGCTGTCGATGCGAAGCCAAGAATCGGCACGCGGCAGGTACTCCCTGGACTCGAATGAAATTGTCTGAGAAACGGCCCCGGGGCGGAGGAATCCGCCCCGGGGCCCGTCTCCGGATCCGGGGCCGGGGCCCCGGGGGGTCAGTTGCTCGCCACCACCGGCTCGCCATCCACCAGGTACCCGGTGAACCAGTTCACGTATTCGTTGAGCCGACGCACGAGCAGCCAGGGTTCACCGGTCCTGGACAGTCCGTGGGCCGAGTCGGGGAAGAGAACCATCCGGACCGGAACCTCGTGCTTCTGAAGGGCGCGGAACCACTGCTCCCCCCCTTCCAGCGGCGTCCGGTAGTCGTTGATGGAGTGGATGATCATGGTCGGGGTCGTGACCCGGTCCGCCCAGACGATGGGCGAGAGCATCATGGCGAGGTTGTAGCTGCCTTCCTCCGTGCTCAGGAAGGGCCAGGGCATGCCGCCGAACTCCGCCTCCACCAGCCCGGACGCATCGGAGACGCCGTAGAAGGAGAGCCAGTTCGTGATGGATCGGTCGGTGACCGCCGACGCGAAGCGCTGGTCGTGGGCGGTGATCCAGTTCGTCATGAAGCCCCCGTAGGACCCGCCGGTCACGCCCAGCTTCTCCCGGTCCACGACGCCCCGGTCCACGACGATGTCCACGGCCTGCAGGATGTCCTTGTAGTCGTCGATCCCCCAGGCACGCAGCGTGGAGAACTGGAAGTGCATGCCGTACCCGGACGACCCGCGGGGGTTGGTGTAGAGCACGAACATGTCCTTCGCCGCCAGCATCTGGAACTCGGGGAACCAGGTATCGGCGTAGCGCGAGTGCGGGCCCCCGTGGATGTAGACCACCATCGGATACTCGCGCCCCTCCACGTAGTCCACCGGGTAGACAAGCCACGCATCCACCTCGAACGCGTCACCATCCGGCGCGTTGTTCTCGAGCATCCACTCGACCCCGCGCTCCGGGAGCTGGTCCAGCCACTCCCGGTTGTGGGGAACGCCCTCGTAGGTGAAGTGCTCCACCCGAGACAGGCGGACCTGCCGCATCCAGTCGGAGTTCACCGAGGTGATCTGGCGCGCATTGCGGCCGTCGATGTCGGCCACGAACGCCTCCCAGGGCTCCTCGGCGGAGTTCCGCACGTACGCCATCTTCCCGCGGGCGATGTTCAGGTCGGTCCCGGAGAAGGTGTGCCGCCCGTCGGTGACCCGCTGCACCGGCCCCCCCGCGGCGGCGACCTTCACCACCTGGTCCGTCCCGCCGATGGCCGAGACCCAGAGCAGGTCGCGACCGTCCGCCGACCAGACCGGGGACCCGATGGAGTAGATCCAGTCCTCCCGGGCCAGCTCCGTGCTGTTGCCGTTCTGCAGGTTCACGACCCGCACGAAGGGATCGGTGCGGGCCGCCGCCGTCTTCACGTAGGCCAGGCTCCGGCCGTCGGGGGAGAGGGTGGCGCCCCTGACCTGTCCGCGAACCCGGTGGAGGAGTTCGGGCTCGCCGCCGGCCGCAGGAACCCGGTAGAAGCCGGTTTCGGAAGGCGTGGAATCGGCGGGCTCGGCGGCCTCGTGCTGTTCCTCCGGCACGGGGGTTTCCTCGGAATCCATCTCGGCCTGCGTGTGGTTCACCGTGTAGAGGATCCAGCGGCCGTCGCGGGAGAACTCCTGGAAGCTCTTGTTCACCGCGTCCGAGGTGATCTGGACCGCTTCCTCTCCGTCCCGGAGCCCGTCGGCGGGCACCCGGAAGAACTGCGTGTACGTGTCGTTGTTTCCGCCGCCACCTCCGCCGCCCGGCGGGATGAAGGTGAAGGTGTCGTCGCGCTTGTAGGTGGAGTGCTCGATGACGTAGACGTCACACTGCCGGTCCTCCTCGGTCCTCCCCCGGGTGGCCGGGTCGGTGGCCGAGGTGAAGGCCGGCGGTCCGGAGGGCCAGCAGGCGCGGGCCCGGTTGCCGCCGCCGGACGTGGTGGTCTGCGGCGCCGTCCGCTGGGCCTCCTGGGCGGGCTCCGCCGATTCCGCCCGGACCTGCCGGCTCACGAGGGCCCACTCGCCGGACGGGTGGAAGGTGAAGCCTCCGGTGAGCCCGGGGATCCGGTAGGCCTCTCCACCGGGCTCGGCGAAGTTCAGGAAGTGCACGCCGCTCTCGTCGCCCCGCGAGGTGTTGAAGTAGACGCGTCTCCCGTCGGGAGTCCAGTTCGGGTTCGTGGAGTTGACCCCCCGGGTGCTCAGGCGCTGGGTGCGTCCCGAGTCCAGGTCGGCCCACCAGATGTGGGTGATCCGGTCGTTCTCGGCCTGACGGATGGTCTGGACGGTGTAGAGCAGGTGGCGGCCGTCGGGGGAGAGGGCCGGACTCCCCAGGTTCTGGACCCGGTAGTAGTCCGCGGGCTCGATGGTCCGGGTGTCCTGCCCCACGAGAGTGGCGGGGAGGAACGAGAGGACCGCGAGGCCGGCAAGGAGGCGTCTCATGGCAACATCCTTCAGGGGAGTAGCCATCCTCGGGGGATGGCGGGGTCGGGTGGACATCTGCACCGAAGTGCCGCGCCGGCCGTTTTCCGGGGAAACCCGGAACGGAGGATCGGCTCGATCCGGTGGAAGCAGTCGAGAACAGGTGCACCCCATCTTAGGATGCGAGGGGAAGTGACGTCAATCGAGTTCCCGCCATTTCGCGCCCCGGCCGGACTCAATCGAAGAGGGAAGTCTGCACCGGGGGCGCGGATCGGGCATCCCCGGCAGGGTCGACCTTTTCCACGAGTGCAGGGTCGTCGGGACCCGGACGGTTGACCCGCCGCGACACGGGGTGGGCCCGAAGTGCGCCACCGGCGCGGCGGGCCCCGTCGAGGAGGCGGCCCATGTCGACCTCGGGGGCGGTGTCGCCCTCCCCTCCCCCGCCTGCGGGCCCGGGCCCGCCTGCAGACCCGGGCCCGCCTGGCCCCCCTCCCTGCATCCATACCCCCCGGAGCTCGGAGGGGACCACCACCGGCATGCGGTCGTGGAGCCGAGCGATCTCCCCCACGGCGTCGCAGGTCAGGATCGTGAATGTTTCCAGGGCCGGGCCCCCTCCGGCGGGCGCCCACCGGGCATGGAGTCCCGCCAGGGTAAGCACCCGGCGGTCGGGAGCGTGGATCCACCAGGGGATCTTCCCGGCCGCGCCGGGGCCGTCGCGCTGCGCGGTGACCCATTCGTAGAAGCCGTCCGCCGGCACCAGGCAGCGTCCGGAACGGAACGCCTCCCTGAACGACGGCTTCGTCGCCACCGTCTCGGACCGGGCGTTGATGAGGCGCGCGCCCTTCGACGGCTCATCCGCCCACGACGGCACGAGTCCCCACCGGAGGCGCCTCACCTCCCCGCCCACGGGCCCGCCCACGAGCACCGGCGCCTCCTGGGTCGGGGCGACGTTGTACCGGGGCGACGGGTGCTCGGAAAGGAGCACCTCCACTCCCAGCGCGGCCGAGAGCGCCTCCTGGTCCACCGTCAGCGTGTAGCGTCCGCACATTGGGGGGTCCCGAAGCAGGCCGGATCGGTTTCTCTGAACCTTTCCGGGCAAATGAACGTAGACGAGGGCAGAAGGGTCGGCGGGGGCGGCATCGGAGGATCCGAGCCGCTCCCGCGGCTCTGCCGGCTCCCCGGTGTATACCGATTCCACCGCCGTCGGATCCCGGCGGCACCCCGTGTCCTCCGGATCCGGATCCATTTGCCACCCGATCCCTGCGCGCCGTTCCGAACCCTGACCCCGCTCCCCGAGGCCGTCCCATGCCCGTGTCCCCCGTGCATCCTGCGGGATCCGCATCCCGCTCCGCCCCATCTCCTCCCCGGCCCGAGTCTCGGCCGATCCCGCGTGCCGGCCGGGCCGCCTTCCCTTCCGTCCTGCTCCTGCCGGCCTTCCTGCTCCTGCCCGGCCTGAGCCTCGGACTCGCCTTCGGGGCGGCGGCCGTGCCCGCCCAGGCCCAGGCGCCGGGGGCCATGGATTTCGAGTCCTACCACCTGGACAACGGGCTTCACGTCATCCTCGCGCCCGATCCCGATGCCACCGCCACCGCGGTGAACCTCTGGTACCGGGTCGGGAGCCGCGATGAGCGGCCCGGCCGCTCCGGGTTCGCGCATCTCTTCGAGCACCTCATGTTCCAGGGGTCGGAGAACGTGGCCGAGGGCGAACACTTCCAGTACGTGGAGCGGGCCGGCGGCAACCTGAACGCCTCGATCACCGAAGACCGCACGAACTACTTCCAGACCGTCCCCCCGGAACGCATGAACCTGGCGCTCTGGCTCGAGGCGGACCGGATGCGCTCCCTCCGGGTGACCGAGGAGAACATGCGGCGGGAGGTGGAGGTCGTGAAGGAGGAACGGAGACTTCGCATCGACAACGCCCCCTACGGCACGTCCCAGCTCGCGGCAAGCTACTACGCGCCCTACGATGCCGAGGGCTGCTTCGCCTACGGGCACTCGGTGATCGGGAGCATGGAGGACCTGGACGCCGCGGAGCTTCCCGACGTTCAGGAGTTCTTCGACCTCTATTACGCGCCGAACAATGCCACCCTCGTCCTTGCAGGCGCCTTCGACGCCGGCGAGGCCCGTTCGCTGGTGGAACGCTACTTCGCTGACATTCCCCGGGCCCCGGACCCGCCCGAGGTCGGCTGCGACCAGCCCTTCCGGCACCTCCCCGTCGTGGAGCGGATCCAGGACCCGAACGCCCAGCTCCCGGGCGTGTTCGTGTCGTACGGAGGGGTGGAGCAGCGGCATCCCGACGCCGCCGCGCTCACCGTCCTCGCCGACATCCTCGGGGGTGGGCAGAGCGCCCGCCTCAACCAGACGCTGGTGCGGGAAGCGCAGGCAGCCCTCCAGGCCTCGGCCTTTCACGCCCCCCGACTGGGGCCCGGCCTCTTCCAGTTCATCGTCATCGCGAACCAGGGGGTCGAGGGCGATGAACTCCTCGCCCTCCTCGACGAGCAGGTGGAGCGGATCCGGACCGAGGGGGTCAGCGAGTCGGAAGTCGCGCGGGCCAGGAACCGGGCCCTCTCTTCCACCGTGCTGTCGCGGCAGACCGCCATGGGACGGGCCGAGGCGCTCCAGACGGCCAACCACTTTCACGGGACGCCGGAGGCCGTGGCCACCGTGGTCCAGGCCATCCAGGCCGTCACGGTCGAGGAGGTGCATCGGGTCGCCCGAACCTACCTGGACCCGGAAAACCGGGCCGTGATCTTCACCATCCCCGGCACGGGAGAGGACCGATGATGCGCCTGGACGGAACCCTCGCACCGCGCACACCCGGCAGGGCCGGCGGCACCATCGGAGGCACCATCGGAGGCGCGGCCGTCACCGCCCTCGCGCTGGGCGGAATGGCCCTGGTCGGGAACCCCTCTCTGCTCCCTGCCCAGCAGGGTCCTCCGCCTCCGATGGAGGCCCGCTCCATCTCCTTTCCGGAGTTCGAGCGATTCACCCTCGGAAACGGCATCGAGGTGGTGGTCCTCAGCTACGGCACCCAGCCGGTGGCCAGCATCCGGCTGTACCAGCGAGGCGGCAGTTCGCTCGCCGCGCCGGAGCGCGCCGGGGTGGCCGGGCTCGCCTCCACCGTCCTGACGAGAGGGACGACCTCGCGCTCGGCCCTCGACATTTCCGAGACCATCGAGGGTGTGGGAGGAACGCTCACGGCCGGGGCGGGACAGGACTTCATGAACGTCAGCGCCACCGTGCTCTCGGAGCATCTCGAGGTGGCCTTCGAACTCCTCGCGGACGTGGCACGCAACGCCGACTTCCCCGAGGGCGAGGTGGAGATCGCGCGAAGGCAGACCCTGTCGAGTCTCCAGGCCCAGCTGGGCCAGCCCCAGGCCATCGCCGGCCGGCACTTCAACCGCATCCTCTACGGCGACGACCATCCGTACGGCATCAGCCCGTCACCCGAATCGGTGGCGGCGATCACCCGGGACGACCTCGTGGCCTTCCGGGACCGGGCGCTCCAGCCGGAGGGTGCCCTCCTCATGGTGGCCGGGGCCGTGGACCGGGACGAGATCGAGCGCCTGGCGAACCGCCACCTGGGGGACTGGACCGGGCGTCCGGCGGCCCCGCCCGTCCTGGCGACGCCGGGGGAGATCCAGGAACCGCGCATCTACCTGGTCCACCGACCGGGCTCCGTCCAGTCCGTGGTCCTGGCAGGGCGGCCCGGGGTGGCAGGGGACTCGCCCGATTTTGCGGCCATCGAGGTGGCCAACCGCGTCCTCGGGGGCGGTGCCGACTCCCGGCTCTTCCGGATCCTGCGGGAGGAACGGGGCTGGACCTACGGCGCCTACTCGTCGGTGTCACGACCGGCGGGCACGGGACTCTTCACCGCCTCGGCCGAGGTCCGGACCCCGGTCACCGACTCCACCGTCGTGGAGCTGCTTCTCCAGATGGACCGGATGGGGTCGGAGCCGGTTCCCCCCGATGAACTCGATGCGGCCCGGAACTACCTGGCCGGCAGCTTCCCCCTCCAGCTCGAAACAGCGGGCCAGGTCGCCGGACGCCTCGCCACGGCTCTCCTCCTGGACCGGGACGTGGAGGAGATCTCGGATTTCCCGGCGCGCATTCGCGCCGTGTCCTCCGAGGCGGTGCAGGAGGTGGGGGCACGCGTGATGCGGCCGGAGCGGAGCGTGGTGGTGGTCGTGGGGGACGGGGCCCAGGTGCTCGAGGCGCTGGAAGCGATCGCGCCGGTCACCCTGATGGATATCCAGGGCGAGCCGCTGGACCGGTCCGAGATCCTGTCACCGGCCGATGCCGAGGTCTCCTGGGACGCAAGCCGCCTCGAGGAGGGGGTACGCCGCTACGAGCTCCTCGTGCAGGGCAACCCGGCGGGAACGGCATCGTACCGGCTGGAGCGAGAGGGTGACGACTGGGTTTCCACGACGACGATGGCCCAGCCCGGGGGCGGCGCACAGGAGTCCGTTCTCAGGTTCGGGGCTACCGACTTCGCCCCCCGGTCGCTGCGCCAGAGCCAGTCCGGCGGCGGGCTCCGGATCGAGGTGCAGATCGACGTCGTCGACGGGCGAATGATCGGGAAGGCCAGCCTCCCTGCGCAGCTGGGGGGGGAGCGGGAGATCGACGAGGACGCCGAGGGGCTTCTGCTCCCGGGCATGGACGAATGGGCCATGGCCGCTGCCCGGCTCGAGGACGGAACCCGTCTCCGGATCCCCTATCTCGACGTCATCCAGGGCCAGGGCACCGTCGTGGAGGCCAGGGTCGTGGGGCGGGAAGAGGTGGAGGTCCCCGCCGGAACGTTCGACTGCTGGAGGGTGGAGGTGACCGGTGAACAGGGAACGGTCACCCTCTTCCTCCGGGCGGAGGGACCCCACATCCTCGTCAGGCAGGAATTCCCGGGGCAACCGGTGGCGCTGGAACTGACCGGGGTCTCGCCCCTCTGATCAGTTCCCGCCGCGAGGGCGGGGAGGCGGAGGTGCGGAGCCGCCCCCGCGCTGGGCTGCAGGGCGGGAGGCTGCCGGCGCAGGTGCCCGGCTCGCCGCGGGCGCAGGTGCCCGGCTCGCCGCGGGTGCAGGTGCCCGGCTCGCCGCGGGCGCAGGTGCCCGGCTCGCCGCGGGTGCAGGCGCCCGGTTCGCCGCGGGTGCAGGCGCCCGGTTCGCCGCGGGTGCAGGTGCCCGGTTCGCCGCGGGTGCAGGTGCCCGGTTCGCCGCAGGTGCAGGTGCCCGGTTCGCTGCAGGTGCGTTCGAACGCCCGGCCGCAGGAGCGGGTGCAGGGGCGCGGTTCGCCGAGGGGGCGGCGGTGCGGGACGGCGCGGCGGGCGGAGCCTGGGTCGTGCCACGGGGCTGAGCCGGGCGGGTGGCAGGCGCCGGGTGTGTGTAGACGGGCTGGGCCCGGGCGGGCTCCTGGAACCGGACGCGGGGGGCCTCGGCGCGGACGTAGTGGGTCCACGTGGGTACGCGTTCCCGGATCACGATGATCTCGGTCACGGGCCGGCGGTGAGCGTGGGCCCAGAAGTAGACGTTCACGTAGTCGATGATGCGCCGGTCGTTCAGCCGCCGGTAGTCATGGCGGCTCGGCTTGCGCCAGTATCCGTACGCATGTCCCGGCGGGCCCCAGCTGCCCGGGAGGTGGGCCACGTAGATCGCGGGATCCACGCGGAGGTGATACGTGATGTCCATCCAGCTCCATCCCTGCTCCCTCAGCGCGATGACGAGTTCGGGAGAAACGCGGGCTTCCCGAGCCAGGAGGTAGACAACGGGGAGTTCGTCGGCGTGGATCCAGGAGGGATGCCAGCGGCTCACCGACTGAACGGGCACGCCGTAGACGTGGCCGATGGCCATGTGGAAGTGTCGAAGACCGTCCCGGTCGAGCACCACGCCGGCGGAGACCTGGGCCTCCACCTGTGCGGGGGGGAGGGAGGTGACCGCACCGCCAGCCATCATCAGTCCCAGGATGAAACGTCGCATCGACCCCTCCTCGGTTCCCGCGGTCCGGGGGAGATCCGACGACCTCTCCCGGCTTCACGCCACTCCGTGTACCTTGGCAGGAATTGCAAGGGTGATGCCACCCCCTTCCCGCATCGCAGCCTGCGCTCCAAATGCCTTCAACAAAAGGTCTTGAGCACGTGACAAGGAGTCTGGAGCCCCGGTGACGCCGACGCAAGTGTCCCCCACCGGTGACACTGTTCCCGGCAAGGCGTCCCCCCTCGGTGGCGCCCTTGTCCTGGCGGTCTCCATGCTCGTGCTGGCGACGCTGGGGCCGGAACGGGAAAACCTGCACCTCGCCGTCATTCCGTGGACGGCGGCCTTTCTCGCACTCCTTCATCTCTGGCGTCGCCACGGGGCATGGATCGAGGCCCCGGTGGTGCTGCTGGGGGGGGCATTCCTCCTCCGCGCCCTCTTCCTCCTCCCCGTCCAGGATCTCTCCGACGACCTCTTCCGGTACGTGTGGGACGGGTGGGTGGGGATCCAGGGCGTGCCTCCCTACCGCTACGCCCCCGATGACCCGGTCCTCGCTCCCTTCCAGGAGGACATGCTCTTCCGGAACCTGAACTCGCCCGGATGGCACTCGGTCTACCCGCCGCTCTCCCAGCTCGTCTTCCTGCTGGGCGGGTGGGTTCACGACGTGACGGGATGGCCCGCCTCGGGTCGCGCCGTCAGGGTCGGCTTCACCCTCCTCGAGTTCGCCGGGGTCCTGGCCATCTGGAAGGCACTCGGGGCCTCGGTCCCCCGCCGGCGCGCCCACCTCGTCCTCTATGCGTGGAACCCCCTGGTCCTCGTGACCGTTGCCGGGAGCGGTCACAGCGAGGGGGGCATGATCCTCGGGGTGGGACTCGTCCTCTGGGGGGTGGCCATCCGTCGCGGGTGGCTCGCGTGGATGGGGCTCGCCCTCGCCGTGCTCTCCAAGGGAATCCCGATCCTCCTGGCTCCGCTCCTCTGGCGCGCCCTGGGGGCCGAAGCAGGTGAGGGAAACGATTCGCGATCCGCTGCCCGACCCGGTCCCGGGTGGAGGGACAGGGTGGGCGAGATGCTGCCGGCGGCGATCGTCGCACTCCTCCTCTCCCTCCCCTTCCTGCGGGTTTCCGACCTGGGGCTTGTGTGGGGCTCCGCCCAGCTGTACGTCAGCCTCTTCGAGTTCAATGCCGGCCTCTACGCGCTCCTCCGCGAGGTCGGATGGCGACTCGCCGGCGTCGAGACCGGGCACTGGCTGGGTCCGGCGCTCCGATGGGTCGCCGTGGGAGGTGCGTTCTGGATCGGACTCCGCCATGCCGCGGGATCCGTGGAGCACTTCGCCCGCGGGAGCGTGCTCATCCTCTCCCTCTACCTGGTCACCGCAACCACGGTGCACCCCTGGTACCTGCTCTGGGTCCTCCCCTTCCTCGCCCTCACGCCCACGGGCCGGGGTCCGTGGATGTGGGCGTCGTGGGCCGCCTTCCTGACCTACCTCTTCTACCGCGGCATCGCGCCAACCCCCCTCGCCGTGCTGTTCTGGGGCGGGATGGCCGCACTCGCGGTGAACGCGGGGAGGGAGCGTCTCCTCCGGCCTCTCCGGAAGTCCGCCGGGCGGCGCAAGGCGCGGTGGGTGGCCCCCTCGATCCGGGGGTCGAGCCTCCTCGACGTGGGTGGCGGCGAGGGCGACATGGCCCGGGCGCTGGCGCCGTACCTGCCGGGGGGCATGGTCCTGGTGGTGGACCCCCAGCCCGGAGCGGCGACCCTCCGGGACCCCGCCGGCCAGGGATCCGTCGACGGGAGATCGATCCGGGGGGGATCGATCCGGGGAGACGCCGCCGCCCTGCCACTTCCCGACCGGTCCGTGGACACGGTCCTTCTCTCCTTCGTCCTTCATCACACGGCCGATCCCGAGCAGGCGCTGGCGGAGGCGTTGCGCGTGGCCCGCAGGCGGGTGGTGGTCCTGGAGTCGGTCTACCGCGGCCCGCCGGGCGGATGGGAACACCGAATGCTCGCGAGGGCGGATGCGTGGGTGAACGCGCACCGCGGGGAGGGATGGATGGGGCGCGATGCGGCCCCGCTCCGACACCGCCCCGTGTCCGAGTGGACGGCCCTGGCAGAAGGGCTCGGGGCCCGGATCGTCACGGCGGACCGTCCGCGGGGCAGTGTTCACCGCGTGCTTCGCCTGGCGCTGGAACCCCCGGAAGGGCCGGTGCCCCCCGCGGCAGGGGGCGACGCGTCAGAGCGGGCGGCCCAGGCTGCCGAACAGTTCGGAGCGCAGCCCCGCCAGTGAGGGCTGACCGCCTCCCCGGGTTCGGTCCAGTGCCTCGAAGATCCGGTCGAGATGTCCCTCCATCTCGCGGCGTACCGCCGGCGTCTCGGTCACGGCCTCCAGCACCGGGTCCGCCGACAGCCCGCGGCCCAGGGCCGGGGAGTGGGTGATGGACGCCCCGTTCTGCACGAGGAACTCGTGAAGTCCCAGGGCCGCCTCCGCCGTTCGCTGCAGGTGGAGAAACCGGTCGATTCGGGCGGGACGCATCCGGTCGTGTCGTTCGGCCACGAACGCGAGGAGCCGCTCCCGGTCGGGCGCCTCCAGCGCCTCGAGTTCCGACGCGGCTCCCTGGCCCATGGCGCGTCGAGCCGCCGTCTGCGCGAGTTCCGCATCCTGCCCCGACAGCCGCTCGACGAAGGCGCCGTAACTCTCCCAGAATGCCACGACCTCCGGGAATTCCCGGGCGTTGGCCAGGTAGTAGCCGCCCAGCCATTCCCTGGGCGGGGCATCGGAAAGCCCGGCTTCCACCCGGAGCGAATCCACGACCCCCGAGACCTGTCCGGGAAGGTCTCGCCAGAGAAGGTTCGCCTCGGCCTCGAGCCCCGGGGGCGGTGCCACGCCGTTCAGGGCGACGGCCGGGTCCGGGGCGACGTCTCCCGGGAGTGAACCGGGAGGCGTGTCGGGGGCGGTAGCCACGCCGGTGGACCGGGTCGTCGCGAAGATGGCGGCCCCTCCGATGACCAGGATGGCCACGGCCACCAGGCCCGCCAGGGTCCGGGCATTCCTCCGCCGGCGCCGTGCCTGGAGGCGGACGGCACGGGGGTCCTCGACCTCTGCGTCGTCTTCCCACGCCGTTCGAATCCTGAGGGGTGGTGCCGTCGGTGCCGGGCTGCCCCGCGGGGCGTCCGCGTCGGCATCGAGGGGCACGGAGGAACGGTCCGCCGCCTCTTCGGGGGTCGAGCCCGGTCCTGTCGACGGTCGGCGACCCGGCACATCGTCCGGGGCCTCCCGCGTGGCCGACGCCTGGGCCGGGGGGACTGCGGGCGCGGGCGGCCCGTGGGTGAGCCAGGCATGAAGCGGGCTCGGGTCGATGTCCGGATCCCGGGGCGAGCCTCCCCGTTCCCCCTCCCGGGGCGGGCGGGAACTCGGCGTACGCGGCTCGTCCTTTCCCTGGCCAGTTCCCTGGCCAGCCTTTCCGGCGGGCTCGACCTCCGCCTCCGTGAAGGGGCGATCCTCGAACCACGGTTCGGCCGCATCCTCCCCATCCCCGGAAGGCGCCGCCCCCTTCTCCCGTCGAGGCGAAGCGTCGGGGTCAGCCCCGAGCCCCGGATCCGCCGCCGCCCCCGCCTCGGCATCCCCTGCCGGCCCGTCCCGCCCACCGGCCTCCTCCCTCCGTCCCGCACCGGCGCCCTCGAGGGGATCGAGGGGGTTCGAGAGCGGCAGGTGGAGCTCGAAGGGGTCCGTCGTGGGAGACGCCCGCGGTCTCGGTGCGTCTGCGTCGTGCCGGATCGGCTCGAAGGCGGCACCGGCGTCGATGGGTTCCGAGGGAGGAGGGTCGGGGAGGAGCAGGACTTCCTCCTCGGGGGGAAGGCGCCCCTCGGCCCGGAGTTCCTCGAGGACGAACTGGAAGACCGGGACGTCCCCCGCTCTCGCCCAGGCCCCCGTTCCGGCGTCGAAGAGGGGCGTATCCGGGCGCAGTTCCCCCGCTTCCAGCCTCGAGGAAAGATCTTCCACCGAGCCGACCGAAACCTCGGACCCGTCTGGGGCCCGGAAACGGAAGCGGGGCGTGCCGGGGGAGGTCATGTGGAAGGGACTCCGACGGGTTCGTGGGGCGATGCTCGGTTTCGAGGGGGGCAGACGGAACCGGAGAGCATCTCCGGGTATGTTCCCGGACCCGGAAGCATAGAGCCCCGGCGCCCCTGTGAACAAGGGTCCCCCAAATCGGAGAGGTTCATGCCTCGAGGTCCCCTTCCATCCACCCCTCGTCGGGCCCCCGGGGGATTCTTCCGCCGAACTCCTGCCGGCCGCCCCCGGGGCCGGCATCCCGGTTCCTCGCCGGACGCCCTCGCGATCGCCCTCGCGGTCGTCCTCGCACTGCCCCTGTTCGTCACCGCCTGCACCTCCGGCACGCCCGGCGCCCCTCCCCCGCCCGAAGGCACGCCGGAGCGCGTGGTGCACGACGCCATCAAGGCCCACGGAGGAGAGCGTTTTCGCAATCTCCGGCTCGAGTTCGAGTTCCGGGAAACCCCCTTTCTCGTGGTGTACGACGACGGCCTCTTCGCCTTCGAGCGGCGGACCACCGGCCCGGACGGTCGCACGGTCGTGGACCGCATGGACAACGACGGCACGACGCGCACCGTGAACGGCACGCGGATCGACCTGGCGCCGCAGGAACTCGCCTCCCTCGAGACCGACGTCAACTCGGTGGTCTACTTCGCCCTCCTCCCCTGGCGCCTGCAGGATCCGGCCGTCCGCCTCCGGGACCTGGGCGACGCCGAACTGGACGGGGAGCCCTACCGGAAGATCGAGGCGACCTTCGAGCCCGAAGGGGGCGGCCGCGACTGGGAGGATCAGTTCGTCTACTGGTTCCACCGCGACACCCACATGCTCGATTTCATGGCCTACCGCTATCATACGGGAGAAGGTGGAACCCGATTCCGCCGCGCCGTGAACCGCCGGGCCGTCGAAGGCATCGTGCTGCAGGACTACGAGAATTTCGAAGCCGAAGGGGACCTGGGCGACGTGGCGGCCTATGACGAGTTCCATCGAACGGGCCGGCTCCGCCTCGTATCGATGGTGGAACTCGAAGCGGTTCGCATCACCGTGCCGCCCCGCTGACCCATCGGCGAGACCGGACTCATCGCATCTCGAAAACCCTCCGACCCCGACTCACCATGCGCCCAGACCGGCCCGCCTCGACTCGCTGGAAGCCTTCGGATCCCTCGCGACCTTCACCGCCTCTGCCGCCCTGTCGCACCGTGCCCGGAGACAGGACGGACGTTCCCTTCCGAACGCCCCGTTCCGCCCGCAGCGCTTCGGGACTCGCCGTTCTCCTTGCCGGGGTGATGCTTGGGGGATGCGGAGAAACCGGGACGCCGGAGCCGGCCGACGACCGGGCGCCCCTGGAGGCGGAATCCCCCGAGGCGGCGACGGACGGGCTCCAGCTCAGCCTGGGCATCGACCATGTCACCTACGCGCCCGGCGCCACGATCCAGGTCGTGATCCGGGTCGTGAACCGCCTCGACGAGCCGCGCACGCTGGTCTTCCCGGACGGCCAGCGCGTCGACGCGGTCCTGCTGGACGACGACGGCGAGGTGGTCTCCCGCTGGTCCGACGGGCAGATGTTCACGCAGGCGCTGGGAGAGGAGCGCTTCGAGCCCGGCGACGAGGGTCGCCAGTGGGAGCTGGTGCTCACGGCCCCCGAGACCCCCGGAAGCTACCGGATCCGAGGCCTGCTCACCTCCATGGAAGGCAACCTCGAGACCACGCTCCCGGTGGAAGTGGCAACGTCCCCGGGCGGCTGACGGGCGTCCTGCCCGAATCCCGCGACCCGCACCGGCTGCCGCCCCCATGAGAGGCATCGAACAGATCCCCCGCCTCTATGACGCCCTCATGTGGGTCCTGGACCGGGTGGCGCTCGGTCGCTGGCGGCGCTCCCTCCTGGCCCCGGTGGCGGAGGCGGGTCCCCGGCCCCCGCTGCTCCTGGACCTGGGCTGCGGAACCGGCAGGAATCTCCCCCTCGCCGCGCCGGGGACTCGGGCCATCGGCATGGACCCGGACGAGGGCATGCTCCGGGCTGCCCGGCGACGCGCCCCCGGAGTTCCCCTCGTCCGGGCCCGGGCCGAGGCCCTCCCCTTTCGGGACGACGCCTTCCAGGTCGTCGTGTCGAGCCTGGTCTTCTGCTCGGTGGACGACCCGGGGCGCGGCCTGGGCGAGGTGGCACGGGTGCTCGCCCCCGGGGGCACCCTCCGGATGCTGGAGCACGTGCGCCCCCGGTCCCGCGCAGGAGCGTGGCTTGCCGGGCGCGTTCAGCCGGCGTGGACCCTCCTGGCGGGAGGGTGCCGCCCGGACCGGGACACGGAGGCCGCCGTTCGGGAGGCGGGATTCCGCATCGCCCCGGCCTCCCTCCGGTCGCGGTGGATCCTCCGCCGCCTCGACGCCTCCCCCGAGGAAGGCGGGTCCCCTGCACCACGTTCCCCGGGCCCACGTCCCCCCGGCCTGCCGTCCCGTTGACACCCCGCACGCCCCGACGCAGGATCGTTCATGCGCCCTCTCCCTGATCTTCCGCCGACCCACCGGGACCCGCTCTGGCTCACGTACCGGGCGGCCCTGCTCCTGCTGAGCCCCGTCTGGATCCTCTACGCGGCCTGGCGCCTCTTTCTCGGCCGGTCCCGCCAGGGGCGCCCGGAGCGCTTCGGAGGCGGACGAAGGCTCCCGCCGCCCCCGCCCCTGCCGGGGCTCCGGGCCTGGTTCCACGGGGTCTCGGTGGGGGAGACCGAGGCGCTGGCCCCGGTTGTCGCCGCCCTCCGGGAGGCCACGCCGGACGTCCGGGCCGAGATCGTCGTGAGCACCACCACGGTGACCGGAAGAGCACGCGCCGAGGCCCTCTATCCCGATGTCCTGGAGCGGCGGTTCACCCCGCTCGACCTCCCGTGGACCACCGCCCGCGCGCTCCGCCGCATTCAGCCCACGGTCCTCGTCCTTGGAGAATCCGAACTGTGGCCCTCGCTCCTCCAGCAGGCCGCGTCCCGGATCCCCGTCGTTCTCGTCAACGCCCGCCTCTCGGACCGCACGATGCCCCGCGCCCGACGGCTTCGCCCCTTCTACCGCTGGATGCTCCGCCGCCTGACCGCTGCAGGGGTCCAGACGGCCGAGGACCGCGACCGTTTCGAGGAACTCGGCCTGGACCCTGCGCGAATCACCGTGACCGGCAATACCAAGTTCGACCGGGAGGCTCCCTCGCTCACCTCCGGGGACCGCACGAGACTCCGCGAGGAACTCGGGATCGGGGACGCACCCCTCCTGGTGGCGGGAAGCACGTTCCCCGGCGAGGACGAACTGGTGCTCGATGCGCTGGCTGCCCTGCGGGATCCGGACGGGGAGACCGGGTCGACGGGGTGGACCGACCTCCGCCTGCTCCTGGCACCTCGGCACCCGGATCGGGCGGACGCGGTGGAGGCCCTCGCCCTGGGCCGGGGGTTCAGGGTGTGGCGGAGGAGCCGGGGCCCGGCGGGAACGGAGCGTCCCGATGTCGTGATCCTGGACACCGTGGGGGAGCTTGCCGGTCTCTACGGGCTGGGGGCGGTGGCCGTCGTGGGCCGAAGCTTTCGCATGGGGGGGGGGCAGAACCCGCTGGAGCCCATGGCCCACGGCGTCCCCGTCGTCTATGGTCCGCGCATGGAAAACTTCCGCCAGATTGCCCGGCAGGCGGAGGCGGGCGGGGCGGCCATCCGCTGCGCCGGCGACGAGGAGCTGATCCCGACGCTGGCGCGGGTCCTCCGCGAGCCGGGGCTCCACGCCGCCATGGCGGAGGCGGGACCTCGCATCCTTCGGGAACACCGGGGGGCTTCGGAGCGCTCCGCCCGGCTCATCATCGAGGCGGCCCGGCTCGGGGCAGCCCCTTCGGCCGGGGAGGGCGGGAGCGTGGCCACCCCACCCCCCCGGTCGCGGCGCGGGGTGGCTCGAACCGCCGGCCTCCTCCCCCTCCTCGGCATCGCCTGCACGGCGGCACCGCCCGAGACGGTGGGAAGCCTGGAGGCGGGGCTCGCTCCCTGCCCGGCCACCGACAACTGCGTCCACACCGGGCAGGGGTACCCCGACGGCACCGAGCCCGTCGTGCTGACGGGCGAGTGGGCGGCCCGGCCGGGACCCGCCCTCGCCGAGGCGGTCGCCGCGGCCGTCCGGGAGCTGGACCGGACCGAGATCATCTACCTGGCGGCGGGAGAGAACGAGGCCGACGGCGCAATCCTCCTTCACGCCGAGGCGAAGAGCCGCATCTTCCGGTTCGTCGACGACGTCGAGCTCTTCCGGGCGAGGGGGTCCGATGAACTCGTGATTCGCTCGGCGTCGCGGGTGGGCCGTTCGGACCTGGGCGTGAACGCCCGGCGCGTCGCGGAACTCCGGTCCCTCCTGGCGGACCGGGGTGTGGTCCGGAGGTAGCGGGATCCGCGGGTTGCAGCCCCGGCAGACTCCGCCCTACCTTCGGGGAGTTCGCAGCACGATCCCGGAGCCGTCCCACCCCGTTACCCGGAGCTCACATGCAGGAAATCTTCGTGCCCGTCGACGGATCGGAGAACTCGACCCGGGCGGCCAGGGTGGCGGCCCGGCTGGCCCGAGGCCTGGGCGCCGAGCTCTGCCTCTTCCACGTGCTCTCCGCGGTCTCCACCGAGCTCGTGGGACTGGCCAGCCTCCCGGCCGAGGAGATCGACCGCATCCGGGCGTCCGCGGGGCGACGGGCCTTCGATGCCGTACGCGAGGCCGTGGCCGACGAGCTCCCGGCCGATCTCCGCGAGCGAACCGCCATCGGGGATCCGGCCGAGGAGATCGTGCGACTTTCCGAGGCCCACCCGGACAGCCTGCTCGTCATGGGGCGCCGGGGGCGTTCGCCCATGAAGAACCTTGTCATGGGAAGCGTCAGCGACAAGGTCCTTCGCCATGCCGCCACACCGGTCACCGTGGTCTCCTGAGGGCCCGGTGCAGAACGCGCCCCACCGCATGGGCGGGCTCCGCATGGGCCTGGGCGCCATGCCCCTGTCGCTGAAGGGTCGTCCCGAACGACCGGCGGCGCTGCGTGTGGTCCGGCGGGCCGTGGAGCTGGGTGTCACCTTCATCGATACGGCTGACGCCTACGCGCTGGACGAGGCGGACACCGGCCACAACGAGGTCCTCGTGGCGGAGGCGCTGCGCGGCATGGGTGCCGGCTTCGGGGGTCGCGATGGATCACCGCGCGTCAGGGTGGCCACCAAGGGAGGGATGATCCGGCCGGGAGGGCGGTGGGAGCGGGACGGTCGCCCGGAGGCGCTTCGCGCCGCATGCGAGGCGAGTCTCCGTCGCCTCGACGTCGAACGCATCGACCTGTACCAGTTCCACGCCCCGGATCCCGAGGTGCCCTTTCTCGAGAGCGTGGGCGCCCTGTCCAGGCTCCTCGGGGAGGGGAAGGTGGCGGCGGTGGGGCTGTCGAACGTCACGGTGGCGCAGGCGCGGGCGGCCAGGGAGCTGGTCCCCGTGGTCTCGGTTCAGAACCGGCTCGCCCCCTGGGAGCTCGGAGAGACCGACATCCCCATCGTGACCTGGTGTCGCCGCGAGGGGCTGACCTTCCTCCCCTATGCCCCGCTCGGGGGAAGCGGAAAGGTGGAGGGCGTTCTCGCCGACCCGGCACTGCAGGCCGTGGCCGCGCAGGTGGGGTGTGCGCCGGCGGAGGTCATCCTCGCCACGCTTCTCCATCTTTCCCCAACCGTGCTGCCCATTCCCGGCGCGAGCCGCGTGGAGAGCCTGGAGAGCAGCGTGCGGGCCACAGGAGTCGCGCTGAGTGCCGCCGAACTGGCCGATGCCCGACGCGCCTGTCGATCCCTGCCCGGTGCCCCCTCGCTGCCCCGTCGCCTCGCGGGACGAGCCTCGCGCTGGCTGAGACGGGGAGGTGGGGGCTGAGCGAAGGCTGCCGGGACCACCCGCGGATCACTCCCGCGCCGACACCTCGACGGGAAGACCACCCACGACCTCCGACGTCTCCGCGCGCTCCGACGGATCCACCGGCTCCAGGGGCTCCATGGGCTCCGACAGCTCCGGCCCCCAGTCCTGACCGTAGACCACCGGTCCGCACTCGGCGCAGATGGAATGGCTGAAGAGCGCCTCGGAGCGCTCCGAGATATAGGTCTCCACCGCCTCCCAGTACCCCCTGTCGTCCCGGACCTTCTTGCAGTGGGCGCAGATGGGGATGAGTCCCTTGAGCGCCTTCACCTCGGACAGCGCCTGACGGAGTTCCTCGTTCGTGAACGCGAGGGCGGAATTGGCGTCCGCCAGCTCGGCCTCGCGCCGCCGCCCCTCCCGGTTCACCAGCGCGAGGAGCCCGACGAGGATCGCGGCGATGGAGAGGATGCCGGCCCCCAGGGCCACCATGAGCTGCTGGCGCCGGATCACCGCCGCCTGGACCAGCTGCTCCTCCACGAGGCGGAGGTTCTCGCGCTCCTGACGCTCGGTCTCGATCCGCGTCTGCATGGCCACGATCTGCTGGCCGGTGCCCTGGCTGAAGATGGAGTCCCGGAGCGCCTCATGGGCCCGGAGCGCAGCGAGAGCCTCCACTGGCGCGCCCCGCGCCTCGTGGACCTCGGCGAGTTCGGACAGGAACGAGAGCGCGAGGGTCCGCTGCTCCCACCGGCGGGCCACGTCGAGGCCTGCCTCGAGGTGGACGAGGGCCTCGTCGGGACGCCCGGCGGCCCGGCTGGCCTCGCCGAGGTGCAGGTGGGCGCGGGCTTCGCGGCGGGGCTGGCCCACGTCCAGCGCGCCTTCGAGGATGCCCTCGAGGATCGGAATCGCCAGCTCGGGTCGGCCGCGGCGGATATGGACCATCGACAGCCCTGCCAGCGTCTCCCACTGCTGGTCTTCGTCATAGAAGGGGAGGGCCGCGCTGAAGCTCTCCTCTGCGGCGTCGAGCTCTCCGAGGGTGAGCAGGATCCGCCCCTGGATCTGTCGGACATACCCGCGCACCCAGGGCTCGGCGTGCGCGTCGGCCAGGGAGATGGAGCGGGCAACGGCGTCTCGCGCGGTCTCGTACTGCCCCCAGTCCTGGTAGGTGAGCCCGATGTTGGCCAGCACGATGGCCTCGCCCTGGCCGTCCCCGGCGTCCTGACGGAACTGGAGCGACTGCAGGTATGCCTCGAGAGCCAGTTCGTAGTTGCCCCGCTGGTAGTGGACCACGCCGAGGTTGTTCCAGGCCCGGCCGATGGAGCGGGCGTCGCCGAGTTCGGTCCAGATCCGCCGGGACTCCTCCAGGTCCAGGAGCGCGCTCTCGTACTCGGCGAGTGCCCAGTAGGTCATGCCCCGCTGGAGCCGGGCTTCGGCAACCTCCCCGGGCTCGCCCCGGGTCTCGAAATGGACGATGGCCCGAGCCAGGGCGCCCACGGCCTCGGGGCGTCGCTCGACACGGCGATAGGCCATGCCCAGGGCCTGCCAGGCCCGGCCCGCTTCGACACCCGGAGACGACCGATCGAGCCTGCGGGCCTCCTCCTCGAGGGCCGGGATGGAGGGCCCGGGGGGATCCGCGGCGTCCTGCCCCCGGAGCTCCCCGTGCGGGCCGAGAACCAGCAGCGCAGCCGCAACCCCCGCGCTCATCACGGTGTGCCGGAGCCTGGACCAGGATTGTCTCGAGATCATCGGGGCGTGACGCTCGTTTGGCGGATGCACATCGAACCAGGTCGATCGACAGAAGCGGACGCGACCATCGGGACCCGCCGGGCAGGGGTCGTCAGAGGGAGTCTAACGGGGTTCCGGGGCTCCCGTCACCGCCGCGCTCTGCATACCTTGGAACGGTGGGGAACCCGGGTCCACGGCGCCGCCACCCGGCTCGCCGACCCACCGTCGGGAGACCCGTCATGCGGACGTCTGCGCCGCGGCGGGGGGGGGGGGGGGGGGGGGGGGGGGGGGGGGGGGGGGGGGGGGG
>REBP01000001.1 GCA_007692665.1 Gemmatimonadales bacterium | reverse complement strand
TTCGACGACACGAACCCGGCCACCGAGGACGACGTCTACGTCCAGGCGATCCAGGCCGACGTGCGCTGGCTGGGCTACGACTGGGGCGAGCATCTCCACTTCGCCTCCGACTACTTCGAGACCATGTACGCGTACGCCGAGTCCCTGGTGGAACGGGGCCTGGCCTACGTGGACTCCAGTTCGGAGGCCGAGATCCGCGAGGCCCGGGGAACGGTGAAGACCCCCGGTACCCCGACCCGCGACCGTGACCGGACGCCGGCGGAGAACCTCGACCTGTTCCGCCGCATGCGCGCCGGGGAGTTCCCCGACGGCGCCCACGTGCTTCGCGCCCGCATCGACCTGGCGTCGCCGAACATGCTCATGCGGGACCCGGTCCTCTACCGGATTCGCCATGCCCACCACCACCGCACCGGCGACACCTGGTGCATCTACCCGCTCTACGACTACGCGCACTGCCTGGAGGATGCGCTGGAGCACGTGACCCACTCGCTCTGCACCCTCGAGTTCGAGAACAACCGCGAGCTCTACGACTGGGTCATCGAGCACTGCCCCGTCCCCTCCACCCCCCGGCAGTACGAGTTCGCCCGGCTGAACCTGGACTACACGGTCATGAGCAAGCGGAAGCTCCTCCGGCTGGTGCAGGCAGGCGACGTGTCGGGGTGGGACGATCCCCGCATGCCCACCCTGGCCGGGCTCCGCCGCCGGGGCGTGACGCCAGAGGCCATCCGCAGCTTCTGCGAGATGGTGGGTGTGGCCAAGGCCGACTCCCGCGTCGACATGGGAAAGCTCGAGTTCGCCATCCGCGATGACCTGAACCACCGGGCGCCACGCGTCCTGGCGGTGCTCCGCCCCCTGCGTGTCGTCCTGACCAACTGGCCGGCGGACTCCTCCCATGACGCGGGAGGCGTCGAGACCTTCGAGGCCCCCCTCTGGCCCCGCGACGTCCCGCGGGAAGGCAGCAGGCCCGTGCCCTTCTCGGGGGAGTTCTTCATCGACCGCGACGACTTCGCCGAGGACCCCCCGAAGGGATTCCGGCGCCTGGTGCCGGGGGGCGCCGTGCGGCTCCGCCACGCGTACGTGATCCACTGCGACGAGGTCGTGAAGGACGAGGACGGACAGGTGGTGGAACTCCGGTGCCGGTTCGATCCATCCACCCGGAGCACGGGAGACGGCGCGGGGACGAAGGACCGCGCGGGTACGAAGGACGGGGCGGGAACGAAGCCGACCGGGGCGCTCGAGGGTGCCGACGTCGTGGCGCACGGTGCCGATCCCGCCGACGGCTTCGGCTGGAAGCCCGCCGGGACGATCCACTGGGTTTCGGCCGCCCATGCCGTACCCGCCGAGGTCCGCCTCTACGACCGCCTCTTCCGCGTGCCCGACCCCGACCAGGCCGCCGCTGCCGCAGCGGCAGCCGCCGGCGAGGCCGGGGGTGAGGCCGGGAGTGAGCCGGGAGATGCGGGAGCGGACGGGGGCGCGCCGGACTTCCGCCGGTTCCTGCATGCCGAGTCCCTCGAGACCGTCGTCGACGCCCTCATCGAGCCCTGGGCCACCCAGGCGGATCCCGACACCCGGTTCCAGTTCGAGCGGCTCGGCTACTTCTGGCGGGATCCGGAAGACGGACGCGGCGAGCGTCCGGTCTTCAACCGCATCGTGACGCTGCGGGATTCGTGGGCCCGGGTCTCCGCGGAGACGTCCGGGACTGCGTCGCCGGCCGCTTCCCCAGCGGGAGATGCGGCGTCGCGAATCGGGCCGGCCGGGCATCCCCCCGAACTCCCGCCGGAGGTGAAGGCGCGGGCCAGGGCCCTCGGCAAGGAGTTCGGGATCGGGGAAGTCGACGCCGGGATCCTGGCCCGGGATCCCCGGGACGAGGCGTTCTACCGGGCCGCCGTGGCTGCGTGGGACGGACCCGTGGACACGGACGCAGGAGCCGGCGCCCTCGCCAACTGGTTCATCCACTCCCTTCCGCCGCTGCGGGATGGACGGGAACTGGCGGCGCTCCCCTTCGGCCCGGAGGAGTTTGCTGCCCTGGTCGCGCTGGTGGAATGCGGAACGCTGTCGAGCCGCGGGGGAACCGCGGTCCTGGAGGTCCTGGTCCGCGAGGGCGGCGACCCGGCCGAGATCACCCGGCGCATGGACCTGGCCCAGGTCAGCGACGACGACGCGCTCCTCCCCGAGGTCCGCGGCGTCGTTGCCGATCACCCCGACAAGGCCGAGGCCTGGCGCGGGGGAAAGTCCGGGCTCATGGGCTTCTTCATGGGGCAGCTGATGCGTCGTACCGGCGGGAAGGCCGACCCGGAGCGGGCGCGCACCCTCCTCGAATCGGAGCTCTCGGCCGGGGGGGAGTGAAGATGGGCAAGCGAAGAAAGGTCCCGGTGGTGCACCCCGACCCGGTACGGACGCTCCATGGCTCGATTCCGGTTGAAACCCTCGATCTTCACGGCCTCCACGCCACTGCCGCGGAGTCCCGGGTGCGGTCGTTCGTGGAGGCATGGTCCAGGCGCGAGTCCGGTGCGA
>REBP01000113.1 GCA_007692665.1 Gemmatimonadales bacterium | reverse complement strand
CGGTCTGGTTCCTGGGGTCCAGGTTGTAGCCCTGCTGCCCGAACCAGTAGCGGGGATCGTCGGCGCGGTCCCGGATCCAGCGGTCCAGCGTGGCCCGCTCCTCGTCGGGGGTGGCGGCGTCGGGAATGACCCGGTAGCCCCACGCCACCGAGTAGTGGTCATAGGGCCCGATGCCGCGGATGAAGCGCTCCACGCCGTCGCCGGGCTGGGCCACGTAGTTCTGCCGGGCATAGTCCATGACCGACGCGGCCACCCCGTTCTCGGCGGTGAAGGTGGGGGAGCGGAGCGAGTCCACGGGGAAGGCGGAGCTCGCGATCATGTTGTGGGGGAGCCCCAGCGCGTGGCCGATCTCGTGGGCGATGACCTGGCGCACCGCCTCCCCGATGTAGTCGATGTCCATGCGGAGGGATCGGCCCGCGGGGTTCGCGGCACCGGTCTCGATCATGAGCCGGTTCCGGTAGGAGCGCAGGTGGTTGTGGTACCAGTTGATGTCGGATGCGATGATCTCGCCGGACCGCGGGTCCGACACGCTCGGACCCACCGCGTTCCGGGTCATGTTGGCGGTGTAGCGGACCATGTTGTAGCGGACGTCCTCGGGGGAGAAGTCCGGGTCCTCGTCGGGGGTGGGAATGTCCCGGACGACGATGGCGTTCCGGAACCCGGCCCCCTCGAAGGCGGGCTGCCAGTCCTCGACGCCCTGCCGGATGTACGGCGCCCACTCGTCGGGGGTGCCGGGATCCAGGTAGAAGACGATGGGCTGCACCGGCTCCACGAGTTCACCACGGGCGTACGCCGCGGCATCCGACGGTTCAAGGCGCCACCTGCGGATGAGGCGCCGGGTGTCGGCCTTGTACTCGGGAGAGCCGAAGTCCACCTGGTTCACCGTGAACCAGCCCACCCTGGGGTCGTGGAAGCGGTGGCGCATGGGCTCGGCGGGGAGGAGCACGAAGGACTGGGCCATCTGCACCGAGATCGTGCCGGTGCGGGCCTGGCTCGGCGGGCTCGAGGCCTCGTAGGTCAGGGTGTGGCGGATCTCGACGTTCAGCGGAAAGGACCGGGCCGAGTCGATGAAGGTCCGGGTCGGGTCCAGCCGGCGCACGCCGTACTGGTTGCGCTGTCCGCCCTGGAGCGCGGCGATGGCCTCCACGTCGGTCTCGAAGAGGCCGGTGACGTCGATGACCACGCCGCCGTCGACCTCGCGTTCCACGCTGAAGCTCCGGATCACCGGGGCGAAGGTGTTCGCCGCCACCGAGCGGGCGATGGGGAGCGAATCTGCGGCGACGTTCGAGAAGGTGACGGTGCGCAGCAGCACCCGGTCTCCCCGGCGCTCCCACCGCACGACCTGCTCGGCCACGTTGGTGCCGGAGTTCAGGAAGGCGCTGAAGTTCTCGGGCGAGCCGGCGATCTGGCTGATGAGGAGAATGTCCCGACCGAAGATCGAGTCCGGGAGTTCGAAATGGAGGCGGTCGCCCGGGAGGTGCAGCGTGAAGAGGCCGGGCTGGCTCTCCGTCGCCGGGGCGGCGTCCGCTGCCGACGTCGCGGCTGGGGTCGCGTCCGACGAGGGGGCCGGAGCCGGACCGGGCGGCGCCGCCGCGCCCGTGCCGCATCCCCAGAGACCCGGCATCAAGACCGGGAAGAGCACCGCCATGGCCGTGGCCAACCGCTTCGATGAAATCATCCGCCCATCGTATAATCCTGCGAGGGTTCTGGCGAGGGGGGCCGGAATTCGAGAGTTTGGTGCATGCCCGTGTTCGTCGCCGTCCTCCTCACCCTGGTCTACGCCTTCTTCTCGCCTCTCGGACACCGGATCCGGGCGGCGGAGCAGCGGGCGCTCGTCGCCGTCCTTCCCGGCGTGCCGTCGGCGTCGGCGGTGACGTCGGCCCGGTCGCTGCTGGCACGGGGGTGGCCGTCGCTGGTGGCGTCGGAACTCTGGCTCCTCCTCATGCTGGCGTCGCTCATCGTGATCTTCCAGTTCTTCTGGCTGTCGGTGGCGCTGCCGGTGGCGGGGGTGCTCCTCCGCATCCTGCTGCACACGGTGGATCCGTATCCCCGGCGGCTGTCGTGGTACCTCGACCGCTTCCGCCGGCAGGTGGAACAGACCCGGGCACGGGCCGAGGCCGAAGGCGACACCGATCGCGAGAGACGGGCGGCGTACCTGGCCGCGGCCCTGGGGGAGCTGGCCGCCGACGAGGGCGACCAGTCCGTCCTCGCCTGACGCCGCGCATCCCCGTGACCTTCCCCACCGTGGCCGACCTGGTCGGCGGAACGCCGCTGGTTCGTCTCCAGCGCATGACCGCGGGGCGCGGCAACACGATCCTCGGCAAGCTGGAGGGGCAGAACCCCGCCGGTTCGGTGAAGGACCGGGCGGCCTTCGCCATGCTCCGCGGGGCCGAGGAGCGGGGAGAGATCCGACCCGGCGACACCCTCGTCGAGGCGACCTCCGGAAACACCGGGATCGCGCTGGCCATGGCGGCGGCGGTTCTCGGGTACCGCATGGTCCTCGTCATGCCCGACAACAGCACCGCCGAGCGGAAGGCCGCCGTCACCGCGTACGGGGCGGAGCTGATCCTGGTCTCCGCCGAGGCCTCCATGGAGGGCGCACGGGACCTGGCGCTTCAGATGGAGCGGGAGGGGAAGGGAAGGGTGCTCAACCAGTTCGCGAACCCCGACAACCCGGCGGGCCACTTCGCCGCCACCGGTCCCGAGATCTGGGCGCAGACCGGGGGGCGGATCACCCACTTCGTGAGCTCCATGGGCACCACGGGGACCATCATGGGGGTGAGCCGCTACCTGAAGTCGAGGAACCCGGGCATCCGCATCATCGGGCTCCAGCCCACCGAAGGCTCCCGCATCTCGGGGATCCGCCGCTGGCCCGCGGCCTACCTTCCTGCCTTCTTCGAGCCGGAGCGGGTGGACGAGGTCCTCGAGATCGACCAGTCCGAGGCCGAGGACACCATGCGCCGCCTGGCCCGCGAGGAGGGGATCTTCGGCGGGGTGAGCTCGGGGGGCGCCATCGCCGGGGCGCTCCGGGTGGCGGCGACCACCGAGGACGCCGTCATCGTGGCCATCATCTGCGACCGGGGTGACCGGTACCTCTCCAGCGGGGTCTTCGATGCGCCCTGATGCGTCGCCGACTGGCCTCTCGGCGCGGATTCCCTAGAATACCCCATCACAGTGCCTCAGTCGCTCACCCTGTCGCATCGCCCATCGCAGACTCCCCGCCTTCCGAGAGCCCATCGTGCCCACTTCGCCCCCGCTCATCTACACCTGGACCGACGAAGCCCCGGCCCTGGCCACCCACGCCTTCCTTCCGGTGATCCGGGCCTTCGCCGCCGCCGCCGGGGTGCCGGTGGAAACGCGGGACATCTCGCTGGCGAGCCGGGTCCTCGCGGCCTTCCCCGACCACCTGGGCGAGCACCAGCGAATCCCGGACGACCTGGCCGAGCTCGGCCGCCTGGTGGAACTCCCCGAAGCCAACATCATCAAGCTGCCGAACATCAGCGCCTCGCTCCCGCAGCTCAAGGCCTGCATCGCCGAGCTCCAGCACCAGGGATACGCGGTCCCGGACTACCCCGACAACGCCGACTCCCCCGAGGCGCAGGAGATCCGGGCCCGCTACGACCGGGTGAAGGGGAGCGCGGTGAACCCGGTCCTCCGGCAGGGGAACTCGGACCGGCGCGCCCCGGCGTCGGTGAAGGCCTACGCCCGGAAGAACCCGCCTCCCATGGAGCCCTGGGCCCCCGACTCGAAGGCCCACGTGGCCTCCATGACGGCCGGGGATTTCCGCCACCGGGAGCGGTCGGTGACGCTCGAGGATGCCACCACGGTCCGCATCGAGCACGTCGCCGGGGGGGGCGAGGTCTCGGTCCTGAAGGACGGGCTCGCCCTCCGCACGGGCGAGGTCCTCGATGCCACCTGCATGAGCCGGGCGGCGCTGGTGCGCTTCCTGGAGGCCGAGATGCGGGATGCGAAGGACCGGGGCGTGCTCTTCTCCCTGCACATGAAGGCCACGATGATGAAGGTTTCGGACCCCATCATCTTCGGTCACGCGGTCCGGGTCTTCCTCGGGCCCGTCTTCGAAAACCACGGCCCGACGCTGGCGCGCCTGGGGGTGAACCCGAACGACGGCATCTCGAGCCTCGACACCCGCATCCGTGACCTGCCGGAGGCGGAGCGGTCGGCCATCGAGGCCGATCTCGAGGCCGCGTACCAGGAGGGACCCGCCCTCGCCATGGTGGACTCGGGGAAGGGGATCACGAACCTGCACGTGCCGAGCGACGTCATCATCGACGCCTCCATGCCCCCCATGATCCGCGACGGCGGCCGGATGTGGAACCGCGCCGGCGAACTCCAGGACGCGAAGGCCGTGATCCCCGACTCGAGCTACGCCGGGGTCTTCGACGTCGTCATCCGGGACTGCCAGGAGAACGGCGCCTTCGATCCCGCCACCATGGGGAGCGTCTCGAACGTGGGGCTCATGGCCCAGAAGGCCGAGGAGTACGGCTCCCACGACAAGACCTTCGAGATTGCCGCCGCCGGCACCGTGCGGATCGTGGACGCGGACGGCCGCACCCTGCTCGAGCACGAGGTGGAGGCCGGTGACATCTGGCGGGCCTGCCAGACGAAGGACGTGGCGGTGCGCGACTGGGTGAAGCTCGCGGTGAACCGGGCGCGGGCCACCGGGGCGCCAGCGGTCTTCTGGCTGGACCGGGACCGTGCCCACGACGCCGAACTCATCGCCAAGGTGGAAGCGTACCTGGCGGACCCGGAGGTGGTGCAGGGGAGCACCGAGGGCCTCGAGATCCACATCCTCTCGCCGGTGGAGGCCACCCGCCACGCCCTGGAGCGGATCCGCCGCGGCGAGGACACGATCTCCGTCACCGGGAACGTCCTCCGGGACTACCTCACCGATCTCTTCCCCATCCTCGAGATCGGGACCAGCGCGCGCATGCTCTCCGTCGTCCCCCTGCTGAACGGGGGCGGGCTCTTCGAGACGGGCGCCGGGGGGTCGGCCCCGAAGCATGTCCAGCAGTTCGTGGCCGAGGGTCACCTGCGATGGGACTCGCTGGGCGAGTTCATGGCCCTTTCGGCCTCGTTCCAGCACCTGGGCGAGGGCTTCGGGAATCCCGCAGCCTCCGTTCTGGGGGATGCGCTGGATGCCGCCACTGCCCGATACCTGGACGAGGCCCGTTCGCCGAAGCGGAAAGTGGGTGAGCTGGACACCCGGGGGAGCATCTTCCACCTGACCGCCTACTGGGCACGGGCCGTGGCCGACCAGGACCGGGTGCCCGGGCTGGCCGAGCGCTTCCGGTCCGTGGCGGAGGCGCTGGAGGAAGGCGAACCCCGCATCCTCGAGGAACTCGCCGCAGCGCAGGGCTCGCCCCAGGACCTCGGGGGCCACTTCCGCCCCGACCCCGAACGGGCCGCCACCGCCATGCGCCCCAGCGACACGCTGAACCGCATCATCGACGGGATGGCGAACGGGGCCTGACCCCGGGCATCCCCCTTGGCCGACAACCCCCGCCCGCGGAAGGCCTTCGACCGCTCCATCGTGGAGGGGTCGGTGGCGCGCGCCGTGTGGCGCCTCGCGTGGCCCACGGTGATCCTGAACGTGGTCGGCGGGCTCCAGGGGATCGTGGACCACGCCATGGTCGGGCACTACGTGGGATACGTGGGGAACGCCGCCATCGGGGTGTCGTGGCAGATCTTCCTGGTGGTGGTGGTCTTCCTGAGTTCGATCTTCACGGGGATGGGCGTGCTGGTGGCCCGATTCGCCGGGGCCGACGATCCGGACAGGGTGAACCGCACGGTCTACCAGGCCTTCCTCACCACCTCCATCCTCTCGCTGGCGGTCGTCGCCCCGGTGGGCTACCTGCTCAGCCCGGCGCTCCTCGGGCTCGTGAACGCCACCGCCGAGGTCCAGGTCGAGGCGCTCCCGTACCTCCGCATCATGTTCGTCTTCAACTTCGGCATGATGATGTTCTTCATGCTGAGCGGGGCGTTCCGGTCGGCGGGGGATGCGCGCACCCCCATGCGGCTGGGGATCTGGTACACGCTCCTGAACCTGGTCCTGAACGTGGTGCTCATCCGCGGACTGGGGCCCATCCCGGCCTTCGGGACCACCGGGGCCGCCATGGGCACCGTCATCGCCGGCGCGGCGGTGAGCATCGTCACCGTGGCCCTCTTCTTCACCGGCGGGCAGGTCATCACCTTCGACCGCGCCATGTCGTGGCGCCCGGACCTGGGCATCATCCGGCAGCTCTTCCACTTCGGCATTCCGGCGGGAATCCAGGGGGTGGCCATGAACGTCGGGGGCGTGCTCCTTCTCCGCTTCGTGGGCTCGCTGGAACAGAGCGCCGAGGCGCAGGCCGCCTACACGGTGACCTACACCCAGCTCTTTTCCCTCGTGTCGTGGACCTCGGTGGGACTCATGGGGGCCGCCGCGGCCATGGCCGGGCAGAACCTGGGGGCCGGAAAGCCCGAGCGGTCGGTGGAGGGGGTGCGGGCCGCCGCCGGGATCGGTCTCGCCGGCGCGGCCCTCGTGGGCGGGATCTTCCTGGCGGCGCCCCAGCTCCTGCTGGGGATCTTCGGCATGGACGACCCGGCGGTGGTGGACCTGAGCGTCCAGCTCCTCCGGTACCTGGCGGTGTCGGGGTTCTTCATCACCGTGGCGCTCACGTATACCGGGGGGCTCCAGGGGACCGGCGACACCCGGAGCCCGCTCTACATCTCCATCGTGTCGCAGGTGGTGATCCCGGTGGGGATGTGTGCCGTCATCGACGCGGTGCGGGGCCTCGATCCCTCCGACATCTGGCTCGCCATCGTGCTGGGGCACTTCACGCGTGCGGTGCTCAGCGTGGCGCGCTTCCGGCAGCAGAAGTGGCGGAACATCCAGGTCGACATCGGCGACGCTCAGCGCGGCGTCGGCCCGAACACGAGCTGAACCCCGATGCCGGCCAGGGCCGACCCTTCCCGCGGCGTGGCCGCGTCGAGCCGGGGCCACGAGTATCCCACGACGAAGTCGCCCATGAGGGTGGGACCCCCCAGCGGTCTCCGGTACCGGGCCCGGACCCCGTACTCCTCCAGGGGGACCTCCCGGGCGGTGGCGCCCAGCGCGAAGGGCTGGAGTCCTACGGACTGGAACCCCCCGAACCTTCGCCAGGCCGTCGCCTCGCTCCGCCACTCGGCACCCTCGCTGCCCTGGGAGTAGGTGCCGATGGCCTCCCAGTGGAGGAGGTGCCGCGTGCCGACGAGGTGGTGGTAGTCGGCGCCTCCGGTCACCCCGAAGCCGTCGCGGTTCTCCCAGAAGACCGTCTGCCGCACGTTCAGCTCCGCCCAGGGTCCCGCGGCCCGCCGCTGCTGGAACCTCGCCTGGGCGAAGACCACGGGGGCGGTGGCGGGCCGCACGCCCACGCGGAAGTCGGCGGCATCGGCCCACCTCTCGAAGGGGAGGAATCCAAGGCCGGCGATCCAGCGGTCCTCCTCTTCCTGGATGCCGGAAGGCTGCCGTACCACGCCGCGCCGCTCCCGGTCCTGGACGGCGTCCCGGCCGTCACCCCGACCGACGAAGACGTTCACGCGCTCCTCGAGGTTCGGGAGGTCGTAGCGGAGGCGCAGGCCGGCGTCGGGCTCGGTCCCGTGGAATTCGCTCACCCTCACGGAAAGGTCGACTCCCCCCGACGTCCTTCTCGCGGACGCCAGGTCCCGCTCGGATCCGAAAAGGCCGTCGAACCAGAGGACGGCGGTGCACGAGGACTCGGCGAGGGCCCGGCGCGTCGCGTCCACCACGTCGTTCCCCTGCCCGGGGAGGCGACAGAGCTCGCGGTGCTCGGCCAGGGAACCGGTGTCGGCGACGCTGTCCGCCGTGGGGGAGGAAGCGGGCCCGGGCTCCTGGGCCGAGGCCGTGACGGGGCCGGCGAACCCGCCGCCGGTGACCAGGGAGCCGATGGCCAGTGCCGCGACCCGGGACCCCCGACGGAGGCCCCCTCTGCGGGGGCTTCCGCGTGTAGAGGTTACCCGGCGCCATGTACCGGCTACAGGGGAAGATGGAGATCCCTGCATCTCCGGGGCCTCATGAAGCGGGCTGCACGGGTGGCACGGATGCTGCGACTTGTGGAGGGACATGCCCCCGGAAGGTTCCGGGACGAGGCATTGTACGCATCTGAAACGAACAGGAGACATTTCATGGCCTCTACTGCCGAAAGACACAGGGAAGGACCCGTTGCCAAGGTAATCGAGGAACAGACGGCAAAGCTTCCGTCCGACCTCTTTCTGTGGGGAGCCGGCGCCGCGATCGCGGGTTCGCTCACGCTTCGGTTCCTCGATCGGGAGCGGGATTCCCAGTTCGTGGGCCAGTGGGCCCCCACCCTGCTCATTCTCGGGCTCTACAACAAGCTCGTGAAGGAACTCGGCCACGATCGGACCGACCGCGACTGATCGCGGCGGGCGTCTTCGCCCTGCGGCGCCGGAATCCGCAGGGCGGAGATGGGGCCGGCTCATCGCGGTGACGTCGTCGCCCTCACCCAGGGCGTAGAGAATCCGGGTCATGGCCCGGCCCCCTGCCCCTGAACCCGACGCCGCACGGCGGTGCAGTGATCGAGGATCCGAGGGGCGAAAGTTCCTGCAGTTCTTTCCTTCATCGTGCCTCCCTGCGGGGCGTTCGGGTGCAAGGCCCGGGCCGCTCACGCCCCTCGATGACCGGCATGATAGTTGCAAAATCTGGTGGAAGAACCGGCCGGCCACCCGACCTGGTCGGTTCTACACCCGATCCCGATTCTCGGGCTCGATCTCACGGAAAGAGGAGGAGTACCATGGCCAAGGCCGTCATAGGCATCGTGGATTCCCGCGCCGCAACGGAGACGATCGTGAACCGTCTCCGCGTGGCTGGATTCACCGGTGACAACATCTCGGTCCTCATGCCCGACAAGTCCGGTACGAAGGACTTCGCCCACGAACACGCCACGAAGGCTCCGGAAGGGACGACCGCAGGGGTCGGCATCGGCGGGCTCGCGGGGGGGACGGTCGGATACCTCGCAGGGATCGGCGCCCTGGCGATTCCGGGAATCGGACCGCTGGTCGCGGCGGGCCCCATCATGGCTGCCCTCAGTGGGGCCGCCGTGGGCGGCGCCGTGGGCGGCGTCACCGGAGCGCTCATCGGCATGGGAATCCCGGAGTTCGAGGCAAAGCAGTACGAGGGGAAGATCAAGGAGGGCAACATTCTCATCTCCATCCACACGTCCAACCGGGACCAGGTGCAGACCGCCAAGGCCGTCATGAACGAGGCCGGGGCCATGGATGTGTCCACCGTGGGCGAAGCGAGCGTGGACTGACATGAACGACGACCGAAACACGACCGATTCGGGGTACGAACCCATCGCCTGCTCCGTCCACGACAAGCTCGAGGAGACGGCCGTCCGCAGGACTGTGGCGCACTTCGTCGTGCGCGAAGAGGACGGAGAAACCCGGGAACTCCAGGACCGGGTCGAGGACGTCTTCGCCCGGGACGGGGTGGAGTTCATGAGGACCGGAGAAGGGCACGAGATCCGCCTCGACCGACTCGAGTCGGTGAACGGCGAGCGGGTAACGACGCAGACCACCGATTCCTGATTGCGGCTCTCCGGCCCGCCTTGTCCGCCGCCGCCGTCAGGGGACTGCCGGACGTCCCCTGGCGGCTCGGCGCCGTTCCACGTAGCGCACCAGTCGAAGGGCGAGGACCAGCCAGAGAAACCCTGCCGCATACCCGCCCACCACGTCGGTAAGGAAGTGCACCCCCAGGTACACCCGGCTCGTTCCGATGAGCGCGATCAGGGCGAGTGCGAGAGATGTGCCTCCGGCAATCCAGGCGGGATTCAGGCGGGAGCGAAAGAGCAGGTGGATCACGAAACCGAAGAAGACCATCGAGATGAAGGCGTGACCGCTTGGGAAGCTGAGCCCCCGAACGTCGAGGAGCGCCTCCACCGGGCGGGTTCGCTGGAAGAATTGCTTCATGGCCAGCATGGCGGCCGCCCCGAGGGGCACGGCCACGAGGAGCTCGAAGAGGTGCACCCACCGGCGCCGGCTCCAGAGCGCCACGGCCAGGGTCAGGCTGAAGAGCGTCATCAGGACCACCCCCCCCAGCGACGTGATGATGACCATGAGGTGGATCGTCGTCGGGGTCAGGATGGACTCCACCGTGCGCTGAACCCTCAGGTCCATGGCGGGGACCACGTCCGGGTCCCCGATGATCCGCACCATGGCGAGGAAGACAAGGAGGGCCGCGCAGGTGGCCCCCAGCATGAGCACCGCGCCGGACAGGTACGCAGGTGTGCGCACCCGGAGCCGGGTCGCAAGGCGCCCGTAGCCGGAAGGGTCGCTCCCGGGCCCGCTCGGGTTGCCTGGGGAGGGCGCCTCCATGGGTCGCTTCGGGCGGGTCACCTGACGTTCACTCCTTGTTCGGGTCCCCTGACTCGGGGCGGCTGACATGGGATTCGGCCTGGACTCGCTGGCCCAGCTTCCGTTCTGGGCAAGCCAGCTCGCGGAAGTCGTGATCCTGGCGTCCGTGGCCTTCGGGGCGGGGATCCTGGCCACGCGTTACGGCGTCCTGGTCAACTACACGCGAAAGATCGGCCACTTCGCCGCCTTCCTCGTCCCCGTCTTCGTCACCGATCTCTTCCCGTTCCAGCCGACGCCGGCCACCACGCTGACCAGCGGAGCCATCCTGCTCGGGCTGCTCGCCCTGCTCTCGAAACCGCTCCGGTCGCGGTCGGCCTTCCTGATGACGATCTTCCGGTCCTTCGACCGGCCCGAGGATCGGCCCTACACGCTGCTATGGCTCACGACGCAGCTCGTGGCCGGATACGCGGTCATCATCACGTTCGGCGTCGTGTTCAGCCGGATGGAAATGCTTCGGCTCATCTACATCCCCATTCTCGTCAGCGGGATCGGCGACGGACTGGCAGAGCCGGTCGGGGTGCGCTTCGGCCGACGGAAGTACCAGGTGCCGGCCATCTTCTCGAGCCGGACCTACGAGCGAACCCTCGAGGGGAGCGCCTGCGTCTTCGTCACGAGCGTCATCGTCATTCTCTTCTTCCAGTCGGCGTTCACGACGCCGCAGCTCTGGACGGCGCTGGCCGCGGTTCCCCTCCTCCTGACCTTCGCCGAGGCCAGGGCGCCCCACACGTGGGATCAGCCCTTCCTGCTCTTCGCCGGGTACGTGTCGCTGCTCGCGATCAAGATCTGGGTGTGACGCCGATGCGGACCCGGGCCCTCGATCCCCTGGGGCCGGTCCGGGGGTCAGGCCGGGCCCTCGTCCTCCCCGCCTTTCAGCAGCGCGAGGAGTTCCTCCCTGCTCATTTCCCCGAGCGCCTTCCCCTCGGGGAGTTCGAGGAGACGCGGGGGTGCGCCCCCCCGTGACGCCTGCACCCGCAGGGGGGCGCGGTCCCCTTCCTCGCGGCCCGTTCTGACGGCCTCGGGCGGCGGGACCCTTCGCACGCTCCAGACCTCGCCGCCCGGGCCGCTCACCTGCCGGATGTCCGGGTGGCGGGCAAGGGATTCCAGCTCCTCCTTCTCCATGGAGGCCGGATCCATGGTGGGAGAAAGCTCCCGTGTCATCCAGTCGTTCGGGTTCTCGGGATCCTGGAGCAGGAGGACGGCATTTCCCGAGTCCGCTTCCGGGTCGGGATCCGCCATTCCGGCGGGCTGGGTGCCGGCGGTGTGCGGTCCCGTATGACCCCCGGGGCCCGTGACCTGCCAGTTCCAGGTTCCGGACGAGATGCTGATGCGTTCCTGGTCCATCATGACTCTCCGTGATCGTGTGCGATTCGAGGGTGGTGTGCGTGGCGTGTACGGCCCCGCCTACCTGACCACGGCCTCGAGGGCCGCGAGTGCCCGCTTCGCCGGTTCCGACGATCCCAGGTTGTTCGCGTCGAAGTCCCCGCGAAGCGCCTTCATCGCGAACTTCTCCCGGTCGATCTCCTTCCGGGTGCGGAAGCCGAAGGCCCGGCGGAGCACCGGCAGGGGCGGGCACCACCCCTGGACGGCGTGCTGCAGGAGGAAGGGGAGGACCACGCCCGGGAGGGCCAGCCACTTCCGGTTGACGAAGGCCCCGAGCGCCACGCCGGAGAGGGCGAGGAGCGAGGCATTGACCATGAGGACGCGCTCGACGTCCCACTCCTCGTCGAGGGCCTCGAGGTGGCGCTCGATGGCGTCGTCGTCGGAGGAGGCATGGACCTGCACGTTCACCCGCGTCTCGTGGTCGATGCGCCGGTTGATCTCCGGGTCGGTGTGTTCACGTACACGGTCGGTGGGGTCATTTATCCGGATCATGGAGTCTCCACAGTTCTCGGTTGGTTTCCGCTGCTTCTGTCCCCATGGATTTCGCAAGCAGCGTGCCACGGCCGCCCCGCCGCTGGAACGATTCTGGCAACGACTCGCACTGGACGGAGACAATGGCTGGACGGAAACAGGGAGGCCGCACATGACGAGATCGTGGAAGAACTGGGCCGGGAACGTGTCGTTCGAACCCCGCTCCCGCGTGGAGCCCGGCTCCGAGGGCGAGGTGGTCGATGCCGTCCGCCGAGCCGCAGCGGAGGGACTCACGGTTCGGGCCGCCGGCGCCGGGCACTCGTCGAGCCCGCTGGTGGAAACGGAGGGGGTGCTCATCGACCTGGCGCGCATTTCGGATCTCGAATCCATCAGCCAGGACCGCTCCCGCGCCACCGTTGGTTCCGGGACCCGCCTCGCGGATGTGAACGAGATGCTCTTCCAGGAGGACCGGATGCTGGAGAACCTGGGAGACGTGGCCTACCAGGCGATCGCGGGCGCCATCGCCACGGGGACCCACGGATCGGGGCGGGGACTCACCAACCTGTCGGGGATGGTCGAGGGCGGCCGCCTGGTTTCGGGAACCGGCGAGGTGGTCGAGTTCACGGACGACGACGAGGAGTTGCTCCGAGCGGCCCGGGTTTCCCTGGGGTGTCTCGGGGTGTTTACCGCGCTGACGGTGCGGGTCGTGGCGCCCTACCGGCTGCATCGCCGCGAGTGGTGCACGTCGACAGAGGCGTGCCTCGAGAATCTCGAGGAACTCATGAACACGAACCGCCATTTCGACTTCTACTGGTACCCGCGGCGCGACGAAGTGAAGCTGCGGACCTGGAACCCGCCGGGCGAGTGCCCCGATCTTTCGGCCTTCGCCCAGCTGGTGAAGCGGGAGGACGGATGGGCGAAGGAGGTGCTGGCCAAGGAACAGCCGCTCAGGTTCCACGAACTCGAGTACGGGTTGGCTCTCGAGAACGGCCCCGACTGCTTCCTGGCCATCCGCGAGCGGATCCTGGATCGGCACCGGAAGCACGTCGCCTGGCGGGTCCTCTGCCGGCCCGTGGCGGCAGACGACGCCTTCCTGAGCAACGCGACCGGCCGGGAGACGCTGGCGATCACCGTTCACCAGAACAACACGCTCCCCCACGAAAGCTATTTTCGCGACCTGGAACCCATCTTTCGCGAGCATGGGGGTCGCCCCCACTGGGGGAAGGAGCACTCGATGCACTGCGAACCGGGGAGCCTGCAGGCCCTGTACCCGGACTGGGACCGGTTCATGGACGTGCGCCGGCGGCTGGACCCGCAGGGGATCTTTCTCAGCGACTACATGCGACGCCTTCTTTCCCTCACCGGAGAACCCCATGGTGCTGAAGCAGGCTGAGGAGCCCACACCCCTCGAGAAATTCCGCTCCGCCCTCCGGGAGCGCCTCCGCCCCACGCGGGCCTGGGGGCGTCGGGCCTGGGCGATCCCGGGTGGTCACATCCCTCTTCGGAGCGAGGGAGAGGAGCCCCGTCTCACCTCCCGGGACGAACTCTGCATCCTCAACGTGGGACCGGCGGATGCGAAGATCGAGATCATCGTGTTCTACTCGGACCGGGAGCCCGTGGGCCCGTACCGGGTCACCGTGCCCGCCCGGCGGACGCGGCACATCCGCTTCAACGATCTCATCGACCCCGAGGCGATTCCCCTCGACACCGACTTCGCGGCCCTCGTGGAATCCAGTGCTCCCGTCGTCGTCCACTTCTCCCGGCTGGATTCCGAAGGCGGCAGCCGCGGGATGGTGGGGAGCCTGGCCTACCCCATCCCCTGAGCGGGCCCGGCCCGGGGCGCGGGCGGCGGGGACCGGATCAGTCGCGGGCAGCCCCCAGCAGCGAGGGGATGGGCAGCTCGCGCCCCTCGGCGCTGGCGAGGTACAGGGTGCTGTTGATGAGGGCCACGTGCATGTAGGCCTGGGGGAAGTTGCCCAGGAATTCCCCCGTGTGCGCGTCGATCTCCTCGGAGTAGAGCCCCACGTGGTTCCGGCGGGCCACCATCCCCTCGAGAAACTCCCTGGCTTCGTCGACTCGGCCCGACAGCGCGAGGACATCCACGAGCCAGAAGGTGCAGACCCCGAAGGTCCCCTCCCCGCCGGCAATCCCGTCGTCGCTCCGGTAGCGGTAGACGAGGCCATTCTCCGTGAGCCCCTCCAGGGTGCGGTCGATGGTGGACTGCACCCTTGGATCGTCGGTGGGGAGAAACCCGAAGAGCGACATGCGCAGGTTCGCCGCGTCCAGGACCGGGCGCTCGTAGGACTGCTTGAAGGCGCCCAGCTCCTCGTCGTAGCCCTTTTCCAGGATTTCCTCCCGGACTGCGTCGCGGCTCTTCGTCCACCGTTCCACGTCGCCCTCGATGGCTCCCTCCTCGGCCAGGCGGATGGCCATGTCCAGGGCGACCCAGACCATGACCTTGGAGTGGACCAGGTGGAAGGGCCCGTTCCGCATCTCCCAGATCCCGTAGTCCGGCTCCCGCCAGGCTTCGCATGCCATGTCCGCAACCTTCGGCAGGAACTCGATGACCTCGGGTTCGAGTCTTCCCCCCAGCCGGAAGAACTCTTCTGCCGCCGCCAGGAGCTCCCCGTACACGTCGAGCTGGAGCTGGTCCTCGGCCTCGTTTCCGATGCGGACGGGGGCGGACTTCCGGTAGCCGGCAAGGTTGACCAGTTCCCGCTCCTCCATCTCCTGGTGGGCCTGAAGCCCGTACACGATCTTGAGCCCCCACTCCGCCTCCCCCTCGGTGGCCGCCACGTGTTCCACCCAGTGGATGAAGGCCTCGGCGTCCGCCCGGTGGCCCAGGGCGAGGAGGGACTGGGCGACGAGGGCCGCGTCACGGATCCAGGACAGGCGGTAGTCCCAGTTCCGGACCCCCCCGATCTCCTCGGGGAGGGACGTGGTTGCCGCGGCGGCGATGGCGCCCGTCTCGGCATTGGTCAGGAGCTTGAGGGCCAGTTCCGAGCGGATGACCGCACCACCCCATTCCCCCGCCCAGGCCCGCGTCGACGTGGCCTCCTCCTTGTGCACCCAGGCCCGCCAGCTCCCGATGGTTTCGTCCAGGCGCTCCCGACCTTCCTCCGGTGATGCGGGATCGGCACTCCCCCACCGCGTGACGAGGAGGACGGGGGCGTCGGCCTCCACGGTGAAACGCGCCTGGAGCACGGGACCCACCCGGTCCTCGACGAGTTCGGCGTCGCCGGGGAGCCCGGTCAGGGAGAGGAGGTCGGACCCGCATCGGGCAACCCACGCGCGCCCCTCCTCGTGAATCTTCGTGGGCTTCACGCCGTACTCGAGGCGGGGGGACCACTCCACGTCGACCTCCAGGCTCCCCTCCTCCACGGTCAGCAGGCGGTAGATGGCCTGCTCGGCACGCGAACCTCCGCACCCCTCCAGGGACCCGGAGAGAGGCATGAAGTCGGTGACGACCAGGGTGCCCCCGTCTCCCTCGAAGACGGTCTCGAGCACATTGGTGTCCTCGATGTACCGCTGCGTCGTCGCCTCCCCGTCCACCGCCTCGATGGCAAACCGCCCCCCCCGCTCGGGGTCCAGCAGCGCGGCGAAGACGCTCGCGCATTCCAGCCCCGGGAGGCAGCACCAGTCAATGGCGCCGTCCCGGCCGACCAGTGCCACGCCCCGGAGGTCACCGATGGCCCCGTAGTCCTCGATGGGCAGATGATGACGGCGCATCAGGATTCTCCCAGTTGCGGCAGGACGTGCTCTCCGAAGTCCCCGATGAAGGTCTCCTGGTCGGGGTGCACGTTGTGAAGGAGGATGCTGGAAAACCCGGCCTCGATGTCGCTTCGGATCCATTCGACGTGCTGTCGGGGCTCCGACGAGATCCTTACGGGACCCTCGAGGTCCTCGGTGCGGACGAATTCTGCCGCCGCCTCGAAATCGCCGGGCATCCGGAGTTCGGCCAGGACGGCGCTCTCGAGGATGTTCGTTCCCCACTGCTCCACGGCCGCCGCTTCGGCCGCGCCTTCCGAGCGCGCGTAGGAGAGCTGCACCTGGAGGATCATGGGCTTGCCTTCGCCGCCGCCCTCCCGGAAGGCGTCCACCACCCGGGCCATTTCATCGGGGGGCTTCGCGATGGTGATCAGTCCGTCGGCCCATCCGGCGACCCACCGCGCCGTCTCGGGGGTGATGGCGGCGCCGTAGAGCGGGGGCGGGGTGTCCGGGCGGGTGTAGAGCTTCGCATCCTCGACCGTGACATGGCCCCGGTGGGTCACGGTTTCGCCCGCCCAGAGGTCCCGGATGACAGCGGCGGAGTCGAGGAGCCGGGCATTCCGGTCGTCCTTCACGGGCCAGCCGTCCCCCGTGATGTGCTCGTTCAGATTCTGGCCGCTCCCCACGGCGAGCCAGAAGCGACCGGGGAACATCGTGGCCAGCGTGGCGGACGCCTGCGCCACGATGGCAGGGTGGTAGCGCTGCCCCGGCGCGTTCACCACTCCCATGGGGAGGCCGGTTGCCTGCAGGGCCGCCCCGAGCCACGCCCACGCGAATCCGCTTTCCCCCTGCCGTTCGCTCCACGGATGGAAGTGGTCCGAGCACATGGCGGCCTGGAACCCCGCTTCCTCGGCAAGGACAACGCACCGGAGAAGGTGATCCGGGGGGTGCTGCTCATGGGAAGCGTGAAAGCCCACCGTCGCCATTCAGGAGCCCCCTGCCTCGCGCACCGGGTACGCCATCGTGCTCAGCAGGGCGTTCGCCGCCTGCCGGGAGTCCAGCCGTGTATGCTGGACGACGATCGGCACATTCGACCGGATGACGGTGGCATAGTCGGTGTCGGTGGGGATGGGCTCCGGATCCTCGAGATCGTTGACCCAGAGATGAACGGTGCGCCTGGCCCCGACCTCGACCTCGTAGGGTCCGGCCGGTTCACGGTCCGCGAAATAGGCCGTGATCTCCACCTTCGCATCCTTGTTCGAGGTATTGAGAAAGCAGATCGTCTCGTGGCTCTTCATCTCGTCGGGACCCGTGCTCGATCCCGGCATGTACCCCTCGGGGATCGCCCACAACCGGCTTCCGATGCCTTCATTCGTATCCATGTCCGTCTCCTGCGCGAGTGCCTGAAGTTCCCAGCCTGAAGGGCAGGGTCGAGGGTCCCCCGGAGCCTTCCGGCTCGTCGTCTCCCCCTCCCGGAGCGGCAGCACCGGGCTCCCCCGGAGCCGAATGCGAACGCAGGCCCCGTGCCAGCGGAGAGAGTCCGACGACCGGATCGCTCCGCGAGGCCTGGGGTCGTGGCCACCGTCTCTCCCGACGCGATCGGTCCCCCCGTGCCGCCTTCAGGAAGCTGTCGGTCCACCAGTGGATGTCCTGGGAGGCGACGATCTGGCGCAGCTTCGACATCCGTCGCTTCCGCTCCGCCGCGCCCATGGTGCACGCCCGGTGCATGGCCTCGGCCAGCTCCTCCTCGTGGTACGGGTTGACGAGGATCGCCCCCGAATGAAGCTGGCTGGCCGACCCGGCGTGCTCGCTCAGGACGAGAACCCCGTCCCCGTCGACGCTGGAGGCACAGAATTCCTTGGATACCAGGTTCATGCCGTCCTGGAGCGGGGTCACCAGGGCAACCCGTGCCGCCCGGTAGTGCGCCAGCAGCTTTTCCCGGGCCCACTGTCCGTATTCGTAGCGGATGGGCGACCAGTTCTCCTGGCTGAATTCGCCGGAGATCTCGCCGACCAGCTGGTCCACCTCGTCCTTGAGGGCTTCGTAGAGGGGAATGTCCTCCCGGGAAGGAACCACGAGCTGCACCAGGGTGACCCGCCCGAGCATCTCCGGATGGCGGCGGAGCATGGTCTGGTAGGCCCGGAGTTTCTGGGGAAGCCCCTTGGTGTAGTCCAGCCGATCGACGCCGAGGAGCATGAGGTGGGAGTCCGGGTCCTCGTCGACGAATCCCGGCAGGGCCTGCCGCAGCCGGAGGGCGTGCAGGCGGACGCCCTCGGTCGCCGCGGTTTCGGCAAATTCCCGTGCGTCGATGGAAATGGGGAAGACGCCGACCCGGGCGGTCCGGCTGCCGTCGCCCACCCGCACCAGGCTTCCCTCCCGCTCCACCGCCTCGTCGGGAAGCAGGCATCGGACGGCATGGAGAAAATTCTCGCGATCCCGCTCCGTGTGGAATCCGACGAGGTCGTGTTCCAGCAGGGATTCGAGCAGGGCCAGCCTCCACGGGAGCTTTCGGAAGACGTCAAGCGTGGGCATGGGGGTGTGGAGGAAGAAGCAGATGGGCTGGCGCACCCCCCGTTCCCGAAGTGCCTTCGCGACCCCCATGAGGTGGTAGTCGTGCACCCAGATCAGGTCCTCCCCCTCCAGCTCATCCACGATTCCGTCGGCGAATCGACCATTCACGTCGAGATAGCAGTCCCAGAACTCCTCCTGGAAACGGCACCTCTCCGGAAACCCGTGGAAGAGCGGCCAGATCACCTGGTTGGCGAAACCGAGGTAGAACCTCTCCTCCTCTTCAGGCGAAAGCCCGATGGCCCGGACCTCGAATCCCCGGTCCCCGGATCCGCGGTCCAGGAGCTCCTGCACCTCCTCCACCTGGCGGACGTCGACCCCCGGCCATCCGACCCACGTTCCTGCAATGCGCTGGAGCACGGGTTCGAGGGCGGTCACGAGTCCCCCGGCCCCCGGTTCAACCGTCCAGCCCTCTTCATCGACGGGCGTCAGAACCACCGGAAGGCGGTTGGAGACGACCACCATCCGCGAGGGGGGGGCGGCTTCAGGGCTGGGGTCGGGGACCTCGTCGTCGACGTTTGCCATGGCAGGGGATCCGGGAGACAGGGGGGGCGTGATCTGGCCACAATCCTTAATAAGCAAGTTCTGTTCCCGATCCCACCGGCCCGGCCGCCGCCGCCCGGGGGTCGTGTCGCGCCCTGTGGTGTGGTGTGGGATCTGCCCGTCGGATTGTAAGAATCGCACGGTCCCCGGCCAGCCCGCCGGATGCCGTGCCTGTGGCCGGGTTGGCACCCAAGTTGCACGCCATGGAGGCCCGGTGAATCCCAGGACTGCGAGGCGGCAGATGCGACACGATGAAGGCAGCAACTCCGGAGATCCCTCGAACCACCCCCAGCCTCCCGATGACCGGGTCGACCAGGCCTCGAGGGAGTCATTTCCGGCCAGCGATCCACCGGCCTTCGTGGCCGGGGGGGCGCGCGAGCGGAAAGCGGAGAGTCAGGACGAGGGGGAGCCCGGTCCCCGCAAGCGGAACCGGGCCGGCCTGGTCGTGACCGTGGCCTCCATATGGGCCCTGGTTGCGGCGGTCCGGATTCCGCCGGACGTGATGACGGACGAGGGGTCCCCCCTCGTCGAAAGCGTGCCCCTTCTGATGCTGGTCTACGCGACCGGGGCGTTTCTCGGCCTGGGCGGACTGATCGCCGCGCAGAGGTGGGCGCGACCGGCACGGTTCGTCGTCGGTGCCGGGGGGATCGCCCTCTTCGCCGGCTTCCTGACCCTTCGGGACCTCGCCCTCGTCTCGGTCCTGTCCCTCGGGCTTCCGGCCTTGGCGCTTCTCCTCGCAGCGCCCTTCGTCGGCGAGGTCCCCCGCTCCGAAGACGCGTGATTTCCAGGTCCCTTCCCTGGCGATCCCGCTCCGCCCTCCGCTCAGCCGTCTTCCCATCTCACGGCGTATCGGTCCCCGGAGTCCTGCAGGAATTCCTCGAACTCCTCCAGTGAGAGGGGACCCGGCAGGGGGTAGCGAGCCGGCAGGCCCCGGATGGCGTCGTGGTAGCGGGCCAGTGCGCCGAAATCCCTGGGGAACTGCTCGGGAGCGACCCCCAGGAAGGAGCCCTTCTTCCTCGCCCGATCCAGGATCTTCTGCCAGCGCTCCGGTCCGGCGAGTCCCGCCGAATCGGTGCCGTGGGAGAAGAGCATGACATGGATCTCTTCGAACGGATCGGCGGCGTCCAGGTAGGTCTCCAGCGACTCGGCCGACGGCTCCACCGGGAACTTGGACCACCAGGGGGTGGAACCGGTCCTGAGGGTCCACATGGGGTCCATCAGGATGAACGAGTCCACCACGAGCCGATTGGCCATCATCCGGCGACGCCGGTACCTCCAACGGTAGAGATCGGCCACCAGGGGGGAGAGGTCCTCCGGCTCGTCGAACCGGATCCGGCGGACCCGGAGGTCGTTTTCCCGGGCGAAGCGACGGACGTCCTCACCCATGGCCGGCTCGAATCCCCACTCCGCCTCGGGGAACTCCCCGTCGGGCTCCGGTGGCTTCCACCGTCGTCGATGGGACCCGTAGCGCGAGAGAAACTCCTCCACCCGGTCACTTCCCTCGTGGTACTCCGTCGGCTCGAGCCCTCCCACGCCTCCGACCTGGAACAGGTGGCGGTCCGAAACGCGCTTCGCCGGCCACTTCTGTCCGCATTCCAGCAGGAAGATGGTGCCCCCCGGCTGGAGCCGCTCGCTCAGGAATCGCTCGTAGCTCTCCCCCAGGGTGGTCCGCTTGATCCGGAAGTAGGTCATGTACCGGATCATGAGACGATCCTGGTTGGGGTCATGCATGTGGTGGATCCGGATGTCCGGATTGGCGTCGAGTAGACGATCGGCCGGTTCCCGTGCCCACGCCATCTCGTCCTGCGTCTCGTCGGGCGGGATCCTGCGACGGCGAACTGGAACGAGGGTGGTCTGGGGAAGCCAGGGGATTCCCAGGGCGGCGCAGAGGTGGACTGCGGCGCCGTTCGACGAGCCGATCATGACCGCGGGATAGGGACGCTCGGGGTACTGGCTCACCGCCCACCGCGAGATCCGCTCGGAGCTGACCCTGTCCACGTTCCGGGCGGACATCCCCTCCGCTGCGCCGCTGAGCGCGTAGATCTGCTCCTTCATCTGTCGGGAGAGCAGGTTTGCGCCCTTCATGAAAGGCTTCTGGAAGCGGGCCGTCCCCATGGGGGGAAAATCCCGTCCCTGGAGGGCCCTGGAAGTTGCCCGCAGCATGGCGGACGCGGAATCGAAATTGGCGATGTAGCCTGGTGCTCGCTGTTCGAACATGCGTGAATCCCCGGCTTCGGATGACGAGATGCGACGGATCTCGGCAGATCAGAAGAGGGAACGGTTCCGGTGCCTCTTCCATCCCCAGATCAGGAGCGGGATCAGAGCGACGGCCGCCGTGGCCGCGATGGCCCTGCCCGACCCGCCTCCCTCGGAGTTTCCATCGGACCACCCTCCCTCCACCGAGGCGGACCCGGGCTGCGGTTCGAAGAGGTTGCCGCGGGACCGGGCGGCCGGCCAGTCCTGAAAGTGCTCCCGGTCCACCATCCGGGATGCGGTCCTCTCGTAGCTCCACCGGGAGGTGGAGCGGTGCGCGGCCATCATCCGACCGGAGGCCCCGACCGCGATTTCTGCCTTCGGCTTCCTGGCCGCCCGGACGATGGCGTCGGCCACACGGTGGGGCGAGATGACGGGGTCCAGCGCCTTCACCCTTCTTCCCGTGTAGTTTGCGGCGTTCTGGAAGAGGGGGGTGTCGATGGAGGCCGGCATGAGGTGAACCACCTCGATGCCGACGTCGTCCAGGCTGAGTTCCATGCGCAGGGACTCGGAAAAGCCCCGGATCGCGTACTTGCTCGCCACGTAGGCGCTGGTGTACGGCTGCGGGGCCGAGGAGACGATGGATGACACGTTGATGAGCACGCCCTCACCCTGTTCCCGGAAGTAGGGAAGAACGGCCCGGGCGCCATGGATGACCCCGAAGAAGTTCGTGTCGATGACGCGGCGATACACCTCCGGAGGAGCCTCCTCGAAACGGGCGAAGAGGCTCACGGCGGCGCAGTTCACCCAGGTGTCGATCCGCCCGCAGCTCTCGATGGCCCGCCGGGCCAGGGCCTCCACCTCACCCTGGTCCGTGACGTCGGTTCGGACCGCTTCCGCCTTCCCCCCCGCCGCCTCGCATTCGTGAACCGCCTCGGCCAGCGCTTCCTCCCGCCGGGCCGCCAGGACGAGGGTCGCCCCCTCGCGGGCGAAGGCCTGCGCCGTCGCCCGACCGATTCCGCTGGAGGCTCCGGTGATGACGACGGCCGAGTCCTCGACGCTTCTCGACATGGGGCTACCTCCCGGTTCTGGTTCGCGGTTTGGCTGTGGAGTCAGTTTGCAAGAGGTACGCCACTCCTTCAGAGTCCGCCGAGGCGCGGGTCCGCCCCGACCCACCGGTCGGCACGGAAGCTGCTTCCCCTGCCACCAGAAGTGTTTCGCCATGACGAAACCCCTTCCCCCGTCATCACCCTGGGAGAGTTGCGATGAAAGCCCTTACCTGGCACGGCAAGCGCGACGTTCGCGTCGACAGTGTTCCGGACCCGAGCCTCGAGCACCCGAAGGACGCGATCATCCGCGTGACGAGTTCGGGGCTCTGCGGCTCGGATCTCCACCTCTACGAGGTCCTCATCCCGTTCATGACGGAGGGGGATGTGCTCGGGCACGAACCGATGGGCATCGTGGAGGAGGTCGGCAGCGAAGTTTCGAACCTCGAGCGAGGCGACCGGGTCGTCATCCCGTTCCAGGTCTCCTGCGGTCTCTGTTTCATGTGCGACCTGGGCCTCCAGACCCAGTGCGAGACCACCCAGGTCCGTGACCAGGGGATGGGAGCGACGCTTTTCGGCTATTCCAGGCTCTATGGCCAGCTCGCCGGCGCGCAGGCGGAGTACCTGCGCGTCCCCCATGCCGACTACACGCACATCAAGGTTCCCGAAGAAGGCGCCGATGCCCCCGACGATCGGTTCGTCTACCTCTCCGATGTCCTTCCCACCGCATGGCAGGCGGTGGAATACGCCGGGGTTCCCGAGGGCGGCACCGTGTTCGTCATCGGGCTTGGCCCCATCGGGGACATGTCGACCCGGATCGCCCGGCATCGGGGCTACCGCGTGCTGGCCGTCGACCTTGTGCCCGAACGCGTCGAGCGCGCGAGCCGGAACGGCATCGAAGCGTTCAACGGGAACGACCACGAGGACGTCGCCGAGGTCGTGCGGGAGATGACGGACGGCCGAGGCGCGGATTCCGTCATCGACGCCGTGGGCATGGAGGCGCACGGGGCGCCGGCCGGCAAGCTGGCGCAGCGGGTAGCCGGCCTGCTCCCGGATCCCATGGCCCGGAAGCTCATGGAGACCGCCGGCGTCGACCGGCTCAGTGCCCTCTACCTGGCCATCGACGCGGTCCGCCGCGGCGGCACGATCTCCCTGAGCGGGGTCTACGGCGGGGAGGCGGACCCGATGCCGATGATGACCCTCTTCGACAAGCAGATCCAGCTGCGCATGGGACAGGCGAACGTGAAGCACTGGGCGGACGACATCATGCCCCTCCTCACCGGCTCGGACGATCCGCTGGGGGTCGATTCCTTCGCCACGCATCGGCTCCCCCTGGACGAGGCACCGCGAGCCTACGAGATGTTTCAGAAGAAGGAGGACGCCGTTGTGAAGGTGCTGTTCAGACCCTAGTCTGGCATGGTGCTTGCGCTAAGGACACCGATGCGATGGAAGCGAATGGAGGTCACGGGCTGGGGTCGAACTCGGCGTGTCGAGGTGCTGGCATGCCGACCCCACCGCCTGTCCGAAATCCCCTCGACGCTGGCGGCCCTGAACGGCGACGGCACCTCCCTGATCGCCCACGGCGCCGGGCGGAGCTACGGGGACGTCGCGACGAACGAGCAGGGCAGGGTCCTTCTCACCGAGCGCCTCAACCGGATCCTCGCCTTCGACGAGGCGAACCTCGAGGTCGTCTGCGAGCCAGGCGTCACGTTCCAGGATCTCCTGGATGTGTTCGGACCTCGGGGGATCCTCTTTCCCCTCAGTCCGGGTACGGCGTTCACGACCATGGGGGGCGCGGTGGCATGCGACGTCCACGGCAAGAACCAGGAGCACGTGGGGAGCTTCGGGGATCACGTGCGGTGGATCGATCTTGCCCTCCCGACAGGGCGTGTCGTCCGGACGTCGCGGCTCGAGGATCCGGAACTCTTTGCCGCGACGATCGGGGGCCTCGGGCTGACGGGCATCATCCTGCGCGTCTCCATCGGCCTTGTCCGGGTCCCGTCCCTCTGGTCAACGGTCCACGAGCGTCGGATGCCGCATCTGGACGCCTTCATGGACGCCTTCGAGGCGTGTCGTCGCACCGCTTCGCACTCGGTGGGGTGGATCGATGGGCAGGCTCGGGGAGAATCGCTTGGAAGAGGCATCCTCGAGACGGCCGAGTTCGCAGACGGCCCCCGATCCATTCCGTCCCCCCGGCGCGCCAGGTCCATCCCCTTCGACCTCCCCCCCGGAATCCTCAATCGCCTGAGCATCCGGGCCTTCAACGGCCTCTACTACCGTCGCATCCGCAGGAGGGGACGGATCCGTGAGGTCCCTCTTGCCGAGCACCTGTACCCCCTGGATTCGATCCACGACTGGAATCGACTCTACGGGCGCCGCGGGTTCCACCAGTTCCAGTGCGTGATCCCCGACGGCGCGGCACGGGAGGGCATCCGGACGATTCTCGGGGAGGTGGGCGCGGCACCGGTTACCCCGTTTCTGGGGGTGCTGAAGTCCATGGGCTCCGAAGGCATCGGGCACCTGTCCTTTCCCAGGAAGGGATTCAGCCTGGCGCTCGACTTTCCGGACCGCGACGAAACGACGGCTCTCCTGTCCCGACTGGAGCGCATCACGCGGGACCATGGGGGAAGGATCTACCTGGCCAAGGACTCCATCCTTTCCCCGGAGGCCTTCCGGGAGATGTACCCCAGGCACGGCGACTTCCGCGAGGTCCTGCAGCGCGTGGATCCGGAGGGCCGCCTGTCGTCCGACCTGGTGAGACGGATCGGGCTGCGACCATGACCGGATCCGCCGAGACCTGGCTCGTGGTGGGGGCGACATCCCCCGTGGCCCGGGCCTTTGCCCTCGAGGCGAGCGCCGCAGGTTCCGACGTGATCCTGGCCGGCAGGGATGAGGACGACATGGTGGCCACCGCCTCCGACATCCGGATCCGGACCGGCGCCCGTGCGAGCGTCATCCGCTTCGAGGCGGAGCACCCGGACGCACATCCCGGTTTCGTGGAGGCCTGCCTGGAGCACCGACGGGGCATCCTGAACGTCTTCTTCGCGGTGGGTACCATGCCCATGCAGGAGGACATGGACCGCGACCCCTCGCTCGCGAGGAGGACGGGGAGCGTGAACTACCTGGGGCCGGTCTCCCTCCTCTCGCTCCTCGCGCCGGTTCTCGAGGAGCAGAAGGCCGGGGCGGTGGTGGTCCTGGGCTCCGTCGCCGGGGACCGCGGGCGCCTCTCGAACTACGTATACGGCTCGAGCAAGGCGGCGCTGCATGTGTACCTCCAGGGCCTCCGGGCCAGGCTCTTCCATGCGGGAGTCGGTGTCACGACGGTGAAGCCCGGCTTCATCGACACCTCGATGACCTGGGGAGAGCAGCTCCCCCTGCCGGCAGCCCCCCCCAGGAAGCTGGCCCGGGCCTGTCTGGACCATGCCGGGAAGGGCACCGAGGTGGTCTATTTTCCCTGGTTCTGGCGCCCCATCATGACCCTCCTCGGGGTCGTGCCGGAACGTGTGTTCAAGCGCTTCCGGTTCTGACCGGGCGACAGCGAAGACTTCGACGAGGTCCGGTGGAAAGCAGAGCGGTTGCATCGGTGCGCGGTCCCGCGGGCCGCGGTCTGGAGAGGGGGCGGGATTTCTGGATCTGCGCCCTCCTCTTCGTGTTCTTCCTGCCCCTGCGCCTCCCCTTTCGTGCGGAATTCCTGATCAACTGGGATGCCGTGAACCTCGGGCTCGGGACCCATCTCTTCAATCTGCAGAACCATCAGCCCCATCCACCGGGCTACATCGGGTACGTGGCCGTCGGATGGCTGCTGAACCAGTTCACGGGCGACGCGAACACGAGCCTGACCTTCCTGAGCGCCCTGAGCGGGGCGCTGGCACCGGCGGGGTTCTTTCTCCTGGCTTCCAGGTTCATGTCCACGCGATTCGCCGTCATCGCCGCAGTCCTGCTCGGACTGTCGCCTCCGGTCTGGTACTACAGCGGAGTCGCGCTGACCTACGCGCCCGAACTCGCCCTCGCCCTCTTCTTCCTCTGGGCAGGATTCGTGGCCCGTCAGCATGGATCTCCCCGACACATGCTGGTGGCCACGGTGCTGCTCGTCCTGCTGGGGGCGATGCGACCGAGCGGAGCCCTTCTCCTGATGCCCATGTGGCTCTACATGGTGCGGGGCCTGGGCTGGCGCGCCCGATTCACCATGGGGGGGGTGCTGGTCGCCGGAAACCTCGCATGGCTCGGTCCGCTGTTCTGGCTGTCCGGGGGGATCCCGGCCTTCTTCCAGGCTTCGTCGGAGCTTGCCAACCTGGTCGTGGTGCCGACCTCGGTCTTCAGCGGGGGCCCGGGCGCCGGCCAGGGACAGAACATCGCGTTCGTACTGCTCGGCCTCCTGCTCGGGATCCACCTCGGGCTCTTCGTCATCGCGGCGGGACTGATCATCGACTCCCGTGCATTCGGCGTCTTCCGCCGACACGCCGTCTTCTTCCTCCTCTGGCTCGTGCCCGCCCTCATGGTCTACCTGCTCCTCCACACGGGGCAGCTGGGCTACGTCCTGATCCTGCTCCCGGCTTTCTTCCTCCTCGTGGGCGTCGCACTGGAGGCAGTCGCCCGGCGCCTCGCGCTTCGGGAACCTGCGCGCGTCCGCCGCCGGCCGGGAGCCATGCCTGCTGCAGTCGCGGCCATGGTCCTGGTGCTGGTCCTGGGGAGCGGGACCGCGTTCCTCGGCGCACCCCTGGTCGTCCGATCCCTCACCCAATCCGTCGGCACCGGGATCGAGGGGTCCGAAGGGGCGCCCCGGGCCCGGCCCCTTCACCGCATCACCCCACACCTCACGGGGGTGGGCGTCGGATCGAACGTGCGACAGTTCGACGTCCGGGGGAGCGATGCCCACTGGCGGGCGCTCATCGGGTTCGTCCAACGACACGACCCCGGGGAGGTTGTCGTGCTGGCCGCCCCCAACAGCGCAGGCAGCTTCCGTCACCTGACGTACTACCTGCCCGACTACCGCGTCTACGCCCTCGGATGGGACCTGGAAGGCGGCTTCGGACACCTCTTCACGGCCCAGGGACGGGGGAGCGACTACTCCGTGCAGGGGCTCCGCCGAGCCTCGCGTCAGCTTCACCTCCCCCCAGGCGTTCGGTGGCTCGTGGTCCCGGACGCCGAGGTCGTGATCCGCCTCGAGGGCTTCACGGGTGGGAAGCTGTGGGACCTCGAGGGTGGGCCTCCCGTCCTGGTCCTTCCGGTGGAGCCGGGCGGGAGCATGGTGGTGGAGCATACCGTCCACCTCGGACCGGTCTTCCGCCCCGACGTGGCCCGGGAGGCCGGCGAGGAAAGGGCCGCCCGTGAAAGGGGTGCTCGCGGGTTGTAGAAATCGTCCCGAGGTCCGTCCGCGGGGGCGCTGAAGCTGCCGTAGCCGAGCTTTCAAGTACTTGTGCAGCAATGCGATGGCCCGACCGAGGCGGGTGTGGCCCGGTGCTTGCAAAAGAAAGGCAGGGACTGTAGTGGACGACCCTGCCACCCGAAGGAATCAGCCGTGATCCTACCCGACCGAGACTCTGTACGAGCCATCGCGGAAGGCCGGCCGACCCCGGCTCCCCTGCCGCGGATCCACAAGGATGGTCCCCCGGACGGCAAGGCCCCGGCAGTGACGGGCTCGCCCTCCTCCCTGCGGGACCTACTCACGCTGATCCGGCCCCACCAGTGGGTCAAGAACGGGTTCGTGGCCATCCCTCTCCTGCTCACCCCGTGGGCGTGGACCTGGGGTGCGGCCGTATTCACGGCGCTGGGGATCGTGGCGTTCTCCTTCACGGCGAGTGCCGTGTACATCATGAACGACTACCTCGACCGGGAGGCGGATCGGCGCCATCCGAAGAAGCGCCATCGACCGCTGGCCGCGGAGCGGGTGCCGATTCCAGTGGCGTTCCTCGCCATGGGGATCCTGCTGGCGATGGGGTTCGGGCTGGCCATCTCGATTTCCGGCCCCTTCGCCGGAATCCTGGCTCTGTATTTCGGCCTCAACATCGCCTATTCCGTGAAGCTCAAGCACGTTGCGATCCTCGACGTGCTCATCATCGCCACCGGCTTCGTCCTCCGGGTGGAGGCCGGTGCCATGCTGGCCGCGGTGGTCACCACCAGCTGGATCACCATCATGATCGGGCTCCTCGCCCTGTTCATCGCCCTGGGCAAGCGCCACGATGACCTGGTGAGCAACATGAGCCTGAGTCATCGACCGAGCCTGGCCGGGTACAACCAGGCCTTCCTGAGCAGCGCCATGACCGCCGTCCTCGGGGCGCTCCTGGCCGCGTACCTCATCTACACGACGGATGCCGAGACCCAGGCTCGCATGCAGACGGAGCAGCTCTTCTACACCGCGCCCTTCGTGGCTGCAGGGGTGATGAGGTACCTGCAGCTGATGTTCGTGGAGAAGCGGACGGGAGACCCCACCCGCATTGCCCTGACCGATCGTTTCCTCCAGGGGACCATCGGGGCCTGGGCGCTCTGCTTCGGGTTCCTGGTCTACTTCTGAGGGGATCAGTCCGCCCCGATCGAGGCCCGTGCGCCCTCCGATGCGAACCGGAGGCGGCGCGGCCCGTTTCCGAGATCCGCCACGGTCACCACGGTCCCGTTCGACAGCTGGTGGCGGACACGGGGGAGCGCAGGCTCGAGGAGCGCCGCGACATCGGCATCGGGGATCACGAGCCAGCGGGTCTCCGGCGGGAGGTTCAGCGTCGCCGACGAGGTGTTGAGTCCGGCGACCGTGTAGGTGCTCTTCCGCCCGTGGGATTCGAAGAGGTAGCCGAACGCCCCCGCCCGGTCCCATCCCACCGCGTACACGCGGTACTCGGGAAGATAGTAGCCGAGCTGACGAAAGCTTCCGCTGATGATGGGCCCCCCGATGGCGGTGAGCAGGACCGAGTCCTCGGGTTGATGCGTCTGGATGAACTCCATGAGGCGCGCCCAGTAGAGGTCATGATGCGGAATGCTGTACTGCCGAAGGGCCTGGGCCAGGGGCGACTGGGTGGGGGCCCACTCCAGGTGGGAGGTTGTCCGGTCTGCCGGTGAGTGGATGCCGGCACGGGTCTGGATCCGGGCGCCCAGATCCGAGCTGGCGGCCCGGTACGCGAGGGAGGAGAGCCCGAAGAAGCTGAGCACGGCACACGCCGCCAGGATCGCGGCCACGGGGGTGAGGCCGGGCGGGTTCGGCGCGGCTCCGGCGCCCGGACGGGATCTCCGCGGAGACGGGTGCGTCACGACCTGGGCGATGGCCGATCCCACCCAGATGTAGCCGATGGGAAGGATCATCAGCGCGTACCCCGGCTGACCTGTGTGGACCAGGATGAAGAAGACCAGGGGGAGGGCCACCCAGGTCAGGAGGAAGCGGCGGTCGGAAGCTCGGAGGGCGCCCAGCGCCCCCCCGGGGCGGCTCCGGGCGATCCAGGGCAGGAAGACCGTCACGTGCATGCCCACGATCAGTCCCACCGCGAGGAGGCCGATGTTCTGAAGGACGCCGGTGAACGCCCCGGTCAGGATGGTGGTTCGAGCCACGGCAAGGTCCGCCAGCGCCGAGGCTTCCCCGAGGTAGGAGAGCACGCCACCCGAGGCCCGGACCAGGGGGATCGTCCAGGCCAGCGAGGCGGCGGTCATGAACGCGACGGCCGCCGCACGGACGCGCCACCCGTATCCCAGGAGGCCCAGCATCCAGAGCGGGAGCAGCAGGATGAGCGCGCTCTGGCGCACCGATCCGAGGACGGTGAAGACCGCCGTCGCCGCCATCAGGTCGCGAACCCGGTTTTCCTCGCGGGCCCGGTGCACGAATAGGGCGAACAGGAGCCCCAGCATCACCTCCGGGGCGTAGGTCAGGGCGACGCTGCCGTAGTGCCAGAGAAGCGGAGAGACGCCGAAGAGGATGGCCGCGGTTGCCGCGAACCGTTCCGGGAGCATTCTCCGGGCGAGGAGGAACAGGACCACCGGCGCCATCGCCCCGGTGACGATGCTGATCCAGGTCAGGGCCTCCGGAATTCCCCCGACGACGGGAGCGAGGATCTGACCCAGGAAGATATAGCCGATGTAGCCCGGCGGATGGGGCTGGTGGGCGGTCAGGTCGAAGGCCTCCACGCCCAGGGCGAACTGCACCGAGTCCCAGTTGATCAGGAACTCGCCGCGGAAGGGCAGGCGCATCACCAGGAAGGCCACGAAGAGCGCCGCCGCGATCCCTGCCGGTGCCCGCCGGGTTTCGGAACCATCCTCGTTCAGGGGTCCTTCCTTGGCTGGGGGAATCGGGGTGACCGGCTGCGGGACACCATCTTGCAAGATCAGCGCCGAACCCGGTCCAACGGAGGGGAGCGCCACGCCACCAGGACGGATTTTCCCAGGTGCCCCAGGGTCAGGCGGTCGGTGATCCGGGAGGCGGGAACCATGACGCGGTCCCACAGCCAGATCTGGGATGGCGTGGGCATGGCGGATCGGAGAAGAAGCCGGTTTCCCAGCGAAGCGAACAGGCCGACGGAGTCCAGGTACCGGGCCTCCGCCAGCTCCAGCCCCGGGGGCTCCAGTCCGACGAGGTCCGATCGTCCGTACCGCCGGAAGTGGCCGATCGCCCGGTCGAACTCCGTGAAGAGAAACGAATGGGCCGGGGCCAGCACGACGAGGTGCCCGCCGGGGGCCAGGAGGCCGGAAGCACGACGCAGCTCCTCCTGGTCCTCCTCGATGTGCTCGAGCACGTCGACGTAGAGGACCGTGTCGAAGGCCCCGGCATCCCGCCCCGCGTCCCCGAGGTCCGCGGTGGTGCCCTCGGCGACTTCGCAGCACGCCGGAAGCTGCCGGTCGCGGAGGCGCGAGCGAAGCCCGTCCGCCATCCGGGGATCAGGCTCCAGGCAGACCCACCGCTCCTGCTCTCCCCTGCAGAGCGCCGTGGTGGTGGCCCCGATCCCTGCGCCCACCTCCAGGACCGCCGGACCGAGGAATCCGCGGATCTGGTCCCGCAGGTACCCCTTCCAGTTCACGGCCTGGCTGAAGAGCTCGAGCTCGGATCCCGGATACGCGTGGGAGTCCTTCATCGGGAGAACACCGTGGTCCGGCTTCGCACATGACGCTCCGAGTCGAGGGCGGGGACCACCGTCTGCTGGGAGCGGGTGGCCAGGAGGAGGACCGCGGCTCCGGCGGAGAGGAGCAGGGCCTGGAGGAAGATCACGAAGAGGAGTCCGACCGCATTCGTGGCCCACCCCGGGATCGCCATCTCCGTGAGAAGACGGATCAGGACGACCATCAGGATGCCGACGGCCGTCCCCACCGAGAGGACCAGCGAAACGAGCAGGACCCGGACGAAGACCGTGTCGCTGAAGACGGACATGGCGCTGAAGCCGTGGACGATGAGGGACACCGGGTTCATCTTCGACTCTCCCGCGTACCGCGTCCCCCGTTCGGTAGGGACCGCCCGAATGGGGAATCGCATCCGGACGATCCCCGAAGCGAGATGATTCCAGATCCACCCGCTGTGGGTGACGGGTTCGATGAACTTCCCGGGAATCAGCATGAAGTTCCCGAAATCGATGTTTCGGCCCGTGAGGACAACAAAGGCCAGTCTGTAGATCCGGTAGAAGAGCCGGAAGAGGGGCCCCTCGGAACGGCGGGCCCGCTGGGCCACCACGATCCGGTGCGGGTCTTGCATAAAGGCGTCGCGAAGGGCCCGGACATCCTCAGGCCGGTCCTCTCCATCACTGTCCATGACGATGACGGCATCCGAGCTGTTCTCCCGGCATACCTCGCTCAGTCCCACGGCGATCGCCCGCTGGTGGCCGAGATTGGAGACGAGCCTGTGCACCCGGATCTCCTCGATGTGCTCCAGGTCCCGGAGGTCCGTGACCAGCCCGTTCCCCTCGTCCAGCGAGCCATCGTCGACGGCGAGGATCCTGACGGAATGTCCCCAGTCCGAAACCGCGGTATCGAGCCCGTGAGCCAACTGGCAGAAGGAATCCCAGTCGTTGTAGACGGGCATCACGATGTCGATTCGTCGGACTGAGTTCACCGCGCCCGCCTCCTGGTCACGGGGAGCGGTTCTCCGGGTGGTGGTTGTCGTCTCGGCCATCCTGATCCTCTCGGTCTGGACCCGATCGTTCTTCCCGACGGCGCGGGGCACGATGGGTCACGACTGGTCGTACTTCCTTCCCCTTCTCCTGGCGGGTCACTACTGGATCGAGACCAACGGCTTCTGGGTCTCGCCCATCTTCACGCCCGCCTTCTGCGGGGGGCTCCCGCTCCTGGCCAACCCCCAGTCGGTCTTCTACTCGCTTCTCCAGGCACTGACCCTCCTGATGACGCCCGTGGACGCCGCCTTCGCCACGCTGGTCCTCTCCGCCACGTTCGGCGCCGCCGGATTCTACCTGCTGCTTCGGCGGCGCTTCGATCTCTCGCCCGAGGCGGCCACCTTCTCCGCCGTGGCGTTCCTCTTCAACGGCTTCCTCATCTTCCGCGTGATCATCGGGCAGCCCCATTTCCACTCCTTCGCCCTCATCCCCTGGATCGCATACGCCGCACTCATCGGGCCGGGAAGTGCCACGCCGACCTGGGGCCGGGCGGTGCGAATCCTCTCGGCCTCCGGCTGGGTCGGCCTGGCGGTGGCGTACTTCGTCTACTCGGGCTCCGTCAACATCCTCGTGCCGGCGGGACTCTGCGTCGTGGTCATCTGGTTCATCCACGCCCTCCGCGCAGGACCGCGTCCCTGGTTCTGGTTCATCGGGGTGCTCGGCGGCATGCTCGGAGCGGCGATCTCGGCGGCCAACCTGGTGCCCACCTATGTGCTCATGGACACCTTCCCCCGCACCTACGGGATCAACCTGTTCGACAACCCCCTGCACGCCATCCGGTGGCTGATGCAGGGATTGTTCCTCGCCCGGACCCTCCCGGAGATGGGGTGGTTCGGACGGCACGGCATCGGCTTCGGGCGGCCCGAGGCCGAGTTCGGGGTCACGGTGGTGCCGCTGATCCTGATCGGGTGGGCGCTCTGGGGATTGCGCCGCCAAAGGGTGTGCGGCCCGGGGGGGGGCGCGATGCGGAAGCGACGCGCGCTGCTCCTCGGGGGGCCGATCCTGCTCCTGCTGGGCCTCGTCTTCGTCATGAACATCCACATCGGGGGAGACGCCTGGCATGACGTCCTGAAGCAGGTCCCCTACGTGGAGAGCAACGCCCAGCTGATGCGGTGGTGGTTCGTCTACATCCCCATCATCCTGCTGGCCGCGGGGCTGGCCTTCGATCGGGTCCTCGTCACGCCCTCCGCCCGTACCTGGGGGATGACCGTCGGGGCCGCCTGCATCATCCTCCTCAACGTGACCACCGACATGGACTACTACACGGACGAGCCCTATGACCCGGCCCTGGTCATGGCGGGGTGGCGGGCCGTGCAGGACGGAGAGGGCCCGCCTCCCATCCGGAGGGTCGGACGTGCGCCGGACGAGGGAGGCCGCACCCCCCGCGAGTGGGTGAACGATCTGAATGACCAGTTCGTCCTCGGCACCTCGGCCCTCCCCTGCTACGAGCCCGTCTTCGGCTATGGCCTGGAGAACTTCCCCGAGTCCCCCCTCGGGGACGGCCCCGTCGGGGAGGCCGGAGGGGGGCCCTTCAACCTGGCCAACCCCGCCTGCTACATCTACGGAGAAGAGAACAACTGCCGCCCCGGGGACCCCTTCGGCGCGGAAGAGGCCGCCGCGGCGGAAGCCTTCGCGGAGTACAGGCCATTCCCCCATGAGCGGCCTCGCTGGCAGCGAGTCGCCGGGATGCTTACGGCGGCAGGCCTCGGTTTCTTCCTCCTCTCCGTCGCCGTCCTGCCGGGACTGGGACGGATCCGATCCCGGCAGGACAGGAGACGCTGACGCCCCCCGCCGGGGGAGACTGCGCTCCCGGCACGTCGATTGCATTTGTTCGGACCATCCTTCCTCCCCCATCTCCGGAACGAGGGCCTGACACTTCCCATGACTGACCCCAGAGATTCTGCCCGGGCACCCCGGCGCGCCGTGATCGAGAACCTGCGTCCCGAGGTCGACTGCGGCCGCTTTCCGGTGAAGCGGGTGGTGGGGGACCGGATGCGGGTCCAGGTGGACGCCTTCTGCGATGGCCATGACGTGGTCCGCAGCGTGCTGCTGCACCGCAGGGAGGGGAGCAAGCGCTGGCAGGAGACCCCCATGACCTCCCTCGGCAACGACCGGTGGGAAGGGGAATTCCCCCTCCCGCGCACCGGGACGTTCGAGTACTGCGCCGAGGCCTGGGTCGACCCCTGGATGACCTGGCGGAGGGACCTGCAGAAGCGGATCGCGGCAGGACAGGACGTGGCCGTCGACCTGAAGATCGGGGCAGGGCACCTCGAGGACCGGGCCGAGCTCCTCTCCGGCGCCGACCGGAAGAGACTCCTGGCGGCCGCCGAGCGCCTCCGCTCGGGGGAGTCCGGGATCGAGCCGTTTTCGAGCCCCGCCGCCCTCGAGAAGTTCCTGGAAGGGCCGGTGGGAAGGACCATGGAGCGCAAACCCGACCGCCGGGACCGCGCCCGTTTCCCGAGAACCGCCCGCGTCGTCGCGGCGCGACCCCGGGCGGGGTTCAGCGCGTGGTACGAGTTCTTTCCCAGGTCGACCGCATCGCAGCCCGGCCGGCACGGGAGCTTCGCCGACGCGGAGGCGATGATCCCGTACATCCGGGACATGGGGTTCGACGTGGTCTACCTCCCCCCCATCCACCCCATCGGCGCGCACCGCCGGAAGGGGCCGAACAACGCCGAGAGCGCGGGCCCCGGTGACGTGGGAAGCCCGTGGGCCATCGGTTCGGAGGAGGGCGGCCACATGGCGATCCACCCCGAACTGGGCACCCTCGACGACTTTCGCCGGTTCCGGAGGACGGTGGAGGAGGCCGGCATGGAGGTGGCCCTGGACATCGCCTTCCAGTGTGCCCCCGACCACCCCTGGGTGAAGGAGCACCCGCAGTGGTTCCGTGCGCGACCCGACGGCTCGATCCAGTACGCGGAGAACCCGCCGAAGAAGTACCAGGACATCTACCCCTTCGACTTCGAGACCGAGGACTGGCCCGCGCTCTGGGCGGCGCTCCACGAGGTCTTCCTGTTCTGGATCCGGGCCGGGGTCCGCGTCTTCCGGGTCGACAACCCCCACACGAAACCCTTCGCCTTCTGGGAGTGGGTCATTGACGAGATCCGGCGCAGTCACCCGGATGTCATCTTCCTGTCGGAGGCCTTCACCCGCCCGCGAGTCATGCACCGCCTCGCGAAGCTGGGCTTCGACCAGTCGTACACCTACTTCACCTGGCGCAACTCCGCGGCGGAACTGACCGAGTACCTGACCGAACTCACCACCACCGAGGTGAAGGAGTTCTTCCGCCCGAACTTCTGGCCGAACACGCCGGACATCCTCCACGAGTTCCTGCAGGAGGGCGGCCGTCCCGCCTTCGCGCTCCGGGCCGTCCTCGCCGCCCTGCTCTCGCCGAACTGGGGCGTGTACGGCCCCGCCTACGAGCTGGCCGTGGGCACGCCCCTCAGGGCGGGGAGCGAGGAATACCTGGATTCCGAGAAGTACCAGCTCCGGACCTGGCAGCTGGAGGACCCGCGGAGCCTCCGTTCACTTCTGAAAAAACTGAACGAAATCCGGCGTGCACACCTCGCACTGCAGACGAACGAGGAGGTCCGATTTCACCCCACCGACAACGAGCACCTCCTGGCCTTCAGCCGCCACGCGCCCCCGGGTCAGGTCTCCGGCCCCGGAGACGCGAGCCCCGGCCCGGTCCTCGTGGTGGTGAATCTCGACCCCCGCCACGTACAGAGCGGCTGGGTGACCGTGGATCCGGAGAAGCTCGGCCGGGATCCCGACGACGTCCTCGAGCTCCACGACCTGCTCGCGGGCGACCGGTACCAGTGGACGCCCGGGAAGAACTTCGTCCGTCTGGACCCGGACAGCTCGCCCGCCCATGTCCTTCGCATCGAGGAAAAGGAAACGACGCCATGACGCCCCCCGGTACGCCCTCCAGCCCCGCCACGACGCGCCCCGATTCCGACCCGCTCTGGTACCGGGACGCCATCATCTACGAACTCCACGTGCGGTCCTTCCTCGACAGTACCGGCAACGGGATCGGGGACTTTCCCGGCCTCACGAGCCGGCTGGACTACCTCCAGGACCTGGGGATCACGGCGATCTGGCTCCTCCCCTTCTACCCCTCGCCGCTTCGCGACGACGGCTACGACATTGCCGACTACCGCGAGGTGAACCCGGCCTACGGCACCCTCGACGATTTCCGGACCTTCCTCGAAGAGGCCCACCGCAGGGGGATCCGGGTCATCACCGAGCTGGTGGTGAACCACACGTCGGACCAGCATCCCTGGTTCCAGCGGGCGCGCCGGGCCCCGGCGGACCACCCGCACCGCGACTACTACGTCTGGTCCCAGGACCCGGAGCTGTACTCCGAGGCCCGCATCATCTTCAAGGACTTCGAGGCGTCCAACTGGCAGTGGGACCCGGTGGCCGAGGCCTACTACTGGCACCGCTTCTACCATCACCAGCCCGACCTCAACTTCGAGAACCCGGAGGTGCAGGAGGAGCTCTTCTCGGTCCTGGACTACTGGTTCGACATGGGGGTCGACGGACTGCGGCTGGACGCCGTCCCCTACCTGTACGAGCGCGAGGGCACGAACTGCGAGAACCTGCCGGAGACCCACGCCTTCCTGAAGAAGCTCCGCGCCCACGTGGACGAGCGCTACGGGGACCGCATGCTCCTGGCGGAGGCGAACCAGTGGCCCGAGGACGCGGCGGCGTACTTCGGAGACGGCGACGAATGCCACATGAACTTCCACTTCCCCATCATGCCGCGCCTCTTCATGAGCGTGCGGATGGAGGACCGCTTCCCCCTGGTGGACATCCTGGAGCAGACGCCCGAGATCCCCTCCACCTGCCAGTGGGCCATCTTCCTGCGCAACCACGATGAGCTCACCCTCGAGATGGTGACGGACGAGGAGCGGGACTACATGTACCGCGCCTACGCGCGGGATGCGGGCGCCCGGATCAACCTCGGCATCCGGCGGCGGCTGGCGCCGCTCCTCGAGAACAACCGGCGGAAGATCGAACTCCTGAACTGCCTCCTCATGTCGCTCCCGGGCACGCCGGTGATCTACTACGGCGACGAGATCGGCATGGGCGACAACTTCTACCTGGGCGACCGGAACGGCGTGCGAACCCCCTTCCAGTGGTCCAGCGACCGGAACGCGGGCTTCTCCCGGGCGAACCCGCAGCAGCTCTACCTGCCGGTCATCATCGACCCGGAGTACCGGTTCGAATCGGTGAACGTGGAGGCGCAGCACGATAATCCGACCTCCCTGCTGTGGTGGATGCGGCGCCTCATCGCGCTCCGGCGGCAGTCCCGGGCGTTCGGGCGCGGGAGCTTCGAATGGGTCCACCCGGACAACCGTAAGGTGGTGGCCTTCACGCGCCGGCACGAGGACGAGGTGATCCTGGTCGTGGCGAATCTCTCGAGGTACTCGCAGTCGGCCGAGATCGAACTCCCGGAGTTCCGGGGGCGGGTGCCGGTGGAGCTCTTCGGTCGCACGCCCTTTCCGGCCATCCACGAGGACATCTACCGGATCACGCTGGGACCCCACGCCTTCTTCTGGTTCTCCCTCGAGCGCGAGGAGGAGGCGCGCCCGGATGGGGCCGACGGGGCCTCCCCAGCCTGGGAACCGCCGACCCTGCGGGGCGTGGAAGGCGCGTGGTGGGAGGTTGCCGGCGGGCCTCCGCTTCCCGAGTTCACCGCGGCGCTGACGGCGTTCGTCCGTCGGCAGCGGTGGTTCGCCGGGAAGGGGCGGGAGCTCCAGGGCGTCCGCATCGAGGGCATCTCCCCCCTGGCCATGGCAAACGGTGAGGCACGCATCCTCCGCCTGGGCGTCACCTACCTGGCCCACGAGCCGGAAAGTTACCTGCTCCCCCTCGCCTGGACCCCCCACGAGCCGGGCGAGCCACTTCCGGAGTCGCACCGCCACGCCGTGGTGGCACGTCTCGAGGTTCGCGGGATTCCCGGCATCCTTCACGATGCGGTGGTGTCGCCCGCCTTCGGGAAGGCGCTGCTCGGGCTGATGGCCGCCGGCGAGAAGGTGTCCGAAACCCCCGGACGCGGCGTGCTGCGGGGAGAGGCGAACGCCGAAGGGGGCGAGATCCGCCCCGACGAACTCCGGGCCCCCTCCGTGGGAAGGGCGGAGCAGAGCAACACCTCGCTGATCTTCGGGGACCAGTGGATCCTGAAGCTGTTCCGGAAGATCGAGGCAGGGACCCATCTGGACCTGGAGGTGGGTCGCGCGCTCACCGCCCGCGGATTTGCCGGGTCCCCGGCACTCGGGGGGTGGATCGACCACCGGACGGGCGATGGGGTCGTATCGACGCTCGGCGTGCTGCATCGCTACGTGCCGAACGAGGGGGACGCCTGGGACTATACTTTGGATGTGCTGGACCGCTTCATCGAGGAGGTGGCCCCCCTCGGCGCCCCCGAGGACGACCTGGAGCCCCGCCTGGACGAGGAGGCCGTGCCGGCATCGCCCGGCCTCCTGGACCATCTCGACCCGGCCTTCCCCGACCTGATCCGGCTGCTGGGACGGCGCACCGGGGAACTCCACCGGACGCTGGCCGGGGTGGACGACGGGGGGGCCTTCTCGCCGGAACCCTTCAACCAGCTCTACCGAAGGTCGCTCTACCAGTCGCTCCGGAACCAGCTGGGGCAGTCGCTCCGGGAGTTGCGGCAGGCGCGGGAGAGGCTCCCCGCCGAGGAGGCGGAAATGGCGTCGGTCATCATCGACCGCCGCGAGGAGTTCCTCGACCGGTTCGGCGTGGTGCTGGACCGGGACCTCGAGGGACAGAGAATTCGCACCCACGGGGACTTCCACCTGGGGCAGGTGCTCTTCCTCGGGAACGACTTCGCGATCATCGACTTCGAGGGGGAGCCCGCCAGGCCGCTGAGCGAGCGTCGTCTGAAGCGATCCCCCCTCCGGGACGTGGCGGGCATGATCCGCTCCCTGGACTACGCGGCGCACGCCGCCCTCCGCCGCCGGGAGCGCAGCGGACTGAGCGAGGAACGGGCGACGGGGTCCATGCAGCGATGGGTGAGGAACTGGTACGCCTGGGCCTCCGCCCAGTACCTCGAGGGTTACACGGAGGCGACGGCCGGGGCGGCGTTCCTCCCCGGTGCCCCCGAGGACCGGGCCCTCCTCCTCGAACTCTTTCTCCTCGAGAAATCCCTCTACGAACTGGTGTACGAACTGAACAACCGGCCGGACTGGGTGGGGATCCCCATGGCAGGCGTCCGGGACGTGCTGGGGAGCCGGTGACGGACTCCGGACTTCGCTTCCGGCTGCGCCGCCTTGCGCGGGTCCACGGCGTCGAGACGTCCTATCGGTCTGCCGGGGGCGAGGAGGTCGAGGCGTCGAATGACGCCCTCCTCGCCGTGCTCGCCGCCATGGGCTCACCCGTGAAGTCCGAGGCGGACATCGATCTGGCGCTCCGTCGGGAGGACGCCAGGCGACGGGCGCGCCGGGTTCCCCCCGTTCAGGTCATGCGGGACGGAGCGGCGCTCGAAGTCCTCCTTCGCGACCCTCCGGCGGGCCCCGGGAACGAACGCATGGCCTGTCGTCTCCGGCTGGAGGGCGGAGAGACCCTCGAATGGTCCGTTCGGCCGGGGGACCTGGCCGTCACGGAAATGGATGATCCCGGGGGATCGACCAGGACGGCGACCTTCCGGATCCTCCCGCTTCCGTCGCCCGTGCCCCACGGTGTCCACCGACTGCTCCTGGATCCCCGGGGGCCGGGGGAGGAGCAGGAAGAAGGCTGGCTCATCCGCGCGCCTCGAACGGTGCACGGAGGAAGCCCGATGGGGCGCAACCCCCGCGAATGGGGGGTGTTTCTCCCGCTCCATGCCCTGCGCACCGCGACGGACTGGGGGGTGGGGGACCTGGCCGGGCTCCGGGAGTTCAGGGCCTGGGCCGCAGCCCGGGGGGCCCATGCCGTCGCATCCCTTCCGCTTCTTGCGACCTACCTGGAAGCGCCGCTGGAACCGAGCCCGTATTCGCCGGTCAGCCGGCTCTTCTGGAACGAGCTCTACCTGGATCCGACCGGGGCCCCGGAATTCCCGCGCTGCCGGGAGGCCCGGGAACTCGTCGCTTCTCCCGGGTTCGAGCGCCACCTCGCCGCGCTTCGAAGCCGGGAAGACGTCGACTACGCCGAGGTCTACGCGGTCAAGCGGCGAGTGCTGGAGATGCTCGCCCGCACCGCCTTCGAAAACGGCGGCGATGCCGCGGACACCCTGGGCCCGGCCCGGACGAATCCGGAAGTTGTCCGCTACGCCCGGTTCAGGTCCGGATTCGAGTCGGGAGGACCCGGGTGGTGGGAGCGGACCCGCGGGGGAGAGGGTGGCACGGAACCGGACTGGGGCAGCCTCGACGAGACGGCCCGCTACCACGTCTACGTGCAGTCTCTCGTGGACCGGGAGATCGGTGGCGCGGGCGCAGCGAAGGGTGGCGCCCTCCCGGACCTCTACCTGGACCTGCCCCTGGGCTGTCACCCCCGGGGGTACGATCCATGGCGCTGGCCGGAACTGTTCGCGGGCGGTGCATCGGTGGGGGCGCCTCCCGACGTCCACAGCAGTGCCGGACAGAACTGGGGGTTCCCGCCGATCCACCCGCACGCGAGCCGGATGCAGGGCCACCGCTACTGGAGGGACTCCCTCCGGACCCTTCTCGAACCGTCGGGTGCCCTGCGGGTCGACCATGTCATGGCCCTTCACCGGCTCTTCTGGATCCCCGACGGGATGCCCGCCTCGGAGGGCGTATACGTTCGGTACCCGGCCGAGGAACTCTACGCGATCCTCGCCCTGGAATCCTCCCGGGCCGCCTGCTCGGTGGTCGGCGAGGACCTGGGGACCGTGCCCGCAGAGGTCCCCGAGGCCATGACCCGGAACGGACTCCTCCGCATGTACGTCCTCCCCTTCGAACTCGATCCCGAAGCCGGGGCGCGGCCCGTGCTGCCGGAGGCGCAGGTCTCCCTGAACACCCACGACATGCCCACCTTCGCCGCTTTCCTCAAGGAACTGGACCCCGGCGCCCTGGAGACGCTGCGGCGCCGGCTCGCGGCGGAGGGCCACCTCCCGGATGCGGCGTCCGTCGATCCTCTCGAGCTACTTCATGCCTGCCTTCGCATGCTGGCGGACTCACCCGCGCGGCTCCTCCTCGTCAACCTGGAAGACCTCTGGCTCGAAGAGCGCCCCCAGAACGTGCCGGGGACGGGTCACGAGGGGGGGAGCTGGACGCGGCGGGCCCGCTACGCGCTGGGCGACCTGGACAACGTGCCCGAGGTTCGGGCTGCCCTTGCCGAGATCCGGCGCCTCCGACCTGGAGACGATCCATGACTGCTCCCGTGCGATACGACATCACCCTTCTCACCGATGACGACCTCGACCGGTTCCGCGACGGAACCCATTTCAGGCTCTGGGAGTGCCTCGGAGCACATCCCGTGGAGACCGAAGACGGGGTGTCGGGGACCTGGTTTGCCGTGTGGGCCCCCAACGCCGAGGAGGTCTCCGTCATCGGCGACTTCAACGACTGGACGCCGGGGCGGAGCGGACTGCGCCCCCGGGGCAGCTCCGGCATCTGGGAAGGGTTCGTTCCGGGAGTGACCCGCGGCACGCTCTACAAGTACGAGATCCGTTCGGCGCGGGGCTCCCCCCCGCCCGTCCTGAGCAAGGCCGATCCCATGGCCCTCCTCCAGGAGACACCTCCGGCCACCGCCTCGGTCGTGGCCGACCTGGCGTACGAGTGGAACGACGACAGGTGGATGGAGGAGCGACCGAGCCGGTTCGATGCCGGAGCTCCGGTGAGCGTCTACGAAGTGCACCTGGGATCGTGGCGGCGGAGTCCGGACGACCCCGAGGCCTACCTGTCGTACCGCGAAGTCGCGCAGGAGCTTGCGAGGTACGTGAAGGATACGGGGTTCACTCATGTCGAGTTGCTCCCCATCATGGAGCACCCGTTTCACGGCTCCTGGGGCTACCAGGTCACCGGGTATTTCGCTCCCTCGTCGCGCTACGGGTCCCCCCAGGACCTCATGGCGCTGGTGGACCACCTGCACCAGGAGGGGATCGGGGTGATCCTGGACTGGGTCCCGTCCCACTTTCCCACCGATCCGCACGGACCGGGGTTCTTCGACGGCACGCACCTCTACGAGCACGCCGACCCGCGCCGCGGATTCCACCCCGACTGGACCAGCTACATCTTCAACTACGGCCGCCACGAGGTCCGCAGCTTCCTGATGAGCAGCGCCCTCTTCTGGCTCGAGATGTACCACGCGGACGGGCTCCGGGTCGACGGGGTCGCCTCCATGCTCTACCTGGACTACTCGCGCGAGCCCGGAGAATGGCTTCCGAACGAACACGGGGGCCGGGAAAACCTCGAAGCCATGTCGTTTCTGAAACGTCTGAACGAGGAGGTCTACGGCCGGCATCCGGATGTGCAGACCATTGCCGAGGAGTCGACCGCCTGGCCCATGGTCTCGAGGCCCACCTGGCTCGGCGGGCTGGGTTTCGGAATGAAATGGGACATGGGATGGATGAACGATACGCTCCGGTACCTGGCCCACGACCCGGTGCACCGGAGGCATCACCACGATTCCCTCACCTTTCGCTCGGTCTACGCCTTCACCGAGAACTTCATGCTCCCCCTGTCGCACGACGAGGTGGTTCACGGCAAGGGATCGCTGCTGGGACGCATGCCCGGCGACGAATGGCAGAAGTTCGCGAATCTGCGCCTCCTGTTCGGGTACATGTTCGGGCAGCCGGGCAAGAAGCTCCTCTTCATGGGCGGAGAATTCGGCCAGGTGCGGGAATGGGACCATGACCGGTCCCTGGACTGGCACCTCCTCGACCAACCCCGCCACGAGGGTATTCGCCGCTGGGTTTCCGACCTCAACCGGGTGTACCGCGCCGAGCCGGCCCTCCACGAGCTCGATTTCGATGCTGCAGGATTCGAGTGGGTGGATGCGAACGATGCGGACCAGAGCGTGGTGTCGTTTCTTCGCAACGGGACGGGCGGGCCCCCCGTGCTTGTCGTCTGCAACTTCACCCCGGTTCCCCGGGAGGCCTACCGCGTCGGCGTTCCCCGGTCGGGTGTGTGGGAGGAACTCCTGAACGGGGATGCGTCGATGTACGGTGGGAGCGGAGTGGGGAACCTGGGCGAGGTCGAGTCCACGGGTGAGAGCTGCCACGGCCGGCCGGACTCGGTGCTGCTCGCGCTGCCTCCGCTGGCCGCGGTGTTCCTGAAGGGCCCTGCGGAAGGCCCGGCCGTCAGCCCCGAAGCAGGGTGACCGCCACGCCGTCGGGCGGAACCTCGACGGCGTCCGCATGGACGCGGGCGCATCCCTCGGGGTAGTCCATGAGGATTTCCAGGCCCTCTGCGGTCCCCGGGTCCAGGGGAATCCGGCAGGGTTCGGAGCCCACGTTGCACCACAGCGCGATCCGCCCCCGCTCCATGACCAGCCAGTGCTCCCGGGGCTCGTCGGTTCGCACGCGGGGCATCCGGTCATCGGCCAGGTCCGGATGGTTCCGGCGCAGTGCGACGAGGCGTCGGTACCAGGCCAGGAGGTCGGCATGGGGGGGCGACCCGGGCTCATCCCAGTCCAGGACCGAGCGGCGGAAGGACGACGGGTCCTGGGGGTCCGGGACATCCTCCGGTGCCCACCCGAAGGCCCCGAATTCTCCGCGCCTCCCCTCGCTCACCGCCTTTCCGAGCTCCGGATCGGTGAGGTCGGTGAAGTAGAGAAACGGCGCCGTTGCCCCCCAGGCCTCGCCCTGGAAGAGCAGCGGCACGAACGGACCCAGCAGGACCAGGGCGGCCCCGATCCGGACACGACCCGGAGACGCGAGGGAGGTGATGCGATCCCCCCGGGCCCGGTTCCCGACCTGGTCGTGGTTCTGGAGGTACCCCAGAAGCCTCGAAGGGCGAAGCTCCCGGAACGCCCGCCCGTGGCGGCGCTCCCGGTGCTTCGAGTAGTCACCGGCGTGGACAAACCCCCGTTCCAGCGCCGTCACGACGTCGGCGAGGGCACCGAAATCGGCATAGTATCCGTCCTGCTCACCCGTGAGCAGGGCGTGGAGCGCGTGGTGGAAGTCGTCGCTCCACTGGGCGTCCATCCCCAGCCCCCCCGCCTCGACCGGGGTGACGACCCGGGGGTCGTTCAGGTCGCTTTCGGCGATGAGAACCAGGGGCCGGGCGAGCCGGCGCCCCAGGCGCCGAACGGATTCCGAAAGCTCCTCGAGGAAGTGCGTCGCCGAACGATCGAAGAAGGCGTGCACGGCGTCGAGCCGCAGGCCGTCGATGCGGTACTCCTCGAGCCACATGCAGGCGTTCTCGACGAGGAAGCGGCGAACCTCGTCGCTCCCGGGGCCGTCCAGGTTGATCGCCTCTCCCCACGGCGTCCGGTACGCATCGGTGAAGTACGGCCCGAACCTGCCCAGGTAATTGCCTTCCGGACCCAGGTGGTTGTAGACCACGTCGAGGAGGACGGCGAGTCCTGCCCCGTGGCACGCGTCGACGAACCGGCGGAGTCCGTCGGGCCCTCCGTAGGCGTCGTGCACCGCGTACAGGTGGACGCCGTCGTACCCCCAGCCGCGGGCGCCGGGAAACTGGGCCACCGGCATCAGTTCCACGTGGGTGACCCCGAGGTCCACCAGGTGGTCCAGGCGGGAGGCGGCGGCGTCGAACGTACCCTCCGGGGTGAAGGTGCCCACGTGGAGTTCGTGGATCACGGCCGAGGCCAGCGGAGGGGCACGGAAGTCCGGGTGCCGCCATTCGAAGCCGTCAGGGTCCGCAACCCGGGAGAGCCCGTGCACCCCGCGGGGCTGCCAGCGCGCGCGGGGGTCGGGGAAGGGGCCCTCTCCATCGACGAGGAAGCCGTAGCCTTCCGACGGGTCCGGCCATTCCACCCACGCCTGCCACCACCCCCCAGCCTCCCGCTCCATGGCGGTGGTCGTATCCCCATGGACGAGCGACACGCTGTCCGGGATGGGTGCCCAGACCCGGAACTCCCGGGGCCCGCTCACCTGGCCTCCATCCGGACGAGGAGCGCAGCGGGAAACCGGTCCAGGAGTTCGCGGAGCAGCACACGGGGCCCGGAAGGATCCCTCGGCCCCCCCAGGACCTCTCCCGTGAGCCGGTTCACCCAGCTCCCCTCCGGAAGCTCGAGGGAGGTGTCCTCCCATGCGCCGGCCAGTCGTACCGTCAGACGGGGAACCACGGTCACCACGTCCGGCCCGCGGGCGAATGCCACCACGTGCTGCGCGGCAGGCCCGGTCGATTCCAGGGCACGGTAGGTTCCATGCACCCCGAAGCACCGGGGGAACTCCCGACGCACCCGCAGGGCCTCGCGGGTCAGGTGGAGCTTCGGTAGGCCTTCGTCGCTCCGCGCCAGAATGTCCTCCGGTGTGAGGCCCGGGAGTTCCGCGAGGAGCCGACGCCGGAGTCCGAAGTCCACCGGTCGGCGGTTGTCCGGATCCACCAGGCTCAGGTCCCACAGTTCGCTTCCCTGGTAGAGGTCCGGGATTCCCGGCGCCGTGAGCCGGAGGAGGGCCTGGGCCAGGGAATTGATGCGACCCGGCTCGACCAGCGCGGTCACGAAGGCCTCGAGGTCGCGGACGAAGGGGCCGCTGGAGAGAAGCGTTCGGCCGAACGTCCGAACCGCATCCTCGTAGCCGGAGTCCGGGTTCGTCCACCGCGTGTGGAGGCCGGCCTCGCGAATCGCCTTCTCCAGGTAGGCGAGCCACCGATCCTCGTCGATGGGCCAGGCGCCCACCAGCGTCTGGTAGCAGAAGTACCGGGTCGCCCGATCGACGGGGTCGTCCCTGCCGTCGGGCTCGTCCCCGCCCACCAGCGCCTCCCACCGGGTCACGGCCTCCTCCCACGCATCGGGCATCTCGGAGAGGGCGTGGAGGCGGGCCCGCACGTCCTCCGCCCGCTTCGTGTCGTGGGTGGAGGTCGTGAGCATCGTGCGAGGCCACGCTTCCTGCACCTCGGCCGATCGACGGTGAAACGCCCGGGGGGACACCCCGAAACGCGACGGATCTCCGCCGACCTCGTTCAGCGCGATGAATCGGCCGTACCGGTAGAGGGCCGTGTCCTCGCCGCCCTTCGCGGCAACCGGGCCGGTGAACTGCTGGAACCGCATCACCAGTTCGGATTCGAGAGGCCCCCGGGCCCGGAGAAGCAGCATGTCCTCCAGGAGCTCCAGGGGATCGGGGTCGAGGGCCGGGCGGCGGGTGCGCGCAGCGTCGACCGCCGCTTCCACCAGCCTGGCATCCTCGGCAGGGATGGAAAGAGACGCTTCCGCATCCCCTTCATCTCCTTCGGCGGGCGCGGCGTAGCTCCGGTAGACGGGCAGGCAGGCGGTGGTCTCGACCAGCGCGTCCCGGAGGTCCGCGGTGGTGTGATCCCTGTGGCGCCGGTGCCCCTCCGCCGCCCGGCGGAAGAGGTCGGTCAGCCGGTTCAGGTCGCTCCCGAAGAGCTCCGTGCACGCCGCGGCCTTGCACTCCCGGAGCACGGCCTCGTAGTCCCGCTCCTCTCCGGTGAACCGGGCGTGGAGGGCGGTCCACCGGTCCTCCGTACCGGCATCCACCTGGAGCCCTGCCGCCAGATTCAGGAAGTCGTATCCCGTGGTCCCGTCCACCTCCCAGTCCTCCCGCAGTTCCTCCCCCGGTTCCAGGATCTTCTCGGCGACGATCCAGGCATCGGATGCGCGCGCACGAAGCCGCCGGAAATAGGCCGCCGGGTCCCGGAGTCCGTCGGGATGATCCACGCGGAGCCCGTCGACCACCCCCTTCTCCACCCACGCGAGCACCCGGGCATGGGTATCGTTGAACACCACCGGATCCTCCGCCCGCAGGGCCACCAGCTCGTTGATGTGGAAGAAGCGTCGGTAGCCGATTTCCTCCGTGGCAAGCGTCCAGGAGGCGAGGCGGTAGTTCTGCTTCGACATGAAGGCATCCAGGGCGTCCTCGTCCCCGTTCAGGTCCCTGACGGCGGCGTCGACCCGGGACCGGGCGTCCGGATCTTCGTCCATCAGCCGCTCCAGCTGGGCGGCCAGGATCCGGTGGTCCCGGTGCCTCCGCGCCGTGCTTGCTCGGTCGGTGGCCGCGGCGGGGGGAAGCTCCCGAAGGGCATCGGCAAGGAAGGAGAGTTCGGCGGGCCCGTCCCCCCCGGCGGCTCCGGCGGCCAGGCCGAGAACCTCTCCCACCGACCGGGGGCTCGCCGGGAGTACGTGCCCTTCCACCTCCACGACGAAGCGACCCCCCTCGCGCATCACGCGCATGGAACCCCGCTCCAGCACTCGCCCGAAGTGGGTGTCCAGGATCGGGAGAAGGAGGGCGGGCGGGGCAGGGGCGTCGCTGCCCCAGTCGATGTCGAAGTGGGAAGCGAAACTGCTGGACGGACCATGTTCCAGCACGTGGGTCCACCAGGGGTTGTCCGGCGCGGCGACGGCCATGTGGTTCGGAACGATGTCCAGGACCAGGCCGAGATCGTGGCGCTCCAGGGCGTCGAGCAGCTCGCCGAATCCGTCGGCCCCGCCCAGCGCGTCGCTGATCCGGGTGGGGTCCGCCACGTCATAGCCGTGGGTGCTTCCGGAGGCTGCCTGCATGACCGGCGAAAGGTAGAGGTGGCTCACTCCGAGCTCCGCCAGGTAGTCCGAGACCTCCGCGGCCTCGCGAAACCCGAAGTCCGGGGTCAGCTGGAGGCGACAGGTCGCCCGGATGCGGTCAGACACGGCGAAACACCCGGAGAGACCGCCCCCCGACATCGAGTTCCCCCCCCGGCCCCAGCGACAGGTACCCCTCGGATTCACCGGCGGGCCCCACGACTCCCGTGGCCGTGTCGATGCAGCACTCCCATCGTTCGGCGGGGAGCGATTCGGGGATCACGAACCTCACCGCGTCCACGTCCGCGTTGAAGAAGACGAGGAAGGAGTCGTCCTCGATGCGCTGCCCCCTCGGGCCCGTCGAGGGGAACGCATCCCCGCTCAGGAACATGGCCACGGACCGGGCGTGTCCGACCTCCCAGTCCTCCTCCGACATCCCCTCTCCCGAGGGTCCGTACCAGCTGATGGCGTCCTCGTCGGGCGGGGTGAAACGGTTGCTGGGCCATCGGCGGTGCCGGAAGACGGGGTGGTTCTTCCGGAATCGGACCAGGTCGCGGGTGAACGCGAGAAACGCCTCGTCCGGGTTTTCCCAGTCCAGCCACGAGATCTCGTTGTCCTGGCAGTAGGCGTTGTTGTTGCCCCCCTGGGTGCGCCCCAGTTCATCCCCGCCCAGGATGAGCGGCACCCCCTGCGAGAGGAGGAGCGTCGCCATCAGGTTCCTCCTCTGTCGCGCGCGCAGTTCCAGGATGTCCGGGTCCGAGGTGGGGCCCTCGACGCCGCAGTTCCAGGAGCGGTTGTCGTCGGTTCCGTCGGTGTTGTCCCACCCGTTCGCCTCGTTGTGCTTCTCGTTGTAGGAGACCAGGTCGTGGAGCGTGAAGCCGTCGTGCACCGTGACCAGGTTCACCGATGCGCTGGGGTTCCGGGAACTCCCCTGGTAGAGGTCCGAGCTTCCGGTCAGGCGGAGGGCGAACTCGCCAAGGCGGGCCTCCTCCCCCCGCCAGTAGTCGCGCATGGTGTTCCGGTACTTGCCGTTCCATTCCACCCATCCCGGCGGAAAATTGCCGACCTGGTAGCCTCCGGGACCCACGTCCCATGGCTCGGCAATGAGCTTGGTCTCGGCGAGCAGCGGGTCCTGCTGCACGATCTGCAGGAAGGTGGAGAGCATGTTCACATCGTAGAACTCCCGGGCCAGGGCCGGGGCGAGGTCGAAGCGGAACCCGTCCACCCCCATGTCGCCGACCCAGTACCGGAGGCTGTCCATGATGCCCTGCACCACCCGCGGCTGAAGCATGTTCAGGGTATTCCCGCATCCCGTGTAGTCCACGTAGTAGCGCCGGTCTTCTTCGGAAAGGCGGTAGTACGCACGATTGTCGATGCCCCGAAACGACAGCGTGGGGCCCAGCTGGTTTCCCTCGGCGGTGTGGTTGTAGACCACGTCCAGGACGATCTCCATCCCCTCCCGGTGGTAGGCCTTCACCATGTCCCTGAACTGCCGGATGTAGTCCGCGGGGTCGTCGCCCGTCCCGTACCGGCAGTCGGGGGCGAAGAAGCCGATGGAATTGTAGCCCCAGTAATTCCGCAGCCCCCGCTCCACGAGGTGCCGTTCATCGACGAAGTAGTGGATGGGCATGAGCTCCACCGTCGTGACCCCCAGCTCCTTCAGGTGGCCGATCACCGCCGGGTGGGCCATGCCCGCGAAGGTGCCCCGGAGTTCCTCCGGGACCTCCGGGTGGCGGGCGGTCATCCCCTTCACATGGGCCTCGTAGAGAACGGTTTCGTGCCAGGGAATCCTGGGGCTCTCGACCCCCTCCCAGTCGTACGCAGCGTCGGTGACCACGCACCGGGGCATGACCGGGGCGCTGTCACGAGGATCCAGGCTCAGGTCCTCCCCGGGGTCGCCGACCCGGTATCCGAATACCCGGTCCGACCATTCAAGCGGACCGTCGAGGGCCTTGGCGTAAGGATCGAGCAGGAGCTTGGCCGGGTTGAACCGGTGTCCCTCCCCGGGGTCGTGGGGGCCGTGGACGCGGTACCCGTAACGCTGCCCAGGAGCCAGGCCGGGCACGTAGGTGTGCCAGATCCATGCCGTGTGTTCGCGCACGGGGATGCGGTGGGTTTCAAGTCCGGTCTCGGCGTCGAAGAGGCAGAGCTCCACCGCCGTGGCGTGACGCGAGAAGAGGGCGAAGTTGACGCCGTTTCCATCCCAGGTGGCGCCAAGCGGGTACATGGATCCGGGCCAGGCTTCCCGCGTCGGGGGTGAATCAGTCATGAATCGAACGACTCCTCGCTGTGGGATGACGAACGCTGGGGGCGGTCCTCACGCGGATCCCGCGATCTCTCGCACCGCCGTGAGCGCCCGCTCCACGTCCTCGTCGGTGTTGAGGAGGCCGGGGGACAGCCGGACGTGCGAAAGGGCGTAGGGCGCGGCGCTCCCGACGATCCCGTGCTCCGCCAGGCGGGTTTCGGACTCCCGTGCCGACCGTCCCTCGATGTCGAAGGCCACGATCCCCGACGCGAGGTCGGGGTCGAGCGGGGTGCGGAGTTCCACGCCCGACATCGCGTCGAGTTCTTCGCGCAGGTGAAGCGAGAGCGCGTGGATGCGGGCGTTCACCCGGGTCCGCCCGCCGATCTCGGCGTGAAATTCGAAGGCTTCGGCCATGGACCACTGGTGCTCGAAGGCCTTGAATCCGCCCGGGCTCATGCGACCGCCCCACGTCCCGTCGCGAATGAAGGTCGGGATGACGGGGTGCACCTGGTCCTGGACCTCCGGTCGGGCCCACAGGACCCCGGTGCCCCGGGGTGCGAAGATCCACTTGTGGGTGCCGGCAAAGAAGATGTCGCACCCGAGCTCGGCGATGTCCGCGTCCTCCACCCCGAAGCCGTGGACCCCGTCGAGGCACAGGATCACCCGGTCCCGCGGGTCCCGGTCACGGTTGTGCTCCGCGAGTCGGTCGGCCAGCGCGCGGACGGGAAGCCGGAGCCCCGTGCTCGAATGGACCCAGGTCATGGCCAGGAGCCGGGTGTCGTCGCCGAGGGGGGCAAGGATCCGCGACACGATCGCTTCGCTGGAGAGGTCCCGGACGTTCGGCCCGAGGTTGGCCTGCCGGACCGAGACGCCGTCCCGGCGGCTGCGGACCTCGAGCGCGTCATGGGCGGCCCGGTAGTCGTGGTCCGTGATGATGCACTCCTGGCCCCGGCGCATGGACACCCCGCTGTAGGCGAGCCCGATTCCCATCGTCGTGCTGTCGGTAAGCGCGAGGTCGGACGCGTCGACGCCCATGTAGGCCGCCCCGGCCTCGCGGGCTCGCTGCTTCAGGGGACCATCCTGGGCCTCGACGTACCGGGCGGGGTCGGAGTCGAGTGCCTCCCGATGAGCGAGGATCGCCTCCCGGACCGTGTCCGGGTGCGGGGCCAGCAGCATCCCCGCGAGCTGGACCGGTTCGGGGGGAACCGCGAAGCGGCCGCGAACGTCTGCCCAGTGCCCTGCGTCCCCGGGGGACGCCGCATCCCCGTTCCGCGCCGCTCTCGACAACTCCTCGCCCCCACGCGTGGCCCCGGCGTCCGGGGAGTCCGGGGCGAGATCGTCCAGGGGAGATCCACAGCCCGCGATCCCTCCCACCACCGCCACGGACACCGCCGCGCCGGCAGCAACCATGAATTCTCTTCGGTTCATGGACATCGTGTACCTCCTTCCCCGTGAAGTTGTATGGGGCTTCCTACGCAAGACCCGGACCGGGCCCCGGCGCGGGACTTGCGCGCCCATGTGGCCCGGGTCGACACTTTCTGTGCCCCCCCATCGACAGGATGCGTCTCAGGAAAAGGGAAACCATGAATCTGCAGGCCCACGCGGGACCCCAGGTGCTCGACATGCTTTCGGAGATCGCCGGGAACGTCTGGTGGAGCTGGAGCCCGGAGGCCCTCGACCTGTTCGAGAGGCTGGATCCTGCCGCCTTCGCACGCAGCCGCAACAACCCCCTTGCGACGCTCGCGGACCCCGACCCGGAGGTCCTCGCCCAGGCGTCGTTCCGGGAGCGCGTGGAGCGGGTGTACTCCGAGTTCCGCACCGATCTCGCCGCGCCCCTGGATCCCGGGTCCCCCCGCGTCGCCTACTTCTGCATGGAGTACGCGCTGCACGAGAGCCTTCCGCTGTATTCCGGCGGACTCGGGGTGCTGGCTGGCGATCACCTCAAGTCCGCGTCGGACCTGGGCATCCCCCTCGTGGCGGTCGGCCTCTTTCTCCGGGACGGCTACTTCACGCAGTACTTTGACGAGGTCGGGCGACAGCAGGATCGGTCCGACGCCCTCGAGACCGGGAGCTCGCCCCTCGTCCGCACCGTGGGGCCCGATGGCGAGCTCGCAAGGGTTCGGGTCCACCTGGGAGACACGGAAGTCACGGTGGGCTCGTGGACGGTCCAGGTGGGGCGCACCACGCTCCATCTCCTGGACCTGGACGAGGAGGGCACGCCCGCCGAACTGCGCGATCTCACGCACCGGCTCTACCAGGGCGGCATGGAGGCCCGGATCCGGAAGGAGATCGTGCTCGGGATCGGGGGGGTGCGACTTCTCCGGGCGCTGGGCCTCTCCCCCGATGTGTACCACATGAACGAGGGGCACTGCGCCTTCCTGACGCTGGAACTCCTGCGGGAAGAGCTGGAGGCGGGGCTGGACAGGGACGACGCCGTGGCGAAGGTCCGGAGCCGCACCGTGTTCACCACCCACACCCCGGTCCCGGCGGGTCACGACCGGTTCGATTACGAGCTCTTCGAGGCCAGCTTCGGCTCCATGGCCCGGTCCCTGGGCATCCCCGTCCCCGAGCTCATGGACCTCGGGAGGATCCACCCCGGGGATCCCGGAGAACCGTTCAACATGACCGTGCTGGGGATGCGGATGGCGCGGTCGTCGAACGGGGTGTCGCAGCTTCACGGGGCCGTGTCCCGGCACATGTGGCACGACCTGTGGCCCGGCCGGCCCGTGGAGGAGGTCCCCGTCGGTCACGTCACCAACGGGGTGCACCTGGCGACCTGGACGAGCCGGGCTGCCTCCGAGTTCCTGACCACCCACCTCGGTGACTGGAAGGCCAACCAGATGGAGGCGGACTTCTGGGCCCGGGCCCGGAACCTTCCCGACGAGCTCCTGTGGGCCTGCCGGCGATCGCTGCGGGAGGCCTTCCTCGATTTCGCGCACCGTCGCGCCGGTGAGCAGACGCTCCGGCAGACCCCGCGGCTCGATCCCGACACGCTGACCATCGGGTTTGCCCGGCGCTTCGCCACCTACAAGCGCGCACCGCTTCTCTTCAGGGATCTCCCCGCCGCCATCGAGCTGATCTCCGACGATACCCGCCCGTTGCAGCTGGTCTTCGCCGGCAAGGCTCATCCGGACGACGAGGGCGGAAAGGATCTCATCCAGGAACTTCACGAGGTCACGCGACACCCCGACGTAAACGGACGTGTCGTGTTCCTCGAGGACTACGACATGGCCATCGGGAGGGCGATGGTCGCCGGCTGCGACGTCTGGCTGAACAACCCCCGGCGCCCCATGGAAGCCAGCGGGACCAGCGGCCAGAAGGTGGCCGTTCATGGCGGGCTCAACCTCGCCATCGCCGACGGATGGTGGCCGGAAGGGTACAATGGTTCCAACGGCTGGATGATCGGTGAGGACGAGTCCAGCGCACATCTCTCCGAAGAGGAGCAGGATGACCGCGATGCCCGACTTCTGCTGGAAACCCTTCGCGCCGAGGTCATACCCACCTTCTACGAACAGGACGAATGGGGGATCCCGGTGAGGTGGGTCGCCCGGATGAAGGAGGCCATGGCGACACTTCCACACGCCTTTTCGAGCCACCGAATGGTTCGGGACTACCGGGACACGATCTACCTGCGGCACGGTGCCTAGGCCTGGATGTCGGCCCCTGCATCCGCGCTGGAGACCATCTCAAGCGTCGGAACGGCCTGCCGGTGGCGGACGGTGAGCACCGAACAGGGAGCGCGCCACGCCAGCTCCCGTGCCGTGCTCCCCAGGGGGCCGGGGCCCGGAGCTTCCCCCCGGCGGGCCCCCACGACCAGGAGGTCGGCCCCGGTTTCCAGTGCACGCCGCTCCAGTTCCGCGCCCGGGCGTCCCTCCAGGAGGGCGCAGCGCGGCTGACCCGAGGGCACCCTGAGCCGCCCCGCGGTACGCGTGAGCCACCGACGCGTTCGGTCGCGCTGGTCCCCCGCCGTCCCCCCTCCACTCGAACGCGTGTCTCGATCGAGAACCGTGACGACTTCGAGGCTGGCCCGCGAGAGGGCAAAAGGCTGAAGCAGGGACCATCCCGGCGGTAGCCCGTCTCCGGCAACGGCCTGGGTCACCAGCACGTGGAAGGGCTTCCCCTCTTCCGGAGCCCGCTGGTTGCGGACCAGGAGAACGGAGCAGTCCGCGTGGCGGAGGAGCGCCCTCGCCACGCGGCCGAGCTCGAAGAACGGGGCGGCTCCGGAGCCCTTCACCCCGGCCACCACGAGGTCGTGCCGGCACGCCTCCCGGACCAGGATGTCCTCGGGGCTGCCGTAGAGGATTCGGCTGCGGACAGGAGCCAGTTCGGGACCGAGTTCCTTTCGGGTCTGTTCAAGCCACTCCTGCGCCCGCGCCCGTCGGCGACCGGGAACCTCCCCGCTCCGGCCGGAAGCGGCCGAGGCAGCCGGGCCCGGGGGGGCGATGACCGTGGCCAGTTCGATCCGGACCGCTGCGGCGGGGTCAAGGTGGGACCGCAGGAAGGACGCAGCCTCCCGCGCGTATCGGGAGCCGTCGGTGGCGAGGAGGATGTTCATCTGGAAACCTCCCTTCGTAGTCGAACATTCTCGATGACGAATCCGCTCGCAGGTCGACCGGGCATCACGGCGGGGTCGATCTCCAGGTCCTGGGGGAAGACATCGTAGTCCACCCCCGACGAGAGGAACTCCACCCAGCCCTTCATGATCTCGACGGTCATGAATTCGCCGGCACAGCGGTGGTTCGAATCGTGGTCGCCGCCCCCCTGCGGGATGAGGGCGTAGAGCCCCGGGTCCCGGTCACGGAATCGAGGCGGATGAAAACGGTCCGGGTCCTCCCAGACGGAGGGGTCCCGGTTCGTGCCGTAGAGATCCAGCAGGACCCGCCGGTTCTCCGGAAACCTGTGGCCTTCCCACTCGAAGTCCTTCCGCACGATGGCGGCAGCGAACGGAAAGAACGGGTAGAATCGACGAACCTCCTGTACGAAGTGCACGATGCGCTCGTCCCGGGTCCGTCCGTCTTCCTCGTCGAGCCGGACCCGCTCCTCCGGATGCTCATGAAGGGCCAGTGCGACGTAGACCAGGTAGTACGCCACCGCCACCGTCGGGCGCAGGATGTTGAGGACCTCGACGGCCGCAATGTCGGCGTCCAGTTCCTCGCCCTTCGGGGATCGGTACCGCGCGATCACCTCCAGTGGCGATCCTTCGGGGGGTGCGAGCGTTCCGGATCGGACGGAGCGGACGAGATCCGCGATCCAGCGCTCGGATCGCCGGCGGGCGAGGCGTCCCTTCCAGTGACGGGGACCCACCGCCCCGGCGGCCTCGATGAGCGCCGAAAGATCCTCGGTACGGCGAACCAGATCGGATTCGGGGAGGGGCACACCGCTCCAGGCACAGATCGCCCGACAGAGAGCCGGCCTGACCTCGTCCAGGAGAACGACCTGTCCGCGGAGGGCCCATGCCTCCGCCCGGAATTCCCATTCCCGTCGGAGCCGCCGGTTCAGATCCGCCAGCCTTTCTTCTCCCATGAGGCTCATGAACATCGCCTTCCGGGCGAGGTGGCGCTCTCCGTCGAGCCCCTGCACTCCACCCTCCCCGAAGAGGGTCTTCTCGACTCTCGACGGGGACGCGCCATCCCGACGAAAGTACTCCGTCCGGTAGAAGAGCTTCGCCGCTTCCTCGCCCCCCACGCACATGGTGGGCTGGAGGAGGATCCGGGTTTCGAAGACATCGGAGCCGAGGCGCTTCCGTCGGCGAAGAATGAACGGGTACCCTTCGCGGCGAAGGGCGATTGTCGCGTCGAGCGATCTCTCTCGGGGAGTGGACATGATGGAATCGGATGCGAGGAGCGGATCGGCAGTCACTGCACCACTCAATGCAATCTTCAGGCCCGGCCCGGGCAGGGGCCCGATTCTTGAAGAAGCTTCAAGAGTCGAGCATATCCTACACGCCCCGGAGGGCAGAAATGAGACGCGATCACGACGGAAACACCTTCAACTACCTGCTCTGGGCCGGGGTGCTGGCGGGCGCCTCTGCCGCCCTCCTGCTCACGGCCCGTCGCCTCGGACCCGCCCGTCTCGACGTGGACCGCCCGGAGACGTTCCGGACGCGCGCCTCGTTCACGATCCGTCGGAACCCGGACGCGGTGTTCGACGGCTGGCGGGCGTTCGACCATCCCGGTCTGCTCCGGGAGGTCGACTGGGAGACCGACATCACCGAGGAACGTCGGCCGGACCTGCTTCGCTGGGCGACTTCCCCGGGGGTCGAGGTCCCGCACCGGGGGGAATTCACCTCCCGGCCATGGCGGGACGGAGACGCGACCCACGTCGACCTGCTCCTCCAGGTCGGCGAACCCGGGGTCCCGTTGCCCCGCTCCGCCGTCGAAGAGGAGATCGGCAAGGGGCTGCGTCGCTTCAAGGCCCGGATGGAGGCCGGCGACGTCGCCTCCAGCGACCAGGGGAGAGGGGGGGAACCCGGGTCAGGCTGACGCCGTGCCCTCCCCTGCCCATGAAATTCTCCGTCGTTCAGTTTCATGAATCTGAATGAACTCACCGAAATCGTGCTGATCCTGGCCGTGGGAGCCCTGGCGGGGCTCCTTCTCTACGGCGTGCTCATCCTGGTCCTCCGCTACGTGGTCCGCCCGCACCACCCGGCGCTGGTCGAGTCCCTGCGGCTCCGCGCGGACACGCCGGCGGCGCTCTTTCTCATCACGCTGGGTGCGCACCTGGCCCTGTCGCTGGCCTCGCCGCGTGCCTTTCCCGACGGACACCCCGACGGGCTGGGCCGATTCCTCGTCATCCTGTCGCTAGCCGCCCTCGGGTTCCTGCTGATCCGCCTGGTCCGGGTCCTCGAGGACCATCTCCTGGCCGCCGTCCAGATGGACATGGCGGACAACCTCCGGGCGCGGCGTTTCCACACGCAGTTCCGCATCCTGAGACAGGCCCTGACGGTGGCGATCCTGGTTCTCGTCGCCGCGTCAATCCTCCTCCAGTTCGACGGCTTCCGTCAGTTCGGCGGTGGACTCCTGGCCTCGGCGGGCGTGGCGGGGATCATCATCGGCTTCGCGGCGCAGCGCGCCCTTGGAAACCTCCTCGCCGGTTTCCAGATCGCGGTGACACAGCCCATCCGGCTGGATGATGTCGTGGTGGTGGAGGGAGAGTGGGGGCGGGTCGAGGAGATCACCCTGACCTACGTCATCATCCGGATCTGGGACGAGCGGCGCCTCGTCCTCCCCATCATCTACTTTCTCGAAAAACCCTTCACCAACTGGACGCGCCGGACGGCCGACATCCTCGGCACGGTCTTCCTTCATGTGGACTACGATGCACCCCTGGGCGCCATTCGGGCGCAGGTCCGGGAGCTCGTCGAGGGCCACCCGGCATGGGACGGGCGCGTGGCCGAAGTCGTGGTCACCGACGCCCTTCCGACGACGCTCGAGTTGAGGGCGCTCGTGAGCAGCCGCGATTCGGGGTCGGCGTGGGACCTGCGGTGCCATGTGCGGGAAGGGCTTGTCACCTTCCTGAAGGAGCACTACCCGGACGCCCTCCCACGCTTCCGCATCGAACAGGACCCCCACCTCACCGACCGGTGAGGTGGGCGTCCTGTCGGGCGAGAAGTGCCCGGGTTCAGCGGGACTTGTCGCTGCCCGCCTTCATGGCCGCGTCATTCACGCCGTTCTCCGCGATGGAGTTCAGTTTTTCGTCGGCAGCCTTCTCCTCCTCGAGGGACTCCTCCAGGAGCCTGGCAACCTCTTCCCGGTTCAGCTTCCGGGCGAAGGAAATGGCGGAGCCGTAGGCGGCGATCTCGTAGTGCTCGAAGCGCTGTGCCGCGGTGATGATCGCCGCGTCGAGAACGTCGCGGTTCCCCTCGCCGTCGAGGTACTCCTCCGCCTCGGTGATGAGCCCCTCCGCGGCCTCGCAGTGGCTCGCGGAGACGGGCTTCTCCAGCAGTTCGAGGGCCTTCCGGAGCCGCTCGATCTGCGTATCGGTCTCCTGGTGGTGGTCCTGGAACGCCTGGCGGAGCTCTTCGGATCCCGCAGCCTCGGCCATGCGCGGGAGGGCCTTACTCACCTGGTGTTCGGCGCTGAGAATGTCCTGGATCTGGTGGACGAGCAGGTCTTCAAGGGTCTGCAGCTTCATGGTGTGTTTCCGGGTTGAGGGGACGGGGGAGATCGTGCCGGCGTGGAGTGCAGCATCCATGCCGCCCGGAGGCGCCTCCCGGTTGCGGTGGTCCCCTCCTTGCTGAAGGTACGTCCCGAACGCCGGTCATCCGCCCCATGCCCTCCGAGGATCCCGATGAAAACGATCTCCCTGCATGCCCGAGCCCCGGAGCTGCGGGCTGCCCCCACCCGGTACGGGAACGTCCTGGAAACCGTGGGAAACACTCCCCTCGTGGAACTCACGGGGTTTCTCCCGCAGGGCGGTTGCCGGCTCTTCCTGAAGCTCGAGGCGGCGAACCCCGGGGGGAGCGCCAAGGACCGGCCGGCGGCAGCGATGATTGCCGAAGCCGTTCGGTCGGGACGCCTCCGCCGGGGCTCGGTGGTCGTCGAGTCGTCGTCGGGGAACATGGGGATCGGGCTCGCCCAGGCCTGTGCCTGGTACGGGCTGCGGTTCATCTGCGTCGTGGACGCCCGCGCCCAGCCCGGAACGCTGGCGACGATGCGGGCGCTGGGCGCCGAGATCGACATGGTGAGCGTTCCCGAAGGCTCGGCAACCAGCGCGCTCGCGGCGCGCCTCGACCGGGTCGCCCACCTGGTCACCACGCTCGACGGTGCGTACTGGCCGAACCAGTACGCCAACGCACTCAATCCCGTGTCGCATGCCATGGGGACCATGGCCGAAATCGACGAAGCGCTGGAGGGTCAGGTGGACGGGGTCTTCGTGGGCGTCGGAACCACCGGCACCCTGGGGGGATGCCTGGATTTCGTCGCCGCCAACGCCCGACCCACGCGCGTCACCGCGGTGGATGCGGTGGGGAGCATTCTCTTCGGAGGGGAGGCGGGCGAGCGCCGGATTCCGGGGATGGGAGCCGCACGGGTCCCGCCCCTGGCGAAACGAAGGTGGGGCGGAACGGCAGCTTCTCCCCGGGTCCTTCGGGTCACCGACCTCGACTGCGTCGTGGGATGCCGACGCCTGGCCCGGACCGACGCGCTCCTGGTGGGGGGCTCGGCCGGCGGCGTCCTCCAGGCCGTGCGGACGTGTCACCGGAGCCTCCCCCCCGGACAGTACGTGGCCGTGGCGGCCGACAGTGGGCATCGCTACCTGGACACGGTGTTCGACGACGCCTGGGTGGAGGAGGTACTCGGGTGCCCCCCGGAACGACTGGCCCGGCTCGTCGGACACACGACCGTGAGTCGCCTGTGAGCGAGACGTCCGCCTGCCGGGTCGCCATCATCGGCTTCGGGCCGCGGGGGTTCGGGTGCCTCGAACGACTTGCCGTCGAGGTTTCGCGGCGCGGGTCCGGCCGGCCCCCCCTCTTCGTCACTGCCCACGACCCCCGGAGCCATCCCGGGGCGGGCCCTCCCTACGATCCGGACCAGCCCGATGGCATGCTGCTCAATTTCAGCGCGCGCCATGTGAACATCTGGTCCGACGACAATACCCTGGTTCCGCCGGGCGAGCGGCTCGACTTCGTGGGATGGCTCGGACGGTACCACCCGGGCTGGGCCGCAGGCGATGCCTTCGTTCCGCGGCGACTGCTCGGGAGCTACCTGGAGGAGGCCTTCGAGTCGCTCCGGGCCGCGCTCCCCCCGGGTCTTGAATTTCGTCATGTCCGGGGCGTGGTCCGGGACCTCGAGCCTGCAGGAGCGGGCTGGTCGATCCGGCACGACGATCCCTCCCTCGACCTGGCCGGAGTGCACCAGGTGATGGTCGCGACGGGGCATGGTACCTGGTCCGCGAACCGGGGCTTCGACGCGTGGAACCGCGAACTTCCCGACGCCCCCGGGACGCGGCGCATTGCCGCGGTGTACCCGGTGGTGGACCGGCTGTCCCGGGATGCGGTCCCGGATGGCGCCGTCGTGGGCATGCGCGGCTTCGCCCTCACCGCCATCGATGCGGCGCTGGCCCTCACCGAGGGGCGGGGGGGCACCTTCGAGGACCAGGGCGACGGCATCCCCCGGTACCGGGGCCCGGGCGGGCGGGAAGTCACCGTCGTTCCGTTCTCCCGATCCGGACTCCCGCTCCTGGCCAAGCCGGGGGCGGCCCTGGTGAAGCGCTCCAGCGAACTCACCGACGTGTGGGAGCCTCTTCGGCGGGGGATTCTCGAGGCCGATGGACTGACGCCGGGGGCACTCCTCCAGCGACTTCACCGCGCAGGCCTCCGCGCCGTCGCCGCCCTGGGCGGCGGAGTCTCGAGGCCGGCGCCTCGGATGGGAGGCGTGGGTTCCTCACCTTCCAGCGGGCCCCTGCGCGTCATGGAGCGATCGGTTCTGGTTGCCTCCGGGCTCCTCCCCCCCGACGAGGGGTGGGCCCGGGGCGAGGCCTGGCGGCAGGCATACCCTGCGGTGGTGAGTCGCGCCGGAGAAGGGGGCATGGCGGCGGCCTTTCCCGCCGCCTTCGCGCGCCTCGCCTGTGCCATGGAGCGCTACGCCTTCGGACCCCCGGCCTCGAACCTCGCACGCATGGTCGCACTCGCCTCGGCGGGCCGCGTGGATCTCGGCGCGGTGCGCGCCCCCCGCATCCGGGCGCGGGAGGACCGTCTCGTGCTGGTCGGGGCGACGAGCTCGTACGTCCTCGACGTGCTGGTGAACGCGGTGATTCCGCCTCCAGGCGTTCACGAGGCAACTCCCGTGCTGCTCAAGCTCGTGCGTCGAGGTCAGGCGAGCCGCGCGGCGGGCTGGGAGGGCGTCATGGTCTCGCCCAGCGCCGAGAGCATCGGCCGGGACGGGGCGCCCACCCCCGGGCTCTCCATCGTGGGCCGGGCCACCGAGGGGTGGGTCCTGGGGAACGACACCCTGAACCGCAACCTCCACGACCACACCCGGCGCTGGGCGCAGCGCATTGTCGGGGAGTCGGCGGTTGCCGTGCCGGAGTCAAGCCGCATGACGGCGGGGGCCCCGAACGGATGACACGCCGTCCCGGATTGCGGGCTTTCTGCCACGGTCTCCCCCCCCTGACGGCCCGCCTCGAGCCCTGGCAGGAATCGCTCCTCGCCGACTCCGAGCGGCTCGCCGGACTCGTCGATGCGTTCGGATCCCCCCTCAATCTTCACCACGTGGACCCCTTCCAGCGGAACGTCGAGGCCCTGGCCGGCGTGGCCCGGGCGAGGAATGTGGAGCTCGAGATCTTCTTCGCACGGAAGGCCAGCAAGGCCCTGGCCTACGTGGAATGCGCCCGACGCCTCGGCATCGGGATCGACACGGCCAGCGAGGCCGAGCTCACCCAGGCCCTCGCCCTGGGCATGCGGCCCGAACGCCTCGTCTCCACGGCCGCCGTGAAGAGCGTGGAGCTGGTCCGGACCTGCGTCGCGGGCTCGGTGCCGGTGGTGGTGGACAATCCGGACGAGCTGGAGCGTGTCGACGCGGTGGCCGCCGCAATGGGAAGGACCGCAGCGATCATCTTCCGGCTCTCCGGGTTCCGGGTGGACGGCGAGGACCTCGAATCCAGGTTCGGCATTCATCCGGACGACGTGCCGGCCCTCGCGGACAGGGTGCGAGCCCCCTCCCCGGAGGGATCCGGGGGAGGGGTCTGCCTGGAGGGTCTCCACTTCCACCTGGACGGGTACCTCGCGTCCCACCGGATCGCCGGACTCCGGCGGTCCCTGTCCGTCGCCGGCGAGCTTCGGGCCCGGGGACACGCCATCGCCTCCATCGACATGGGCGGCGGTTTTCCCATGCGGTACCTGGATGATCCGGAGGAATGGAGGGCCTTCCGCACCGCCCTCGACGAAGCGCTGCTGGGACGCCGCCCCCCCATCACCCATGCCAACGCCGGGCTCGGCCGCCTCGCCGTCGGCGGCAGGGTCGTGGGAGAGCTGGGCCTCTACCCGTACTACCAGGACCCGGTGGCCCCGGAGTGGCTGGCCGGGATCCTCGACGCCGATGCCGGATCGGGCAGGGGCACGCTGGCCGAGGCCCTCGGATCCATGGGCCTCGTGCTGAGATGCGAACCGGGGCGCGCCCTCCTGGACGGGTGCGGGCTTACCGTGGCCCGGGTGGAACACCGCAAGGAGCACCGGGACGGGTCATGGTCCATCGGGGTGGCGATGAACCGTTCACAATGCGCCACGGCCAAGCCGGATCACGCGGTGGACCCGATTCTCGTGCCGCTCCTCGACCCCGCCTCCGGCCGCCCGCCCCCGGTGGAGGGCTTCCTGATGGGGGCGTACTGCACCGAGTCGGATCTGCTGAGTCGTCGACGACTCCGCTTCCCGCTCGGCGTGGCCCGGGGCGATCTCGTCGTGTTCCCCAACACGGCCGGGTACCTCATGCACTTCGTCGAAACCCGGTCGCACCAGTTCCCGCTGGCGCGGAACGTCGTCATCCGTGCCGGCGGGACGGGCACCGTGACGCCCGATCCCATCGACGACCTCGCCCCGTGACGGGCCTCAATCCCGCCGGGCGTCCAGCATGGCCTCCCGACCCTCCCCCCTCGTCGTCCCGGACCGGGCCGCTCCCCCGGTGAGGGCATACCCGGCAAGCACCACCGTGACACCCCCCGCGATGCCGCTCACGAGCCAGCCGGCGAAGCTGAATCCGCCCAGTGCGGGGGCGAGAATGCTGATTCCCGTCACGGCCAGGGACCCCACCACCCCCGCGGCCAGACACCGCTGCCAGGGGAGGCCGTCCCGACGCGCGCCGTGGCCCCGCTGGTAGGTGGCCCACGCGATCCCCGCTCCGACCACGGCTCCCAGCACGCGCAGCACGTTGGCCCGGAGGAGCCCGGGCTCCGCTGCCAGGGACCCGAACCACGCCAGGAGGACGAGGGCGACGGCTGCACCCGCGAGCACGCGCAGCAGGCGGCTGTCCGCGGCCCCGCCTTCGTCAGCCCGGCACATGGTCCACATCCCGTTCCCAGTGGCGGTGGGCGCCGATGGCCCGGGCGAACTCGGATACGAACGCGTCCCGCGTGTCCCCGTTCTCCCCGTTCGCATCCCGGAGCGTGACCACGCCCCGGTCCGATTGCACGGGGCCACCTTCTCCCGAAAGTTCAAGCTCGCTCCAGTTCCGGGCGGCCAGCACCTCGATCCCTTCGCCCATGGCCCCGATGGGCTTGAAGTGGCGAAAGGCCGAGTCCAGGAACCCCAGCACGTCGCCCTGCTTCATCATCGCATCCACGCTCTCCCGGCCGCCGGGAATGAAGACCGCGTCCCAGAGAACCGGATCGGTGGTCACGTGCATGGCATCCACTTCGATCTCGCGACCGTCCGCGCCCTTGAGCGCCCCGTCCCGCTTCGCGATGACCTGGGGCCAGGCACCCTTCGACTCGAGTGCCTCCCGCACCTCCGCAACCTGGTCGTAGTCGAACCCCTCGGCCACGAGGATCGCCACCTTCCGGGTCGCGACCTGGTCGGGCCGGGATTCGTGCTCCACGCTCACTTCGGGCGCCATGTATCGCGACTCCACGCCCTCGTCCTTCGAGGGGGGATCCACCCCGATCCCCTCGGCCACCTTCCGGGCCAGCTCGTGGTCGATGTGGTTGAAGAACTCGTGCACCATGCGCTCCCGCACCTCCATCACCCCGACCTTGCCGAGCTCGAAGTGGGCGGCCTCGACGAGCCGCTTCTGCTCGGAGGGCGTGATGCTCTTCCAGAACATCTGGGCCTGGCTGAAGAAGTCCCTGAACTTCTCGCTCCGGTTCCGGACCTTCCGGCCCTCCACCTTTTCCATGTAGTGCTCGTAGCCCCCCATGTCGGCCCCGGCGGTCATGGGGCATCCGCCTCCCAGCGAGTTCGGCGAGTATGCCGTCCTCCCCCGGTTGATGGTCTGCCGTCCGTAGCCGTCGCGCTGGTTGTTGTGCACCGGGGCGACGGGACGGTTCACCGGCAGTTCGTTGAAGTTCGGGCCTCCCAGGCGAATCAGCTGGGTGTCGATGTACGAGAAGAGCCGCCCCTGGAGGAGAGGGTCGTTCGTGAAGTCGATGCCGGGGACCACGTGTCCCGGGTGGAAGGCCACCTGCTCCGTCTCCGCAAAGAAGTTGTCGGGGTTCCGGTTCAGGACCATCTTCCCCACCCGCTGGAGGGGCACCTCGCTCTCGGGCCAGATCTTCGTGGGGTCGAGAATGTCGAAGTCGAAGTCGTGCTCCTGGTCCTCCTCGATGACCTGGAGGCAGAGTTCGTACTCCGGGAAGTCACCCTTCTCGATGGCTTCCCACAGGTCCTTCCGGTTGAAGTCGGGGTCCTTGCCGGCAATCTTCTGGGTCTCGTCCCAGACCAGCGATGCCGGGCCCAGCGTGGACCGCCAGTGCCACTTCACGAACCGGGCCTTCCCGGCCTCGTTCACGAGCCTGAAGGTGTGCACGCCGAACCCGTCCATCATCCGGTAGCTCCGGGGGAGCGCGCGGTCGGAGAGGACCCACATGATCATGTGGGCGGACTCGGGAAGGAGCGAGATGAAGTCCCAGAAGGTGTCGTGGGCGGCGGACGCCTGCGGCATCTCGTTGTGGGGCTCCGGCTTGATGGCGTGAACCAGGTCGGGAAACTTGATGCCGTCCTGGATGAAGAAGACCGGCATGTTGTTGCCCACCATGTCAAAGTTGCCTTCGTCCGTGTAAAACTTGGTGGCGAACCCCCGCACGTCCCGCACCGTGTCGGCGGAGCCCCGGAACCCCACCACCGTCGAGAACCGGACGAAGACCGGGGTCTTCCGCGCGGGGTCGGTGAGGAACCCGGCGCGCGTGTACTCGGACAGCGATTCGTAGACCTGGAAGTACCCGTAGGCCCCCGACCCCCGCGCGTGAACGACCCGTTCCGGGATTCGTTCGTGATCGAAGTGCGTCATCTTCTCGCGAAAATGAAAGTCCTCCATCAGCGTCGGACCCCGCTCGCCCGCCTTCAGGGAGTCGTCGGTGTGACTCACCCGGGCCCCGTGGTTCGTGGTCAGGTACTCCCCGTCCGACCCCCGCCGCTCCTGCTCGAGGTCCCGGTCCTTCGCATTGCCGTCGTTCCGATCTTCGTCGTTCATCGTGGGCTCCGTTTTCGTTTCCTGGACTGGCGTTCCCTACCGATATCGCAAGCACCATGCCCCCGGCCCGGTGCCACCCAGCGATGCGCTGGCACCGCTGTTGCTTCCCTGTGGAGGCATGAAACGAACGAAGCGCACCTGGGACCTGCTGAAGGACGCCATTTCGCTCTGGACGTCCAAGCACGCCTTCCAGTTCGCGGGGGCCATGGCGTTCTATACCGTCTTCTCGCTGGCGCCCCTGATGATCCTCCTCGTGGCCGCGGCGGGAATCTTCTTCGGCGAAGAGGCGGCCCGTGGCGAGATCTCCGCCCAGCTGGAGTCGCTGGTCGGTCCCCAGGCGGCCGAGGCCATGGAGAGCGCCGTCGAGGCGTCGAGCTTCGACCAGTCGGGGATCCTCCCCACCGTGCTCGGGGTCGTGGCGCTTCTCTTCGGCGCCACCACGGTGTTCGCCCAGGTTCAGGCCGCCCTGAACAACCTGTGGGACGTGAGAGCGGAACCCTCGCGAAGCGGGATCCTGACCTTCATCCGGACCCGGCTTCTCTCGCTGGGGCTCGTGCTCGTCATCGGATTCCTCCTTCTCATCTCCTTCGTCCTCTCGGTGGCCATCGGGATGGTCGTGAGCTTCGCCTCCGACTGGGTCCCGGTTCCCAACTTCGTGGCCCTGGCCGCAAACGTGACCCTGACCCTCGTGGTGGTCACCCTCCTCTTCGCCATGGTCTACAGGGTCCTCCCCGACGTGCACCTGGGGTGGCGGGACATGTGGATGGGAGCGTTCGGGGCCGCCGCCCTCTTCGCGGTCGGGCAGTACGGGATCTCCTACTACCTCACCCGGACCGCGCCGGGCTCCGCCTACGGGGCCGCCGGATCCCTCGTCCTCGTTCTGATGTGGGTCTACTACTCCTCCCTCATCCTGCTCTTCGGCGCCGCCTTCACCCGGGTCGCGGTGCGGGAGCGGGGGGACGTGATCCGGCCCCGGGGCCATGCCGTGCGTGTGCGAACCGAGGTGGTCGAGGAGGAAGCCCCGCCCTCGGATGTCTGACCTGGCGGAGTACGCGCGGAAGCGGGACTTCACCCGCACCCCCGAGCCGTCGCCCTCCGACGGCTCGCCCGGGGAAGGCCGCCGCTTCGTCGTCCAGAAGCACGCCGCCCGTCGCCTTCACTTCGACCTCCGCCTGGAAGTCGAGGGAACGCTGCGAAGCTGGGCCGTTCCGAAGGGCCCGAGCCTGGATCCCGAGGTCCGCACCCTCGCCGTCCAGGTGGAGGACCATCCCCTGGACTACGGCAGCTTCGAGGGCACGATTCCGAAGGGGGAGTACGGCGGGGGAACGATGATGCTGTGGGATCGGGGGAAATGGCTCCCCGGACGAGCCCCGGGTGAGAAGGTCGATCCCCGCGACGCCCTTGAACGTGGACGACTTCACTTCCGGCTCGAGGGGGAGCGGCTCCGGGGCGCCTGGCTCCTGGTGAGAATGGGAGGCCGGGCCGGCGAGGACGGACGGAACTGGCTCCTTCGGAAGGCGGACGATGCCGAGGCCCGTCCCGGCGACGGGGCAGGGGTCACCGAGGAGCATCTCACGAGCCTCGTCACGGGACGCACGATGGAGGGGATCGCCGCCGCCGGAGATCCGGTGGCGGGTCCCCCTCCGCCTCCCCCCTCCGGGGCACCGAAGGCCGGCCTCCCCTCCAGGCTCGAGCCCCAGCTTCCGACCCTCGTGAAGGGGGCTCCGAAGGGGGACCGGTGGGTCCACGAGCTCAAGTTCGACGGGTACCGCATCCAGGCGCGACTCGAGGCGAACGAGGTCACCCTCGTCACACGGGGGGGCCACGACTGGACGGACCGGTTCCCCGGCGTCGCCGCCGCGCTCGGTGAACTGGGCGTCGACGACACGCTCCTGGACGGCGAGATCGCCGTGCCTGCGCCCGACGGGACCACGGACTTCCAGGCCCTCCAGAGCCGACTGAGCCGGGGCCGGGCCGACGACGTGACGTACTTTCTCTTCGATCTCCCCTTCTACCGCGGCCGTGATCTTCGGCGCCTCCCGCTGCTGGACCGGAAGCGCGTCCTGAAGGCGCTTCTCGACGCGGGCCCGGCGGTCGATCCCCTCCGCTTCAGCGACCACATCGTGGGCGAGGGGGAAGCCGTCGCCAGGCACGCCTGCCTTCACGCGCTGGAAGGGGTCGTCTCGAAGCGTGTCGACGCGCCGTACCGCGAAGGACGGACCCGCGACTGGGTCAAGGTCAAGTGCCTTCGCCGGGGCCGCTTCCTCGTGGGCGGGTGGACCGAGCCGTCGGGATCACGCTCGGGTTTCGGGGCCCTCCTGGTCGGTTCCCGCGACGACGAGGGTCGCCTGGTCTACCGGGGGCGCGTGGGGACCGGTTTCTCCGCGCAGGCCCTGGCCGAACTCCGCGACCGCCTGGACCAGTTCCCGGCATCCGACACCCCCTTCCACGATCCTCCCACCGGGGCGGCGGCCCGGGGTGTGCACTGGGTCCGACCCGAACTCGTGGCGGACGTGACCTTCGCCGGGTGGACCGATGAGGGCATTCTCCGCCATGCCACCTTCAGGGGAGTGGAAGCCGTGTCCGGACCGAACCCCGGGAAGCAGAAGAAATCGAACCGCATCGCAGGCGTCGCGCTCTCCAATGCCGACCGAGTGCTCTACCCCGAACAGGGGCTGACCAAGCGGGACCTGGCGCTCTACTACGAGGCCGTGGCCGCCTGGATCCTCCCCCACGTGAAGGGGCGGCCCCTCTCCCTCGTGCGGTGCCCCCAGGGCCGGGAGAAGCACTGCTTCTACCAGAAGCACCTCACCGAGGGGATGCCCGAAGCCCTTCGGGGGATCGAGGTCTCGGAGCCGGGCGACCTCTACGTCGCCGCCGACGACCTCGCGGGGCTCGTGAGCCTGGTCCAGTTCGGCGTGCTGGAGCTGCACCCCTGGGGGAGCCGCGAGGACCGCCTGGACCGGCCGGACCGCATCATCTTCGACCTCGACCCCGGCGACGGGGTGACCTGGTCCGAGGTGAGGTCGGCCGCCGTCCACCTCCGGGAGATCCTCGCCGATCTGGGGCTCGAGAGCTTCCTCCGCACCACCGGGGGGAAGGGGCTCCACCTGGTGCTCCCCATCGTGCGGCGCTCCACCTGGGACGAGGTCCGGGGCTTCTCGCAGGACCTGGCCCGGAGGATGGAGCGGGAGGCGAAGGACCGCTTCGTCAGTTCGTCCAGCAAGGCGAAGCGGAAGGGACGGATCTTCGTGGACTACCTCCGGAACGGGCGGGGGGCCACGGCCATCGCCTCGTATTCCACCCGGGCCCGCCCGGGGGCACCGGTGGCCACGCCCCTGCGGTGGGACGAGCTCGACGGCCTGGAAAGCCCGTCGGCGTTCACCGTCCAGACCGTCCCGTCCCGTCTGGAAAGGCTGGAGGCCGATCCCTGGGAGGGGTTCTTCGGCCACCGGCAGGTGCTGACCGTCGGCATGCGGGCGCAGGCGAAGGGCTGACGGGCGCCGTCCGGGCCGGGTCTGCGGGATCGCGCTACGGCTTCGCCCCGTTGCCGCCCTTCAGGCTCCTCCGGATCGTCTCCAGGAGGTCCACCTCGACCACGTCGTCTCCGTCGTCTCCGTCCCCGGCGTCGTCCGCCCCCTCGCCGTTTCCGCCGGACGAGACCTCGACCACGTCCCGACCCTCCTCGGCCTTCCGCTCCGCGAGCCCCCGAAGCTCGGCACCGGACTCGTCCTTCATCTCGTCCAGGTCCAGCTCGTCCGCCACCAGCGCGTCGATGGCCTTCGCGAACCGTTTCACCTCGGCGGCGTCCACGTCGGGGTCGAGCTCGAGTCCAACGTCGGCGGGCCCCCTCACCTCGTCGTGGAACCGGAGCGTCTCGGCGCGGAGGATGCCGCCCTCCGCCAGGATCGCCACCAGGTACTCCTTGTTCCGCATGACGAAGGTGGCGATGCCCGCCCGCCCGGTACGCTCCATGACGTCGGCGAGGAGCCGGTAGGCCTTGTTCGTGTCGCCCGACGGCGTGAGGAAGTAGGCGCGCTCGAAGAAGAGGGGGGGAATGGACCCGGCCTCGACGAAGCGCTTCAGGTCGATCTCCCGCGACTTCCCCGGCGACACCGCCTCGAGCTCCTCGTCGGTGACCACCACCGGGTCCCCGTCCTCGAGCTCGAAGCCCCGGGCGATCTCGTCGTCCTCCACCAGGCGGTCGTGAGCCGGGCAGTAGTACCTCCGACGAAGGGGGGTGCCGTCCTCGTCCAGCATCCGGAGCGAGACCCGCGACCCGCGGCTCGCGGGGAAGAGGCGCACCGGCACGCTGATGAGCCCGAAGCTGATCGTGCCCGACCAGAACGCACCACCACCGGCGCCCCCCGCGGGCCTAGGCATGCTCGAGCGCTTCCAGGCTTGCCTCGAGGAGTTCGAGGAGTTCGTCCGGGGCCTCCTTTTCCTCGTAGGCCTCGGGCTCCACGGTGCCCCCCTGCGCCTTGAGCTCGATGAGCTTCGCCACCCGGTCCCGGTACTCGTCCCGGTAGCGCTCGGGCTCGAACTCCTCCTCCAGCGCCTTCACGAACTTCTCGGCCATGTCGAGCTCCCGCTCCGCCAGTTCGCGGCCCGCGGGCGCCTCCAGTTCCGTCGCCGAGATCACCTCCCCGACATGCCGCAGCGTCACGAGGAAGAGGTGCCCCTCCCGGGCCCGGAGCGCTCCCAGGTATCGCTTCTTCCGCATGACCCAGCGCGCGACCCCTTCCACCCCCCGGGACTCGAGGGCGCGGGCGAAGGCATAGTAGGCGGCGTCGCTTCCGTCGGGGCCCAGGTAGTACGGCCGCACGTACCACTGGTGGTTGATGAGGGCGGGGTCCACGAACCGCGTCACCTCGATGTCGCGGGAGGCCTCGGGCTCGAGGGCCTCCCGCTCCTCGTCGGAGAGCACGACGATCCGGTCGGCCTCGACCTCGATCCCCCGCCGGGTTTCGGCGAAGGCCACCACGGCCTCGGTCTCGGGGTTGATCATGCGCTGCTCGAGGGGGACCAGGTCGTCGGCATGGAGGAGCCGGAAGCGGATGTTCCGGTCCTCCACCGCCGAGTAGAGCTTGACCGGAAGCCGGGTGTCGCCGAAGCCCAGCACCGCCTTCCACATGGCCCGGGCGGTCATGGCTCGTCCTCCGGCTCGTCCTCATCCATCTCGCATGTGGCGCACTTGCAGTGCGGGCAGTGGGGCCCGTCGCACGCCACGCAGCGCACCTCCATCTCCAGCACGTAGGGCTGGAGGCACACCGGACAGGTCTCTCCGCCCCCGAGCCACCACGGGGGCGTGTACGCTGGATCGGAACGCGGGGGAGTCATGGGGTTTCTCCGCTGCGAACTCCGTGCCAGCTCAGCGCAGCACTGCCCACGCCCGGACCAGGTCCTCGAGCCGGAAGCGGGCGTTGGCCGGGCTCGTGGAGGGGAGGGGGTGAACACGCACGCGGCTCGCCACCTCGGGGGCCAGTTGCGGGGCCACCCAGCGCAGGAAGAGCGCCTCCGCCTTCCGACCGTTCAGCCCCACCCGCAGGATCCCCGGGTGGGCGGCCAGGAGCCCCGCCACGTCGTTCGGCTCCTCGGTGGACCGGACAATGGAGGTGTCCAGGCTCCCCACCCGCGCCGCCCCGCCCAGCACGTCCCAGAGCGCCACCCCGCACGCATCGAGGGAGGCCAGTCGCTCGTCCCACGGCGCCTCCCCCCGTACCCCGAACACGGCCCCCAGCACGGGCCAGAACCGGTTCCGGGGATGCGCGTAGTACCGCCCCTGCGCCAGCGACTCGGCGCCGGGAAGGGAACCGAGCACGAGCACCCGCGACCGGGACGAGACGAGGGGCGGAAAACTCCGGTGGCGGTGGCGGTGACGAGGCATGCCCGGTCAGACCCCCGGCGGGGGACGTTGATCCGGCCCCGGCCCCACGGTATGCTTCCCCCCATGCCCGTACCGGCCGCCCTCCCCGACGACACCCCCCTGATGCAGCAGTGGCGAGACGCCAAGTCCCGCCACCAGGACGCGCTCATCTTCTTCCGGGTGGGCGACTTCTACGAGCTCTTCCACGATGACGCGAAGGAGGCCTCGAAGGTCCTGGGGCTTACCCTCACCGCCCGGAACAACGGGGCCGCCGCCCAGGTCCCCATGGCCGGGGTCCCGGCCAAGGCGCTGGACCAGTACCTGGCCCGGCTCGTCCGCACCGGTCGCCGCGCCGCCATCTGCGAGCAGATGGAGGATGCCTCCGAGGCGAAGGGCATCGTCCGCCGCGAGGTGGTGGAGACCGTCACCCCCGGCACCGCCCTCCACGACACCCTCCTCCAGGAGCGCCGGAACAACTTCCTGGTGGCCGTGGTCCCCGGCGCCCTCGCCGCCCTGGACCTCTCCACCGGCGAACTCCAGCTCCAGGCCACCACCGGCCACGGACTCGCCGCCGAACTGGGCCGCCTCGAGGCCGCCGAGCTGCTGATTCCCCGAGCCATGGAAGCCCGCTTCGCCGGCGCTGCCGAGGGCATGGCCCCCGGCCTCCCCCTCACCGTCCGGGAGGACAGCTACTTCGACCTCGCCGCCGGCGACGACGAACTCCGCCGCCACTTCGGGCTCCAGACCCTGGAGTCCCTGGGCTTCGGCCCCGCCGACGCGGCGCTGGTCCAGGCCGCCGGCGCCCTCGTGCAGTACGTGCGCGAGACCCAGCCCACCGCGGCGAAGCACCTCCAGCGCCCGCGCATCGTCCGCCCCGGCGCCGAGATGGTCCTGGACGAGATGACCCGCCGGAACCTCGAGCTCGTGGAGCCCCTCCGCGCCGTGGCCGGAGCCTCCGGGGGGAGCGCCGACGGCACCCTGGTGGCCGTCCTCGACGAGACCGTCACCGCCATGGGCGCCCGCCTCCTCCGCCGCTGGATCCTCCGCCCCCTGGTCCTTCCCGAGGCCATCTGGCGCCGCCAGGACGCGGTGGCCGAGCTCGTGGCGCACCGCGAACTCCGCACCCGTCTCCGCGCCGAACTCGCCGAGATCCGCGACCTCGAGCGCCTGGCCGGAAAGATCAGCACCGGCCGCGTCACCCCCCGCGAACTCCTGGCCCTGGGGCGCTCCCTGGACCGCCTGCCTGCGCTTCGCGATGCGGTCGCTTCGCTGGATGCGACGTCGCCCGTCGCATCGGATCTCCTGACCGAGCTCACCGTCGAGCTGGACACCCTCGAGGACCTGGCAGCCCACGTCGGCGCCGCCCTCTCGGACGAGGCACCGGTGAGCCTCCAGGACGGGGGCGTGATCCGCACCGGGTTCTCCCCCGAGCTGGACGAACTCCGGGCCACCCGCGACGGGGCCGTGGACTTCATCGCCGCCCTCCAGACCCGGGAGCGGGAGCGCACCGGCATCTCGTCGCTCAAGGTCGGCTTCAACAAGGTCTTCGGCTACTACCTCGAGGTCACCCGCGCGAACCTGGACCGGGTCCCGGGCGACTACGTGCGGAAGCAGACGCTCTCGAACGGGGAGCGCTACTTCACGCCCGAACTGAAGGAGTGGGAGGAAAAGGTCACCGGCGCCGAGGAGCGCATCCTGGCCCTCGAGACCGACCTCTTCCAGCAGCTCCGCCGCGAGGTCGCCGCCGAGGTCCCCCGCCTCCAGGCCGCCGGCGCCGCGGTGGCCTGCCTGGACGTGCTGGCCACGCTGGCCCACGTGGCCGTGCGCCGCGGCTACGTCCGCCCCGAGCTCCACTCCGGCTCCGAGCTCCGCATCGAGGCCGGCCGCCACCCGGTGGTGGAGACCATGATGCCCCGCGAGGACTTCATCCCCAACGACCTGGTCCTGGACGACCAGGGGTGGATCGTCATCCTCACCGGCCCGAACATGGCCGGAAAGAGCACGATCCTCCGGCAGGTGGGGCTGATCCAGCTCCTGGCCCAGGTGGGGGCCTTCGTCCCCGCGGCCGCCGCCCGCCTCCCGGTCTGCGACCGCATCTTCACCCGGGTGGGCGCCTCCGACAACCTGGCCCGGGGGCAGTCCACCTTCATGGTGGAGATGAACGAGACCGCCGCCATCCTCCACGGGGCGACGGAGCGGAGCCTCGTCCTGCTGGACGAGATCGGCCGCGGCACCTCCACCTACGACGGCGTCTCCATCGCCTGGGCCGTCACCGAGCACCTCCACGCCCACGTCGGCGCCCGGACGATCTTCGCCACCCACTACCACGAACTCACGCAGCTGGGGGACCTTCTCGAGGGTGTGAAGAATATGAACGTGGTGGTGCGGGAGTCGGGCGAGAACATCGTCTTCCTCCGGCGCCTCGAAGACGGGGGGGCGGATCGCTCGTACGGGATCCAGGTGGCACGCCTCGCAGGGCTCCCCCCCGAGGTGCTGGCCCGGGCGCGCATGCTCCTCGCCGAACTCGAGGGGACGCACTCCCGGGGCGGCCAGGGACTGGGGCGCACCGAGCCGCCCCCGCAGATGTCGCTGTTCCAGGTGGAGGACCCCGTGGCCGCGGCGCTCGTGGCCCGCCTCCGCGCGCTCGCAATCGACGACCTGACGCCGCTGGAAGCATTGAACGTGCTGGCGGCCCTCCACAGGCAGGCCCAATAGATGATCACCCGCACCACACTTCTCGCGATCCTCCTCGTCCTGGCCGGGTGCGGAGACGCCGAGATCGATCCCCCGGTCCCCCTCTACGGCGAGGACCCGGTCCTCTACCCCGTGGAACTCTGGGACGAGGGGCTCGAGGGCACCACGGTCCTCCGGGTCCGCGTCACCGACACCGGCGTCGTGGACTCCCTCGAGGTCTCCGAGAGCTCCGGTCACGAGGGGCTCGACAAGGCGGCCCTTGCGGGGGCCCGCGACCTGAAATTCCAGCCTGGCCGACGCAACGGGAAGCGGGTGCGGATGTGGGCCTCCCTTCCTGTCGAGTTCTCCACCCGCCCCCGACCCGAGACCAGCCGTTGACCTCCGCATCCCCCCGTTTCACACGCCCCATCGACTCCGTCCAGGAGATGGTGGGCTGGACCCCCCTCCTCCGCCTCCACCGCATCGGCGCCGGCATCCGCACCCCCATCTACGGGAAGTGCGAGTTCATGAACCCGGGGGGCTCGGTGAAGGACCGGATCGGCGAGGCCATCATCGCCGACGCCGAGGCCCGGGGCGAGCTGAAGCCCGGCGGCACCATCGTCGAGGGCACGAGCGGGAACACGGGGGTCGGGCTGGCCCTCGCCGCCATCTCCCGGGGCTACCACATGATCTTCACCATGCCCGACAAGATGAGTCGCGAAAAGGTGAAGCTGCTCCGCGCCTTCGGGGCCGAGGTCATCATCACCCCCACCGCCGTGGCCCCGGACCACCCGGAGCACTACGGCATGCGCGCGAAGGCCATCGCCGCCGAGACCCCGGGCGCCGTCCTGGCCGACCAGTTCTACAACCCGGCGAACCCCGAGGCCCACTACCGGACCACCGGCCCCGAGCTGTGGGAGCAGAGCCAGGGGCGCATCTCCCACTTCTTCGCCGGCGCCGGCACCGGGGGCACCCTCACCGGGGCGGCGCGCTTCCTGAAGGAGCAGAACCCCGGGGTGCAGGCCATCGGGGTGGACCCGGTGGGCTCCATCATCGGCCGCTTCTTCCACACCGGCGAGATGGGCGAGGGCGAGCCCTACGCCGTCGAGGGACTCGGAAACGACAAGATCCCCGGCACCCTCGACCTGGAGCTGGTGGACGACTACGTCACGGTCACCGACCGCGACGCCTTCGCCATGGCCATGCGCCTCACCCGCGAGGAAGCGCTCTTCGTGGGCGGCTCGGGCGGCCTCAACCTCCACGCCGCCGTGGAGCGCGCCCGGGAGCTCGACGACCCCGACGCCTTCGTGGTGGCCATCCTCTGCGACTGGGGCGAGCGCTACCTCACCAAGCTCTACGACCCCGAGTGGATGGAATCGAACGGCTTCACCCCCCGGGAGCGCCGCCGCGCCGGCGAACTCCTGGGCGGCAAGGGCACCCTCCCCGCCCTGGTCACGGTGGCCCCCTCCACCCCGGTGCGCATGGCGCTCTCCGCCCTGACGACCCACGACATCTCCCAGCTCCCGGTCCTCCACGGCGGCGCCTCGGTGGGATCGGTCCTCGAGGGCGACCTCCTGAGCCGGGTCCTGGAAGACCCCGCCGTGCTGAACCTCCCGGTGGAGGAGGTCATGGGCACCCCCTTCCCGGTGGTGGACGACACCCTCTCGGTGGACGACCTCACCCGCCTCCTCACCCGGGGGAACCCCGCCGTCCTGGTCCGCCGCGGGGGCGAGATCTTCGGGATCCTCACGCGCTACGACGTGGTCCGCACGCTGGCGGAGCTCCGGTGACGGCCCGCTCCGGGGCGCCTGCGCCCCTCCGCGTCGTCGTTCTGAAAGGCGGCGACTCGAGCGAGCGCGAGGTATCGCTCAATTCCGCATCCCAGGTCGAGCAGGCGCTGGCCGAAGCCGGGCACCAGGTCACCGCGCTGGACGTCCGCGACCGCACGCTCCCGGGACTCGTCACGACGCATCCGGCGGTGGCCGAAGCCGACGTGATCTTCCCCGTCCTCCACGGCGGCGCCGGCGAGGACGGCACGGTGCAGGCCCTCCTGGCCCTGGCGGGACTCCCCTTCGTCGGCAGCGAGCGGCTCGGGTGCGCGCTCTCCATGGACAAGGAGATCTCGAAACGCCTCTTCCGGGATGCGGGGGTGCCGACCCCCGACTGGATCGTCGCGCGGGCCTCGGGGGCGGAGGGGCAGCCGGCGGCGGTTCCCGCCTCCGTGCTCGACCAGGTCGCGGCCCGCCTGGGGCTCCCGGTCATCGTGAAGCCCCCCTCCGGCGGCTCCACCGTGGGGCTCACGCTGGCTCACGACCGGGCCGAGCTCGAGGCGGCGGTCCCCCTGTCGGCGGCGCAGGAACCCCGCATCCTGTTCGAACGCTACGTGAAGGGCCGCGAGCTCACCGTGGGCATCATCGGTGGCGGCGAAGGGGCCGGCCCGGTCGAGGCCCTGCCGGTGGGCGAGATCCGCCCCACCCATGAGCTCTTCGATTACGAGTGCAAGTACGTGCCCGGGATGGCCGAGGAAATCTTCCCCGCCGACCTCGACCCGGCGGTGGCGCAGAACGTGCAAGAACTTGCCGTGCAGGTCCACGAGCTGCTCCGGCTCCGACACCTCTCCCGCGTGGATTTTCTCATGGACGAACACGGTGGCCTCTGGTGCCTCGAGGCCAACGCCCTTCCGGGCATGACCGCCAATTCCCTCCTTCCCCGTGCCGCCCGCGCACACGGGTGGAGCTTCGCCGATCTCTGCGACCGCCTGGTCCGCATGGCCGCCGGAACTCCGCCCGCCTCGACGGGTTGAAGCCCCCATGTCGTACGGATCCTTCGCAGAGCGCACCGGCTTCTCGCTGACCCCCTGGGTGAAGCGTCTCCTCATCGCCAACGCGGCGGTGTTCCTGGTGAGCCTGGTGGTCCCCCTCGGGTTCCTGGTCCGGTGGTTCGGCTTCACGCCGGCCGAGATCCTGTTCCGGCCCTGGGGGATCTTCACCTACATGTTCGTGCACGGCGGCTTCTGGCACGTGCTCTTCAACATGCTGGTGGTCTTCTTCTTCGGGCCGCCGCTGGAGCAGCGCCTGGGCGGGACCGAGTTCCTGAAGCTCTACCTGCTGAGCGGGCTGGGCGGGGCGCTGCTGGGCTTCGTCTTCGCCTTCTCGACGCCGGTGATCGGGGCCTCCGGCGCGGCGTTCGGCCTCATGCTGGCCTTCGCCTGGTACTGGCCCAACGCCCCCATCTACATCTGGGGCATCTTCCCCGTGAAGGCCAAGTTCCTGGTGGGGGCCATGGTGGTCTTCACCTTCCTGGCCACCATGGGCGACGCCCAGACCACGACGGCCCACTTCGCCCACCTGGGCGGGCTCATCGCAGCCGGCCTCTACCTGCGCTTCGGGGGCGGGGGAGGGCAGGGGACCCCGGCCTTCCCGGGCATCGGGAACTCGGTGCGCGGCTCCCGCGTGACCATCGTGCAGCAGGTCCGGGACCTCGCCGCCGACCGCCGTGAGAACCGGGCCACGTCTCCGCGGAGACGTCGACCCATCCCCGAGACCGCCGACGAGCCCGCCCGCGGTGACGCGGTCACCGCCGGCCCCGACGCAGAACTCCTCGATGAAGTGGACCGTATCCTGGACAAGATTTCCGCCTCGGGCATCGCCTCGCTGACCGAGCAGGAGCGCGCCGTCCTGGACGAGGTGTCGCGCCGCCGCCGCTCGAACTGATATTTTGAAGCGTCGCGGGTTGCACGGCGGGCATTCCAGGGAGGGGAACGGTGGCAGGTCACAACAAGTGGTCCCAGATCAAGCGCAAGAAGGCGGTGCTCGACGCCAAGCGCGGCAAGCTCTTCACGAAGATGATCCGCGAGATCACGGTCGCCTCCCGCGAAGGGGGCGGTGAGCCCGACTTCAACCCCCGGCTGAGGCTGGCGGTGGACACGGCCAAGGCGGCGAACATGCCCGCCGAAAACATCGAGCGCGCCATCAAGCGGGGCACCGGCGAACTCGAGGGCGTCATGTACGAGGAGATGACCTACGAGGGGTACGGCCCCTCCGGCGTCGCCCTCTACATCGACTGCACCACCGACAACCAGAACCGCACGGTGGCCGAAGTCCGGCACATCCTCCAGAAGAACGGCGGCAACCTGGGCACCACGGGGTCGGTGGCATGGCAGTTCGACCGGAAGGGGCAGATCTTCATCGATGCCTCCACCACCACCGAGGAGGCGGTCTTCGAAGCGGTCCTCGAGGCCGGCGCCGAGGACGTCGTCACCGGCGAGGGCGAGATCGTCGTGACCACCGGCGTGCCCGAGTTCCATCCGACGCAGGAGGCGCTCAAGGCGGCGGGGATCGAGTTCGAGTCGGCGGAGCTGGCCATGATCCCGAAGAACGAGGTGGACGTCTCGGGCGACGACGCCGCCCGGCTGCTCAAGCTCCTGGACCTCCTCGACGACCACGACGACGTCTCGCGGGTCTCCTCGAACGCCAACATCGACGAAGCCGCCCTCGCCGAGGCCATGTCGTGATCCACTCCGCCCCACCGGGACCGGGGCGGCTGGTCGTGGTGGGGATCGATCCCGGGACCACCGTCACCGGGTACGGGGTGGTGCGGCGCGAGGGGCAGAAGCTCACCCTCCTCGAGTGCGGCGTCATCCGCCCCACGGCGAAGACCCCGCTCCCCGCCCGAATCCGGCAGATCTTCGAGGGCATCTCCGACATCCTGGACCGCTTCGACCCCGACGTCGTGTCGGTGGAGGACGTCTTCCAGGGGAAGAACGCCCGGAGCGCGCTGATCCTCGGGCATGCCCGTGGTGCCATTCTCCTGGCCGCAGAGCTCCGCGATCTTGCCATTGCCGAGTACACGCCGCTCGCCATCAAGAAGGCGGTGGTGGGCCACGGCTCGGCCACGAAGGACCAGGTGGGGCTCATGGTGCAGGAACGCCTCCGGCTGGTGGCGCCCCCCCGGCCCAACGACGCCGCCGACGGCGTGGCCGCCGCCCTCTGCCACATGGCCCTTGGCCACCGCATCCACGTATCACGGAGGCCCGCATGATCTCCCGACTCCGAGGCACCCTCCTCCCCCGGGACGTGGGGCTGGACATGGAGGTCGGGGGCGGCTCCGTCGAGATCGCCACCGCCGGCGGCGTGGTCTACCGGGTGGAGGTCCCGCGCACGGTGGCCGAGCGGCTGCCCAAGCCCGGCTTCGAGGTGGAGCTTCGCATCCACCACCTGATGCGCGAGGACGGCGCCACCCTCTACGGGTTCCTGGACCCCACGGAGCGGGTGCTCTTCGCCACTCTCCTCACCGCGCCGGGCGTGGGCGGAAAGGTCGCCCTCTCGCTCCTCTCCACCATGCCCGCCGCGCGGCTGGCCCGGGCCATCGAGGAGCGTGACCTGGCCATGCTGGCCCAGGCCCCCGGCGTCGGAAAGCGCATGGCCGAGAAGCTGGCCGTGGCGCTCTCCGACAAGGTGGCGGCCCTCGAGATCACCGTGACCACCCGGGGCGACGACGGCCCGGAGCGGATCTCCGAGTCGCAGGCCGCGGTGCGGGCCCTCGTGGCCCTGGGGATGCCCCTGGACCGGGCGGACGCCGCCGTGCAGCGGGTCCTGGAGGAGAACCCCGGCGCCTCCTCCGACGAACTCCTCCGAAAGGCCCTGGCCCAGCGATGACCCCCTCCTCATCCTCCTCGCCCAACCCCCGCCACGAGGTCACGACCCCCCAGGCCCTCCCCGAGGAGCGCGAGTCCGAGCCGGGCCTCCGCCCCTCGCGCCTCTCCGAGTTCGTGGGGCAGGAACGGGTGCGGGAGGCGCTCCAGATTGCCATCGACGCCGCGAAGGGACGGGGCGAGCCGCTGGATCACCTCCTCTTCCACGGCCCTCCCGGCCTGGGGAAGACCACGCTGGCCGCCCTCATGGCCGCCGAGATGGGCGTTCAGATGCGCACCTCGTCGGGCCCCGTCCTCGAGAAGGCCGCCGACCTGGTGGCGCTGCTCACGGCGCAGGAGGAGGGGGACATCCTCTTCATCGACGAGATCCACCGGCTGCGCCCGGTGCTGGAGGAGTTCCTGTACCCGGCCATGGAGGACCGGAAGGTGGAGATCCGCCTCTCGGAAGGAGCCCACGCCCAGACCATGACCATGCAGATCAACCCCTTCACGCTGGTGGGCGCGACCACGCGGTTCGGGCTCCTGACGGCCCCGATGCGGGCGCGCTTCGGCATCGTGCAGCGGCTGAACTTCTACCCGCCCGAGGAGCTGGCCCGCATCGTGAGCCGGAGCGCCTACGTGCTGGGGGTGAAGACCACCACCGAGGGCGCCCAGGAGCTGGCCCGCCGCTCCCGGGGCACCCCCCGCGTGGCGAACCGCCTGCTGCGCCGGGTGCGGGACTACGCCCAGGTCCGGGCCGACGGGGTCATCGACGGCGAGGTGGCCCGGGCCGCCCTCCGCCTCCTGGATGTGGACGAGTACGGCCTCGACGAGATGGACGTCCGGATCCTCCGCGCCCTCCTCGAGAAGTTCGGGGGCGGCCCGGTGGGGCTGGGCTCGCTGGCGGTGGCGCTGGGCGAGGACCAGGAGACCCTCGAGGAAGTCTACGAACCCTTCCTGATCCAGGAGGGCTTCCTCGTCCGGACCCCCCGCGGCCGCATGGCCACCCCCCGCACCTTCGAGCGCTTCGGCTTCGAGCTTCCGGGCCCCGGCGCCGCCGGCGCCCCCGGCTCTGCCGGCCCCGACTCCCTGCCCGGCCTCTTCGAACGGGAATGACCGCCCTCCCCGACCTGACCCGGGCGTCGGCCTACGACTACGACCTCCCGCCGGGGCTGGTGGCGCGCTACCCCACCGAGCGCCGCGACGGCTCCCGCCTTCTCGTGGTGCCCCCGGGGGCGGGCCCCGAGGCCGACCAGCCCATCGAGCACCGGAGCTTCCCCGACCTCCTCGAATACCTGGCCCCCGGGGACCTGCTCGTGCTCAACGAGTCAAGGGTCCTGCCGGTGCGCCTCCTGGGCCACAAGCCCACCGGCGCCGCCTGCGAGGTCTTCCTCCTTCGGCCGGTGGATGGCCCGGACGGGACGCCCGACGACCTCCTCCGCTGGGAGGCGCTGGTTCGTCCGGGGTCCAAGCTCAAGCCGGGGCGCCGGGTCATCGTGGCGGCGGGGGAGCTCGAGGTGTTCATCGAGGACGGCCTCCCCGATGGTGGACGCATCGTGCGGCTCGAGACCTCGCTCGGGGCGGATGCGGCCCTCGAGCGGTACGGTCGCATCCCCCTCCCCCCCTACCTCGAACGCGACGAGGAGCCCGAGGACCGGGAGCGCTACCAGACCGTCTTCGCCCGGGTGCCGGGATCGGTGGCGGCGCCCACGGCGGGCCTCCACTTCACCCCGGAGCTGCTGGAGCGAATCTCCCGCGCCGGCGTGGATGTGACCCGGGTCACGCTGCACGTCGGGCCCGGCACCTTCCGACCGATGGAGGCGGAGCGGGTCGAGGACCACGTCATGCACGCCGAGCGATGGGAAGTCCCCCCGGAGGCCGCGGATGCCGTGGCCCGGACCCGGGCGCGGGGCGGGCGTGTCTGGGCGGTGGGCACGACGGTGGTGCGAACGCTGGAATCGGCTGCCGCAGGAGATGCCTCGGACCCGGCAGACCGCACCGTCCGCGCCGGGAGTGGCGAAACCCGGCTTTTCCTGCACCCGGGGGTCCCGATCCGGGTGGTGGACGGCCTCGTCACGAACTTCCACCTTCCGCGCTCCACCCTCCTCATGCTGGTGGCGGCCATGGCGGGGTACGAGCGGACCATGGAGGCCTACGCCCAGGCGGTGCGCGAGGCCTACCGGTTCTACTCCTACGGCGATGCCATGCTCATCCTGCCGAAGCTCCCCTCCTCCCGCGTCTCCGCGGAGACGTCCGGCGGCCCGGCTCAGGCGCCCGGCACGGCGTGACGCCCGGCCCGGACGCCCGGTCGTCCCCGGATCCCATCGCGCCGTCCCACTGACCCCTTCACGGGTTTTCGGCCGCAGCGATTGCGGAGGCCGGGACCTGCTCCGGAGGCGCTCGCACGCGGCCCGGGAGCCGTGCAGGGCGGCGGAGGAGGTCTTCGGGATACGTTCGGGGTGCCGTACCCCCCTCCTCGCAGCTTCCAGCTGGCATTCCGGGCTGTGGAAAACCCCCGATTATATTCGAGGGGTGAACATGGGACGGTCGGACCTGGCCCGCGCCGGCCGCGCCGGCCGCTCCACTGCCGCCCACCGCCTCCCACGTGCCCCGCGCCACACCGGAGCCCCGATCATGGTTCGCCTGTCCCCCGCCTTCGGATCTCCGGATCCCTCCAGATTGCAAGCTCCCTCCCCCGACACCCTCGGCGACGAGATCGCCGAACTGGCGGCGCAGATCCATGTGGCGATCTACCGACTACTCCTGAAGCTTCGCACCTTTGACGACATCGGCGGCTGGTCGGCCGGGGGCTTCCTTGGCACGGCCCACTGGCTCAGCTGGCGCACCGGGATCTCCCCCGGCGCGGCGCGGGAGAAGGTGCGAGTGGCCCGGGCCCTGGTGGATCTCCCCCTGATTTCGGCAGCCATGGCACGGGGGGAGCTCTCGTACTCCAAGGCCCGCGCCCTCACGCGGGTGGCCGACGCGGACTCCGAGCGCCGCCTCCTCGACGTGGCCCTCAATGCCACCGCCGCCCAGGTCGAACGCCTGGTGCGGGGGTGGGGCGGGCTCGACCGCGTTGCACAGAACCGCGCCACCGGCGACGGCGCCGAAGTCCCCCTTCCTCCCTGCCGACTGCACCTCGCTCCCGACTCCGGCACCGGGAGGTGGCGGATCCACGGGCACCTGGAGCCGGAGGTCGCGCTGGTCCTCGAGCGGGCGCTGGCCATGGCCGCGGAGGCCCTGTTCCGAGGCACGCCGACGGGCGAGAACGCGCCTCCCCTGGCCGAGCGGCAGGCGGAGGGCATGGGGCTCCTGGCCGAAGCCGCGCTTCGGGCGGGTGTCGAGGTCGAGGGACGCCGCACCACCGGCCGGGCCGACCGGTTCCAGGTCATGCTCCACGTCTCCGCGGAGACGTCAGACGATTCCGCGGCCGCCTGCGATGCCTCCGTGGTCCGGGTCACCCATGCGCCCGATGGGAGCATCCTGGACGTAGGTCGCCGCACCCGCATCGTCCCCCCGGCCCTCCGCCGGGCGCTGGAGATCCGGGACGGCGGATGCGCCCACCCCCACTGCACGAACCGCATCTGCGACGCGCATCACATCATTCCGTGGCAGGAAGGGGGGGCGACCTCGCTGGAGAACCTGGTCCTCCTGTGCCGCCGGCATCATCGGGCGTTGCACCGGAGGGAACTGTCAGTGGAGGCACGCGGTGGGGCCCGCGGCGATGCCCAGGCGTCCGGAGGCCTGTTCAGGGATGGGGAAGGGCGGGAACTGACGGGGATCCCGCCGCTGCCCGCGCTCTGCGAGGATCCCGTCGCGGCCCTCCGCCAGGCTCACGCCGCGCGCGGGCTCGAACCGGCCACGCTGGCGGCGCTCCCGAAGTGGGACGGCGCTCCCCTGGACCTGGGACTGGCGCTGGACTGGCTCTGGCGACCCCGGGGGATCCGCGGCAGAGTTCCGGAGTAACGAGTCTGGTGCGCCACCCCGACTCCCAAGGTGACCCCATGATCGTGCCTGCCATGTTCAGGAGTGATTCGCGCCGGCGATCGACCCGTCACCGAATCCAGCTTTGCTTCGCGGTCATGGTCACCCTCGCGTTCGGGTGGGCATGCGACGGTGCGTCGACGCAGCCCGATCCGACGACCGAACCGCCCATCGAGCCCCCGGCCGCGCTGGGCGGGGTGGGTATTCTGGGGGACTCGAACGCAGACGAGTATCGGGCCGACGACAACCGGGGCGGGGCCTACGCTGCCACCACGCTCAACTGGGTCGAGCTTCTCGTCCGTTTGAGAGATATCGACGTGGGGGACTGGGGTCAGCGCCCGGAGCCCCGTCGAGGGGGCTACGCCTACAACTGGGCTCGCAGCAGTGCCACGGCCGCGACCCTGATCCAGGGGGGGCAGCACACCGGACTGGCCATGCAGATCAGGGAGGGTCTGGTGGACACCGCGATCATCGACATCGGCTCGAACGACTTCAACGGGAGCCGTTACGCATCGATCTATGATGGCACGGTCTCCGGTGGGGCCCTCGATCAGAAGCTGGACGAGTTCGTGGCCCACGTGACCGAAGCGGTGGACACGGTCCTCGACGCCGGCGCATCACGCGTCATACTGGCGCTCCGGTTCGATCCCGGTCTCGACCCGACGGTCCTGCAGCAGTTTCCCGACCCGGACCGGCGGCAGCGGGTATCGGACGCCATCGCCCGGGTGAACGCCGCGCTGGAGGCACGGGGCCGGGCCAGGGGAATTGCCGTCTGGGACCAGAACGCGTTCGCGCAGTCCCTGCTGCACCTGCTGAGCCCCAATCTCACGCTGAATGTCGGTGGTCGGGAGATCAAGCTCGCCGAACGCGGAAATGAACCTCACCACGCCCGGCTGGATGACGCGGCGGGTCACGCAGGCACGGTGATGGGAGGGCTCATGGCGAATGCGATCTTCATCGGCGCCCTGAAGACCGCCTACGGGATCGAGATCGAGCCACTGAGCGTCGAGGAAATCCTGAAGGCGGCCGGCATCGACTAGGGCATCGAGGCCGCGCCGCGCTTCACCTGGACGCAGGCCTGGAGCAGATTGATCTTCTGGTAGAGCCCCAGGCTGCTGTCGGTCAGAACTCCTCGGCCAAGTGTCGGGCCGAGGTGCGGCAGGTGCTCCGCGGCACTCGCGGCGCCCTCGATCGCCTCGGCCCACCGGGAACTCCGGACGATGGGGTTCCAGTCGTTCCACGGGCCCTCGTGCGGGGTTCTCCTGCCCAGCGCCCCTGAGATCCTTCTCTGCAGCAGGTGCCTGAACTGCACGGGAACGTTGATCCACCACGGGAACCAGGGAAGGCGCCCGTCGGCATGAGGCAGCCACCGAGTCGGCGCGAGGTACGGGTGGAACGCCCCCCGGAAGAGCCTGCGGTTCAGCTTCCAGGCGGTGGGGATCTCGGCGGCAAGCTTCACCGCCCGATTCCCCGTGAACGGCTCGTACGAGGCAAAGAGCCGACGGTTCGCGTAGATGTTGGGGATGCCTGCTCGCCCGGTCATCGGCCATAGTCCGGACCATTCGCGTGCCGACGTGGGCCTGAACTCCCTGACAGTTGCGAGATGCGACCTTCGCCGCGTGGTGACCTGCTCGAGGAGATCAGCGGGAAAGAGCGGGTGTCGCACGGGAGCGCCGTCCGGTTCGTGCGAAAGCCCGATCTCCGGAAGGAAATGATGCCGGTGGTTCAGCGGATGCTTCGGGGCATACATCCCCTTGAACAGCGAGTCGGCGAGGTACCCGCCGAACACGGCGGGATACGCGTCGAGACCCAGGGAGCCGTGGAAACCCAGGGCATGCGCGTGGATGTACTGATGTCCGGTCCCGACGAGAGCCGACGCTGCGGGAAGGATCTCGAGATAGTGGAGCGGGGTTCGGAATCCCGGGACGAAGGTGGCCCCGTAGGCCTCCGCGGCCTGTGCGGCGACCCGCCCTTCCCGGTTCATCTGGTCCAGGAAGATGAAGGCGTCGCGGTGGAGTCGGTCCGGAAGCATGCCGGCCACGGCCCTCGAGTCCTCGCCTCCACTGAGGAACTGGCCCACGCGGTCCATGGAGGCGACCACGCGCTCGATGTCCGTACGGACCGAGTCCCGGAGCGAATGCGCCGCATCACGGAGACGCTGATGCGGCATCGTCTCGGTCGGCCGCCAGTATGGATGTTCGTCCCAGCGGGCTGAACGTCCCCGGACAACGGGGAACGGGAGGCGGTGCACGGTCGCCGGCCGGCATTGGCGGATTTCGCGATACGCCGTGTAGGGGTAGGTCAGCGCGAAATGGAGCACGAAGTCCAGGAGCGATACTTCGTCGAATCGGCCGGACTGCCCCGCGGCGCATGCCACGGCGTCCACATGCGTCCCGAACACGACGTTTGCGTCGTCCGTGAAGCGGTAGACAGGGAGGAACATCATGAGATCCGTCACGCAGGTCGCTTCCCCTGTCGCCTTTTCGACGATCAGTACCGCGAACGGGCCGCTCAGATCCTCACCCCAGTCCATGTGCCCCTTGATCCATCGATCCACCAGGGCCCGGGTGGCTGCATGCGGATCGGTTCCCGAGAGGAAGTCGTTGTCCCGGAAATTGAGGATCGGTCCTCCGGCGATGGCGCAGACGTGGGTCTGCGTCTCCAGCGGATCGAAGCCGCGGTAGGGGGACCGGGTCGCGCCCACCCTCCCCCACTCGCCGCCGAATCCGAGGATCTCCGGCGCGCCGTCGAGCCAGATCGTTCCGAAGGCCGCCGAAAGCGCTTCGGGGGAACTCGCGCGGCTCGTGAAGAGGAAGTCGCTCATCGTGGGGCCGAAATTAGCCCCCCTCGCCCCGGCTCGCCACAGCGGCCGGTTTGGCGACCCCGAGGGGATGGTTAGCTTGTGCGCCATGAACCCTTCCGCCGACTTCCGCTACGAACTCCATGCCACCGAGGGCGCCGCCCGCCGGGGGACGCTCCACACCCCGCACGGCCCGGTGGAGACCCCGGTGTTCATGCCGGTGGGGACGCTGGGGGCAGTGA